>CAIKZY010000080.1 GCA_903832025.1 uncultured Actinomycetes bacterium
ATTTCCTGCGTCCGTAGTCACGCAGGCGTCACATGCCAACAGCGTGCCAGGCGCGATGGCCGGCACGCTGTTGACACTGTGAGCGGTTACACGGACACGGGAACGATCAGCACCTCATCGGTCTTGTCCCGTTGCATCTTGAAGAAGATCAAGTACAGCACTGCCGAGAGCACGAAGCCGACTTCAAACGTAAGGTCACCGAAAGCGGAATTGGCCGTGGGCAGAACTCCGACGTACTGCGTTTGGTTGGAGAAGAGCCAGATCGAAATCACTATGCCGACAGCCATGGCGACAAAACCGGCCCAGGGGTTGTGCTTTCGATCAAACATGAATCCATCCACGTTGTGCCGACGGCGAAGGAATTGGTCCATGAAGAACACACCCAGCCATGGGCCAACCCAGTAGGCGATGACCAGGAGGAAATTGGAGTACTTGTCGACGTTGGTCAACGCGATCCAGCCAAGCAGGCCGCCCAGGACCCCTGACACCAGGACCACGATCGCGCGCCGCAAGTGCCCAGGAATGCGAAGGCCCAGCGCCAGGAAACTCATCGAGCCTGAGTAGACATTGATGGCGTTGGCACAGACCGAGCCCAAGAAGATGGCGAGCAACACCAGATCCGCGAGAGCTGTTGGCATGGGGCTGGTGAATGCCGCTGTGGGCGCGTCAAACCAGGCGCCATTCTTCACAGTCAGCGTGGCGGCCAGTGCCCCCAGCGACTCAAGCAAGGTGCAAGAGACGAAGACACCGAGTCCGGCCGCCCACCCGACAGCCTTGCCGGACACGGTCGGTGCCAAGTACCGGGTGTAGTCAGACGCGAACGGATTCCATCCGCATGCATAGCCAAATGCGGCGCCCACGGTGATGAGGAAGAATCCAAGACCACCTCCGCCGGCCGGGGCAGACGCGTGAGCATTCGGAATGATGTAGAACGCGGCAAGGATGAAGGCAATCGCCAGCAACGGGAAAGCAACGCGCTCGAACATCTGCAGGAAGTTGTGGCCGATAAACGCAATGATGATCTGGGCCACGACGGTAAGGATCAGGGCCAGGTGCACATCCATGTGCGTCAACGCTGACAGCGCGAACGCCCCTGAGACCGAGTTCACCGCGAACCAGCCGATTGAGGCAATGATCGCATTCAGGCCCGCCGGAAGCACGTTGCCGATGAGTCCGAAGGAGATGCGGGACAGCACCATCTGGGGAACACCGGCCTTGGGGCCGCGTGCCGACAGAATTCCGTGGCTCACACTGCCCAGCGCATTGCCGATGATGATGGCGGCAACTGCCTGCAGCACTGAGAGATTGAAGGCGACAACACCCAAGATGCCCACGAAGACCGTCGAGAACTCCAAGTTCGGAGACATCCACGTCCAGTACAATTGATGCGGTTTCCCATGCCGATCCGACAACGGGATGAACTCAGCACCGCCGGGCTCAACTGCCACGACCTTGCTGCCGTACTGACCTTCGCGCACTTCTGCGACAACGGCTTCGGGTGAACTCGATGTCATCTGACCTGCCCTTCAACGGGGTGTATTTGCGATGACCGAATGGTAGAGATTTGAGGCCGTCTTGCGTCCATTTTGCGTTTCATTGGCGTTAATAATTCCCGTGTCGCTTCTCGTGCGGCTCACAAATCGCTTCGGACACACAGTCCACTCTTGTCACACGTCGTCAATCGCGCCACCTGTCGAGGTCAACTGCTTTCGGACAACGTGATGGCGTCGTACCGTTCACGCAGGAAGTCACCGGCGCGCACCGGTGGCATGGTCATTCGGCCACCGTGTGCGATCGGAAGCGGGTCGATGATCGCAACTGGATCAGCCTCGTAGAAGTACACCAGGGAGAGCAGTTCCTCCGTCATATCGCTGACCGGCGGGGGTAGCACCCGGTGACGATTGGATTTCCAGCGGGCTCCGGTCCAGTGCGCAAGCAGATCCCCGGTATTGATCACGAGCGAATCAGGTACGTATGGCGCGTCCACCCAGCCCTCGCCTTCGATATCAATCTGCAACCCGCCGGCCCCTGGTTGCCGATCCAGGACGGTGATGGTTCCAAAATCGGTATGCGGACCGATGCGATACTGATCGGGCTTCGGTGCTCCGGTGATCACCGCAGGCGGGTACCAGTTTGCCTGGAAGCTCCACGATGGCTGCAGGCACTTATCGGCGAAATACCGCTCGGGCTGGCCCAGGGCCAGCGCGCACATCCGAAGCACCGCTTGGGCAAGGGTGTGCATCTGATCGTTATACGCCTCCAGGAGCCCTCGGAGGGCGGGAACTTCCTGCGGCCATACGTTCTGGGCGAACCAGGCCGAATCCGTACCGGTCACTGTCGGGTCGTCGGGTCCGACGACGAATGATTCCTTCAAGTCCGGGGCGGTCAGGGTGCCCTCCGAGTAGCCATTGGCCTCGGCACCGATCGCCAGCCAACCCCGACCCCCCACTTTGGCCTGATACGCCCGCTTGAATTCCGGCGGCAGTGCAAAGAATGCAGTAGCCGCTGCACGTACATCAGCCGACAACTGCGGCGGGATCTGGTGGCCAGTCACGACGAGGAAACCAACCCGCTGGAGCGCACCGTCCAGAGTCGAGACCAGTTCCGCTCGCTGCGCTTGGTCCCCATCAAACCATTGGCCCAGGTCGATCAATGGCACTCCGGATGCTGCCTGCATGGGAACTCCTCACTGTCCGAACCAGGTTCAGGTGGCGGTCAACGCTGCTGCTGAAGTTGGCAGGCAACCTAGCACCGCAGACCCTAGATGCTGTCGGGCACTAGTGTGATGGAGACAAGAAAGGGGCCTGCCGTGGGCGTCATCGTCACCATCGCTGTCCTGGGCCTGCTCACGATTGGAGCAATCGCCCTCGGCGTGAAGTTCTTCAACACCTCGGTGGACGAAGAGGAGCAGCACAAGGGCTGGAACGACTAACCCGTGAGCACGGTGCCCTCGCGAGCACGGGTGGTCGTCATCGGTGGCGGCATCATCGGCACGTCAATCGCGTATCACCTCGGTGAACTGGGTTGGAGTGACACCGTCCTGTTGGAACGGGACAAACTCACCAGCGGAACAACCTGGCATGCAGCAGGGTTGATGGTCACATTCGGATCCTTGTCCGAGACCTCGACTGAACTTCGCAAGTACACCAAGCAGCTCTACTCCTCTCTGGAAGCGAAAACCGGGCTATCCACCGGCTTCAAGCCAGTTGGATTCATCGAAGTCGCCGCTGACCCAGGCAGACTTGAGGAATATCGGCGAGTGGCGGCCTTTAACCGCATCTGCGGCATTGAGGTCCACGAGATCTCCCCGGCTGAGGTGGGTCAGCTGTTTCCCATCGCCGACACCTCGGACCTGCTCGCCGGCTTTTACGTGCCAGACGATGGTCGCGTCAATCCAGTCGATGCCACGATGTCCCTGGCACGCGGTGCCCGCATGTTCGGGGTGAGCATCGCCGAGGGGGTCAGCGTTCACCAAGTCCTGACACACAACAACCACGTGCGAGGGGTGCGAACCAGCCACGGTGACATCGAATGCGAATACGTGGTGAATTGCGCCGGGATATGGGCACGTCAGCTCGGCGCTGCGGACGGAATTTCGATTCCCCTCCAGGCATCAGAGCACTACTACCTGATCACCGATCGCATCCCGGGCCTGGACCTGGAACTGCCGGTCCTGGAGGATCCCTCGCGATATGGGTATTACCGTCCCGAAGGCGACGGGCTCATGGTGGGGTTGTTTGAGCCAAAGGCTGCTCCCTGGGGTGTCGCCTCGATCCCGCACGACTTTTCGTTCGGCGAGATTCCCCCGGATTGGGATCGCATGGCCGGCTACCTGGAGACGGCCATGTCACGAGTGCCGATCACCCAACAGGTCGGGCTGCGCAAGTTCTTCTGCGGCCCCGAGTCATTCACCCCAGATCTGGCCCCGATCATCGGGCAGTCACCGGAGGTGACCGGCTATTTCGTCGCCGCCGGCTTGAATTCGATCGGCATCCTGACCGGTGGTGGATGGGGTCGGGCCATGGCGCACTGGATTTCCACCGGCACACCGGATATCGACATGACCGGCGTGAACATCGATCGATTGCACCCATTCCAGTCCACCGCCCGCTATCGCCAGGAGCGAACTGCGGAAGCGTTGGGCATGGTGTACGCGACTCATTTTCCGAACCGATCTATGTCCAGCGCCCGCGGCGCCAAGCGGTCCCCCATCCACCATGCCCTTGCCGCACACGGTGCCTGCTTTCGGGATGTGTCCGGCTGGGAGGGCGCCGATTGGTTCGCCGGCGCCGGATGCACTCCAGCTGCCGGCGACCTGACCTGGCAGCGGCCCGACTGGTTCGACCATTGGGCTGCTGAGCACACCGCGGTCCGCACTGGCGTTGGCCTGATGGACATGTCGTTCATGGCCAAATTCGCCGTCGAAGGACCAGATGCCCAGGTGCTCCTTGAGAGCATCAGCGCGAACCGCGTCGGGGAAAGACCAGGACGCATCACCTACACGCAGTGGCTCAATCATGAAGGGCTGATTGAAGCCGATGTCACCGTCACCAAGATCGCAGACGGCACATTCTGGGTCGTGGCATCCGATACTGCGCACCGTCACGTCCTGGCATGGTTGCAACGCCACGGGCTAGGCCTGGACGTGACGATCAGGGACGAGACCGGCGCGTGGGCACAACTCAACCTTCAAGGACCCCTGTCACGTGCACTCATGAGCAGCATCACCGAAACCGATATGTCCAACACGGCATTCCCATTTCGTGATGCACACCGGATCGACGTGGGATTCGCCCAGGTGCTGTGCACACGAATCACTTATGTCGGCGAGCTTGGCTATGAACTCTATGTTCCCGCAGAACATGCCGGTCACGGCTACGAGGTGATCACCGAGGCAGGTCCGGCCTTCGGTCTTGCCCATGTTGGACTCAAGGCGCTTTCCAGCCTGCGCATGGAAAAGGCGTATCGCGATTACGGACATGACATCGACAACACTGATGATCCGTATCAAGCGGGCCTGGCATTCGCGGTTGCACTGAACAAGCCAGTCGATTTCATCGGAAAGCAAGCAAGCGCAGCCAGGCAATCGTCCGGTCCGCCAAGCCGTCGTCTGATCCAGGTTCTGCTGGAAGACCCAGAGCCGCTGCTGTTTCATGCTGAGCCGGTGCTTCGTGATGGCAGGTGCGTTGGGTATATCCGAGCCGCCAGTTATGGCCACTCACTTGGAGCGGCTGTCGGACTGGCAATGGTTCACGCCGACGGCCCTGTGACCGAGCAATGGCTGGATTCGGGAACGTGGGAAGTGAATATCGCGGAGCGGGTGGTCCGAGCCAGGGTGTCACTTCGACCGATGTACGACCCGTCCAACGCGCGCATCCGTGCCTAGCCCTACCAAGCCACGATGCGGCGGTCCTCCCAGAGCAATCCAGTAGCGACCGGCTGACCGTCGACCAACTGGCTTCGTGTGGCCAGCCACACCACCGTGTCCGCTCCTTGCTCAGCGGTGCGTGGTGCATCTTCACCACCCATGTCTGTCGCGCAGTGTCCCGGACACACTGCATCAACGAGAACTCCGCGACGACCATTCCCTAACTCTGCAGCAAGATTCTTCGTCAACGCATTCACTGCTGCCTTGCTCACTCGATAGGGCGCCAACCCACCGGAGGTCCCCGGACCGGTGAATCGACCCAGGCATGCGCTCAATGTGATGATGCGTCCCTGACGCCGGGCGGCCATGCCAGGGGCGAATGCCTGCACCACGTGGAACACTCCATCGAGGTTGATCGACATGACCTCACGCCAGTGCTGCGCGCTGGTGGCCAAGGTCTTGGATGCACGCTGACTCATGATTGCGGCACTGCACACCAAGACGTCGATTGGCTGGCTGACCGCATGAGCTAGCTGATCAACCGCCGCCGCGTCGCTGACATCGCAGCCGAAACCGGTTGCCGATATGCCCTCCTTCGACAGCTCACTGGCGCGTTGGCGTGCACGGTGTTCGTCGGTTCCAACGAGCACCACGGCAGCACCGGCGCTGCCCAGGCCCCGTGCTACCGCCAAACCGATGCCCCGCGTGCCGCCGGTAATGACTGCAGTCCGCCCAGCTCATGCCGAGTTCCGATGCAGCGTGATCACCATGGACAAAGTGTGCGGTGCCCTCACCGAGCCTGCAAGTGCGCGCATCGACACCGGATTCGACGATCGTGAGTGGTCGCCGGTGGTGTCGCCGGACGTCAAGCGCGCTCTAGGCTGCTGCCGAGCGTTGTCCACTGGGTGAACGTAGCTGCCTGGCCCTGTCCATTCCCTATTTCCGCAACGGGCCACAGCACTGCCTGCTCGATCCGAAAACGCGTACCGTCAGCCGCAATCCGCACACCCTGGTAGTCGGTGACCACCTCAGCATCCTTCGCTAATGCCAGCGCGGTCGTCCGCTCGGCACGATGCTCGGGTGGGGCGCTAAGCCGAGATGGCATGCCGATCATCTGCGAGATCGGCCGCTTCCATAGGCGGGCCGCGGCATGATTGACGTAGACAAACAGCGGATCATCTGCACCGTCATGGGCGAGCACAACCGCCGAGGCATTTAAGAGTGACTGAGCATCCAGCACGGCATCACCTGTCGACGCAATAAGTTCGCGGCCGGTCAGTCGCCGGTACGACTTCGTGATGGCGCCAGCCATCGCGATTGCGTCCAGGGCCTGTTCCATGTTCTGCACCGAGTCAGTCTGTGCCGGACTCCATGGCTGCATGGTCGAGCAGCTGATCACCAAGGTCCGTTGCTTCCTCACCAACTGCCTGGATGGCGTGAGCGCCCCCAGGTGCCAAACTTCCGATCAGTTTCGCCTGACCATCCAAGAGTTGGCCCTGAGCGGCGTACAACTCCAGCTTGGCGCGAGTGTCTGCGATGTCCAGGTTGCGCATGGTCAGTTGACCAATGCGGTCACCTGGGCCAAAGGCTGCATCCTCGGTCCGTTCCATGCTCAACCGATCAGGTTGGTAGCTGAATGCCGGCCCCTGGGTATTGATGATGGAATAGTCATCGCCGCGGCGCAGGCGGATGGTCACAGATCCGGTGACTGCGGATGCCACCCAACGCTGCAAGGACTCTCGAAGCATCAGTGATTGCGGGTCGAGCCATCGCCCTTCGTACAGCAATCGACCCAATCGCCGTCCTTCCAGGTGATAGTTGGCGATGGTGTCCTCGTTGTGAATCGCGGACAGAAGTCGCTCGTACGCGATAAACAGCAGTGCCATGCCCGGGGCCTCGTAAATACCCCTGCTCTTGGCCTCAATGATGCGGTTCTCGATCTGGTCTGCCATGCCAAGACCGTGGCGTCCACCAATGTCGTTGGCGCGCTTGACCAGTGCCACGGCATCGGTGAAGCCCTCGCCGTTGATCGCTACTGGGCGGCCTTGCACGAATTCGACCGTGACATCCTCGCTGTCGATACGCACCGAGGCATCCCAGAATCGGACTCCCATGATCGGCTCAACAACTTCCAAGGACGTATCCAGATGTTCGAGCGTCTTGGCCTCGTGAGTCGCTCCCCAAATGTTCGCATCAGTGGAGTAAGCCTTCTCAACACTGTCGCGATAGGGAAGGTTGTGCTCCACCAGCCACTGGCTCATCTCAGTGCGGCCGCCGAGTTCGTTGACGAAGTCGGCATCCAGCCACGGCTTGTAGATGCGCAGGTTCGGGTTTGCCAGGAGTCCGTAGCGGTAGAAGCGCTCAATGTCGTTGCCCTTGAAGGTGGAACCGTCACCCCAGATCGACACCCCGTCGTCCTGCATGGCTCGGACCAGCAAGGTGCCGGTGACCGCGCGTCCCAGGGGGGTGGTGTTGAAGTACTGCTTGCCTCCAGAGCGAATGTGAAAGGCTCCGCAGCTCAATGCCACCAGGCCTTCCTCCACCAGCGCCGATCGGCAATCCACCAGTCGTGATGCCTCAGCGCCGTACGCCGCTGCGCGACCGGGCACCGAGTCGATATCCGGCTCGTCGTACTGGCCCAGGTCAGCGGTGTAGGTAAACGGAATCGCCCCCTTGTCACGCATCCAGGCGACTGCCACGGAGGTGTCAAGACCTCCGGAGAAAGCAATGCCGACTCGTTCACCAACGGGCAGGGAGGTTAGGACCTTGGACACCGCTCAAGCCTAGAGGCTATGCAGAACCACGACGGGCTGGGTGTGAAGCACGTGGCTGAAGACCGTGCCCACCCGAGCCTGGCTTCACCGATGCTCAACCGACTTTCCGCCGTCTCGCCCGCCGCCAATCAAGATGTTTTGCCCAGTGACCCAGCCAGCGGCCGGGGATGCCAGGTACAGCACGCCCGCGGCCATGTCCACCTCAGTGCCCATCCGCCCCAGGGGAACTGTGGACGCCAGCTTCGGCAGGTCGTCAGCGGTGAACTGCAGGACTTTGTAGAACGACTCTGTGGGAACCATCCCCGGGCTGATCGCATTGACCCGAATACCGGCCGGAGCCAGTTCTGCCGCCATCGTTTGGGTCAGGTTCAGCAATGCGGCCTTGGATGCGGCATACGCGGCGGTATTGGGTGCGGCCCTCATGCCGGCTCCGCTGGACACGTTCACGATGACTCCCCCGGCCTGCATGCGCAGTGCGGCCTCCCGGGATCCGGCCGCGGCAGCTATCAGGTTCAGTTCGAGCATATCTCGCATCTGCTCGTCAGTGGTTTGCGTCATGGGCTGCACGTGGGCATCGTCGGTGCCGCCGGCGTTATTGACCCAGATATCAAGTCGCCCGAACTCGGCGATTGCTGACTCCGCCAGGAGCTTTGGCGTCCCGGATACCTTCAAGTCGGCCGGGATTTCCAGCGCACGCCGACCGGTCGCGCGAATCAGATCAGCAGTGTGCGCTACCTCGGCAGCACGGCGGCTGGTCACCACAACGTCAGCTCCGGCCTCGGCCAAGGCCAGGGAAATGGCACGGCCGATGCCTCGACCAGAGCCGGTTACGACCGCCACCTGACCCTCGACGCGGAAAAGATCCAAGATTGTCATAGGGACAGTATCCCCAAAGCCGGGGCCGAGCGCAGCAGGCGGAATTTCTGAAACTTGACATCCACTGCGGTAACTTGTCTGAATCACGAAGGAGCATCGCATGAGCATCGTCGAATCACCGGTTCTCGTTGAGCAGGTTCCCGCCTGGGATCACAGCGCCACCCTGGTGGTCATTGGTCTTGGGGTGGCCGGCGCCTGCGCCGGTTTGGAAGCGCACCGCGGGGGAACCGACGTCCTGGTGCTCGAGCGAGCAAGTGGCGGCGGCGGAGCAAGTGCCCTGTCACAGGGCATCTTCTACTTCGGCGGCGGCACCGATGTGCAAGCCGCCTGCGGCTATCACGATTCCGTCGAGAACATGTATGACTTCTTGCGTGCAGTCACCAGCACCGAGGACGAACAGTCCCTGCGAGTCTTCTGCGAGCAGAGCGTGGAGCAGTTTGACTGGCTTGAAGCTCAGGGAGTTCCCTTCAAGCGGGAGGCATTCAAGGGCAAGGCGGTGTACATCCGGACCGGTGAGGGGTTGCTGATCACCGGAAACGAGAAGGTCTGGCCGTTTCGGGATACGGCAGCACCGGTGTCCCGCGGCCATCAGGTCTCCGGATCCGGCGAGATTTCCGGCGGATCGGTGGCAATGCAGGCGTTGCTGTCGACCGTTGGTGCCGAGCAGGTGCCGGTCATGTACGACACCGCGGTGACCGCGTTGGTGGTGGATGGAAAGCGGGTCGTTGGCGTCAAGGCCCGCAAGCAGGGCAAGGACCTGTACGTCCGCGCCACTGGTGGAGTACTGATCGCCGCAGGGAGTTTCAACCTCAATGAGGAGATCATCCACGCCAATATGCCGATTTACGCACAGTACGGCAAGCCCTTGGGTACCCCGCAAAATGATGGTGCCGGCCTGCTGCTGGGCCAGTCGGTCGGCGGCGCGACTCAAGGCATGCATGGGGTCTGCGCAACGGCCTCCATCTATCCACCCGCGGACTTGATCAAGGGAATCATTGTCAACGCCAACGGGGAGCGGTTCGTGCCGGAGGATGCCTACCATGCGCGAACTGCGCACTACATCAATCTTCAGCCCGGGGCGCGTGCGTACCTGATCTTGGATGAGGAGATCTTCGACTACCCCAAGCATGGCTCGCACGTGTTCATGGATGCCTATGAGACCGTGAATGAAATGGCACAGGCCCTGGGCGTTCCTGCCGATACGTTGCAGGCAACCCTTGATGAATACAACCATGATGCGCACGCCGGAGTGGATGCTCGGTTCCACAAGCACGCCGATTGGCTCAAGCCGTTACATGCGCCGTACGCGGTCTTCAACATCTCGATTACCTCCTCCGATTATCACTGGATGTCGCTGGGTGGACTGTGGACCAATGCCGATGCGCAGGTGCTGGACCAGGCCGGCACGCCGATCGCTGGACTGTATGCGGCCGGGGCCAGCGCCAGCCACCTCGCCCAGGACGGCGATGAGTATGCCTCGGGCATGTCCCTGGCGGCAGGCTCCCTGTTCGGTCGACGTGCGGCACAACACGTGGGGTCCAACAGGTAAAGGTCCGGCACTGTGCCTGCATGGCCTTCGTCGATCGCACTAGCCTTTCCACACGTCCACTGACTGAAGGGCTCGACCATGAGCGACGTCGCTCCGCTCCTGCAACGACCGGCGTGGAATCTGCTCGCCGACCACTTTCACGATCTGTCGGTCAAGCACATGCGGGATCTGTTCGCCGAGGATCCCCAACGCGGAACGACCATGACGTGTGCAGCCGTCGGGCTGTATCTGGATTACTCCAAGCACCGTGTCACGCACCAGACCATGCGCCTGCTGACCGAGCTCGCCGAGCAGTCCGGCCTGCGCGAGCACATCGATGCCATGTTCAGCGGTGCGCGAATCAACGTCTCGGAGCGTCGCTCGGTGCTCCATGTGGCGCTGCGTATGCCAAAGGGCAGCTCACTGATCGTTGAGGGTGTTGATGTGGTTTCGCAGGTTCACCAGGTGCTCGACCGGATGGCGAGCTTCACCGAACAGGTCCGATCAGGGGCATGGTTGGGCTTCACGGGCAGGGCCATCACCACAGTGGTCAATATCGGCATCGGCGGCTCGGATCTCGGGCCGGTCATGGCCTACGAGGCACTTCGGGCCTACAGTGATCGAGGACTGGATTTTCGCTTCGTGTCCAATATCGATCCCACGGATTTCTACGAGGCCACCCGGGATCTCGACCCTGCGCAGACGCTGTTCATCGTGTCCTCCAAGACGTTCACCACGCTGGAGACGATGAGCAATGCTCATGCGGCTCGGGACTGGCTCATGGGGGCGTTCGATGATCCGGCAGCGATCGCCCGTCACGTGGTGGCAGTGTCGACAAACGCCGAGGCGGTTGCCGCATTCGGCATCGATACCGCCAACATGTTCGAATTCTGGGACTGGGTCGGTGGACGCTACTCCATGGACTCGGCTATCGGCCTGTCCACCATGCTGGCCATCGGCGCGGACCAGTTCAGCCAGATGCTGGCCGGGTTTCACGATATGGACGAGCACTTTCGGACGGCACCCTTCGCACGCAATTTGCCGGTGCTGATGGGGTTGCTCGCCGTGTGGTACCGGGACTTCTTCGGGCTGCAAACCTGCGCCGTCCTGCCGTACGAGCAGTACCTCAAGCGCTTTCCGGCCTATCTGCAGCAACTGACCATGGAGTCAAACGGCAAGCATGTGAACCTCGCCGGGGATCTGGTGCAGGTCGACACCGGCGCCATCTACTGGGGTGAGCCCGGGACGAATGGACAGCACAGCTTCTACCAACTGATCCACCAGGGAACCACGATCGTCCCAGTCGACTTCATTGGGTTCGCACGCGCTCTTCATCCGATCGCTGACCAGCACGACCTGCTCATGGCCAATGTGTTCGCGCAGGCCCAGGCACTTGCGTTCGGCAAGACTGCCGACGAGATTGCCCAGGAGGGCACACCGACATGGCTCGTGCCGCACAAGGTGATGCAAGGCAATCGGCCCAGCACCGTGATCTTGGCCGATGAGCTCACCCCGTACCGCCTGGGCACATTGGTGGCCTTGTACGAGCACTCGGTATTCACTCAGGGAACGATCTGGGATATCGACTCATTCGATCAGTGGGGCGTGGAACTTGGCAAGGTACTGGCCGCCAAGATCGCTCCCGAACTGACGTCCACGCAGTCACCCGAGCTCACGCATGACTCTTCGACGAATGAGTTGATCCGCCGCTACCGGGCCATGAAGGCATAGGTCGGCCGACGTGGCATGCATTTGGCTGTTCCGACATGGCAACACGGCGTGGTCGGACACAGGCCAGCACACGGGGCGAACCGACCTGGCCCTGACCGAGGTCGGGCGATCAGCGGCTACCGCCGCGGGACTGCTCCTGCCATCAGCACCGGCCCTGGTACTCAGTAGCCCACTGCAGCGTGCGGTGGAGTCCGCACACCTGGCAGGCTTGCCCGGAATCGAGATTGACCAGGACTTGCTGGAATGGGATTACGGTGCGCTCGAAGGGCTGACCACCCAGCAGATTCGCCAGGATCGCGCAGATCCGAACTGGGCCATCTGGGATCACCGTGTCCCGCCTGGAGCCACTCCCGGCGAGCAGCCGGCAGACGTGGCTGGCCGCTGCGAGCGAGTCCTTGCCCGAGCCCGACCGATCGTGCAGCAAGACCAGGACGTCGTGCTGGTTGCTCATGCTCACGTGCTGCGCATTCTCACTGCAACGTGGCTCGGGCTGCCACCCATCGCCGCACGGCTGTTCCACCTCGACCCCGCATCGGTGTCGTCACTGGGATTCGAGCACCAGCAACCGGCCATCATGAGCTGGAACCGACGGCCGTGATCTTGCTGCGAGGATTTTGCAACTAGATCGCCTCGCAATTGCAGGACCTGTCCAATGCGCCGCCGTCGGGATCTGGCAGCGTTCGGACATCAATAGACGCTGGGCGACCGGCACGAAACAGGACGGATCATCATGGCAATTCGGCTCGGCGACCAGGCCCCCAACTTCACCGTTGAGACCACTGACGGAACGATCGATTTCCATGATTGGAAGTCCGGAAGCTGGGCGGTGCTGTTCTCACACCCCAAGGACTTCACCCCGGTGTGCACCACCGAACTTGGACGCACAGCATCGCTGAAAGGTGAATTCACCAAGCGCAATGTCAAAGCGATCGCAGTCTCTGTGGATCCAATTTCCGATCACAAGGCGTGGGCCGGGGATATCGGCGAGGTCGGCGGTGTCGACCTGAACTTCCCGATCATCGCCGATCCCGACCGCACGGTGTCCTCGCTATACGACATGATCCATCCCGGCGAGGGTGACACCTCAACCGTGCGCTCGGTGTTCATCATCGATCCCGCCAACAAGGTGCGACTGACACTGACCTACCCCAAGAGCGTGGGCCGCAACTTCGACGAGATCATTCGCGTGATCGATGCACTGCAACTGACCGACCTCGCCCCAGTCGCGACCCCAGCGGACTGGACGCCAGGAAGCAAGGTAATCGTCTCCCCGACCCTGTCCACTGATGATGCCAAGGCAAAGTTCGGGGCGGACAAGGTCGAGGAAGTCAAGCCATACCTTCGCTGGACCCCGCAGCCGACGGTGTAACGCATCCTGAAGGGGTGCAGCTCGCGCATACGAGCTGCACCCCTTCAGCCTTGAGTGGGCCGCGATGCCGGCCGCAAGTGCGCACGCTGCGCTAGTGCGCCAGGTTCCATATGGGATCCTGTGGAGGTGCCATCGCTTCCCGGGCTGCAGCTGATTACCGGTCGATCACTGGACCGCATCGTGAACTTCTCCGATGCTGTCGTGGCTGTCGCGATCACCGTTCTCGTCCTGCCCATCGTGGCAATTGGCGGTCCTGGGCCACAGCAGACCATGTGGCAGGTGATCAGCAGCCATGGCGGGCAAATTGGCGGATTCCTCTTAACGTTCTTGATCGTGTTCTTGCTGTGGCAAGGCCATCATCGCGTCTTCGACAACTTCATCGCGATCGACAACGTCATCATGTGGCTCAACGCGGGCTGGCTGGCCTCTATCGCCTTCCTGCCCTGGCCAAGCAAGCTCGTCGACTTCGCCGATCAGGGCGCCCACGCCATGTGGCTCTACAACCTGACACTATGTCTCAACGCCACGTTCCTCCAATTGATCTATATGCGCGGCAAACGCCATCCTGGGTATTTGCGCAACCCGAGCATCTCGACTTCGGCGTGGTCAATCAGCGCGATGTTCGCTGTCGCGTTCGCAGCACTGACCCTGCTGTCCATCATTGCTCCCCGAGTTGCCGCCTGGTCCATGTTCCTGCTCATTCCGCTGCGCTTTATCGTGCAGCAACACCCTGATCCACCTGAGCACTCAGGTCAATCCACCAACACATCGACCGAGCAGGAGACACCATGACCCTCACGGGAAGCCAGGCACGCGTCATTGCAGATGCCGCGCTCGCAGCCGCCACCGGAAACGGACTTCAGGTATCGGTCAGCGTGGTCGACCACCTCGGCAGACAACTGTTCACCCAGCTCGGTGACGGGGCAATGTGGTTTACCGCCGGAATGGCCCACACCAAGGCGCGCACAGCTGCAGTCACCGGGCAAGACAGTGCTCAGTACGGGGTGCTGTCCGCCAAATACCCCGAGGTTCACGTGGAGATCACCCGCCAGCTCGGTTTTGCTCCAACCGGCCTCACCGGCGGTGTTCCGATTTTTGTCGAAGGGAAACTCATCGGAGCAATTGGGGTCAGCGGGGCAACTGGCGATCAGGATGAAACATGCGCGCGCACTGGCGCTGACGTCATGCGGTAGCCAACGTCCCCTACCCGCGAAACGGCTGGATTGCCCCGGCCGGCACGGTTCCCAGTCGGCCGGCTTGGTAATCGTCAAAAGCTTCTTGGATCTCGGCAGTGGTCGACATGACGAACGGTCCGTACTGGACTACCGGCTCGCGAAGGGGCAGCCCGCCGATCAAGAAGACCTCCAGGTTCTCGCTCCGCTGGTCCTGCACCGCGTCAGCGGTGATGCGAATCGCGTCACCGTCGACCAGGACGGCCGTTTGACCGTGGTGAATCGGTCGATCGTCTGAGCCGATGGATCCCTGGCCGGCCAGGATGTAGGCCAGCGCGTTGAAATCCGTTGGCCACGGAATCGTGGCCCGAGCCCCTGGGGCGATGGAGATGTGCGTGATGACCAACGGCGTGTGCGATATTCCTGGGCCCGTGTGTCCAGCCAAAGACCCCGCCAGCACGCGAATCAACGCCCCGCCGTCTGCCGAGCTGACCAAGGCTGAGTCTTGACCCTGAAGGTCCTGGTATTGCGGGGCGATGCGCTTCTTTGCCGCCGGCAGGTTGATCCACAGTTGCACCCCGTGGAACAGGCCGCCGGAGATCACCAAATCCTCCGGCGGAGTTTCGATGTGCAGAATGCCGTCTCCGGCCGTCATGTACTGCGTGCCACCATCACCGATGATTCCACCGCCTCCATTGGAGTCCTGGTGGATAAACCGCCCATCTATCAGGTAGGTGAACGTCTCAAATCCTCGGTGAGGGTGCCATGGGGTCCCCTTGGGCTCCCCCGGTGCGTACAGGACTTCACCCATTTGATCCATGTGAATGAATGGATCAAGGTGGCGCTTGTCAATACCGGCGAACGCGCGGTGAACTGGAAATCCATCTCCTTCATACGCAGATGGCGCCGTCACGATGCCGAGGACGCGACGCACCTGATCCTGTGCCTGTGCGTACAGGCGTGGCAAGGCAAGGGTGGGGACGGTCACTGCAGGCATGAGAGGCCTCTCGTAGTAGTTCAATGCTCAACTATATCCCCTCACCGGAGTGTGCGCTCTCTCAGCCAACGTGAAAAGCGACAAATTCACATGATCCGCTCACTGACGTGGTTCGCAGTCGGCATAGTGGGTTCTGCTGGCCAGGAGCGTGGCACCGCCACAGGTGCCGGAAGGCCTTCCCCGTGCGGTGGTGGAAGCGGTGGACGGAAAGGACACTATGGACCGGCTTGGCGATCGTGCAGCCATCGAAGATCAGATGTTCCGATACGCCAGGGCAACTGACTGGCTGGAAACCGACAATCATCGACTGGTCTTCCTTGATGACTGCGTATTTTCTTCGCCACACAGTGGTGACATGCGCGGGATCGATACCGTGGTGGCCTGGATGAATCGCGTGCTCGCGCCATTCGAGGCGACCCAACATCACATCTCGAATATCGCGATCACCTTCACTGGTGATCACAGCGCGGAAGCGGTGAGTTACGTCCGAGCGTGGCATCGTTTCCTCGATCACTCCGTGCCGGACATGATCTTGTGGGGTGAGTATCACGACCAGTGGATCCGTCGTGATGGGACGTGGCGAATCGCTGAGCGGCACGTGCTGGAAGCTGGAATCGAACCACGCAGAGATGGCGGGGCGCCAAACCCCCGTCGGGCCAAGCACTGAAACTCGGCGTGGTGTACCCGCAGAACGAAACCCACGGTGATCCCTTGGGCCTGCACGACATCGGCATCGCAGCCGACACTTTGGGATACGACAGCATCTTGTTCTATGACCACGTCGTCGGTGCAGAGCACGCGCATCGAGAACCTGCACTGTGGGGTCCGTACACCGAGGAACATTCGTTCCATGACCCATTCGTTGCCTTCGGCTACCTGGCTGGCAGCACCTCAAGAATCGAACTCGCGACCGGCGTCCTGATCTTGCCGCAGCGGCAGACTGTCTTGGCCGCGCAGCAAGCAGCTGACGTCGATTTGATGTCTGGCGGTCGGCTGCGCCTGGGCGTGGGAACTGGGTGGAACTGGGTGGAATACGACGCGCTCAATGCGGACTTCAGCACCCGTGGCGCACGCCTGGATGAGCAGATCCGCCTCGTACGCGAGCTGTGGTCCAACCCACTGGTCAGCTTCAACGGCCGGTTTCATGAACTCGATCGATGCTGCATCAATCCTCGGCCGCTGCGGCTCATCCCCATCTACATCGGTGGTTTCAGCGAACCTGCCTATCGGCGCGCTGCTCGCCTGGGAGATGGCTTTACCTTTGCCGGAGACCTCGATGCGGCCATTGCCGCCCGCGCTCGCGTGCGTGAGTTGCTGGTAGAGGCAGGCCGAGCCGAAACGCCCTTCGTCTATGAGTACGCAATGACCCGCGCGAGAAGCGCGCAGGAAGTGCTGGCGACCGCCCAACGCTGGCAGGACGCGGGCGGTGGCGCTGTGAGCGTTCTGACACAGAAGATCGGACTGGATTCTGTCGCTGCGCACGTGGACTACATTGCCGAAGTCAAGACTGCGTTCGACTCTCGATTTGGAGCATGATGCCCACTCACGATGACCTGGCTTCCTGGCAGGCGATTCACGATCTCATCACCGCAGGTGCGCAGGCCCAAGATCGTCATGATTGGGATTTCTACGGGAACACCTTCTCTCCGAACGCGCGCTACGTGCACCCGAAGGGAGAAATTCGCGGTCGGGAGGCCATCGTGGCGCGCTCGGTTGCCGCGCTAGAGCCGTTGGATGCCAGTCAGCACCTCGTCGGAAGCATCGTGGTCCATGTGGACGCAGATCGTGCGCACGCGACCGCCTATTTTGTCGGACAGCATGTTCGCGCAGCAGCCCCAGGTGATTCGTTGTTCGTGGTGGCCGGGACATACGACGATGAGTTGGCCCGAGTGAACGGCATCTGGCAAATCACCCAGCGAACGCAGACCTACTCCTGGCGACAGGGGAACCCGGACGTCATCGTCCGTTCCTCGTGACCACTGATTCATGCGGAATCCGGCGTTTATGCTCATCCTCAGAGATCGGCTAATACCCTGGAGGGCTCAATGAGACACCCCTTGTCTCGACGCGCTGCCGCGGAATTCCTGGGAACTGCGATTCTGGTCGCAACGGTGGTCGGCTCAGGCATCATGGGAACGATTCTCAGCGAGAACCTCGCGGTCACGCTGCTCATCAATGCCCTTGCGACCGTTGCCGTGCTGACTGTTCTCATCTGGGTATTCGGCCCGATCTCGGGCGCGCACTTCAACCCAGTGGTCTCCGGCGTCGAGATTGCACGACGTGAGATGCCCATCGCTGAGGGCGTTGTCTATATCGTGGTGCAGGTAGCCGGGGCCTGTGCCGGGGCAATGGTGGCTAATGTGATGTTCGATCTCTCAGCGATAAATCTGTCCACGCGGGTGCGCTCTGGTGCGCATCTGTGGCTGGGCGAAATCGTTGCCACGGCCGGTCTCCTGCTCGTGATTGGCGTGCTCACGAGAACGCATCGGGGAAACCTGGGCGCATTCGCCGTTCCTGCATGGATCGGTGCGGCGTACTTCTTCACGTCCTCAACCTCGTTCGCAAATCCGGCCGTCACGATCGGACGTTCGCTGACGAATTCCTTTTCCGGTATTGCGCCGGCATCAGTGCCCCTGTTCATCGTGTTCCAAATATGCGGAGCAGCGGTCGGAGCGCTGCTTACCGAGTATTTCTATCCGCGACGGGGTATCGCGGCCGAGCCGCTGGATCTGCCAGAGCCCATCCACCACGGGCCTCATAAGAAGTCATAGCTACCGAATGCGAGAACCTGATGACACATAGGCCGGCAGTGCTGTTCGTATGCGTGCATAATGCCGGGCGCTCGCAGATGGCCGCTGCATTTCTCGAGCAGCTTGCTGGCGGTCGGATCGAGGTGTTCTCGGCCGGTTCCGAGCCGGCAGATGCCATCAATCCGGCTGCCATTGCCGCGATGCGCGAGGTTGGTATCGATATCAGTGCCCAACAGCCCAAAATCTTGAAGGATGCAACGGTTCAGGCCTGCGATGTGGTCATCACCATGGGCTGTGGTGACTCTTGCAAGTTCTATCCCGGTAAGCGGTACGAAGACTGGGTCCTGCAGGATCCGGCCGGCCAGGACGTGACAGGGGTACGACCTATCCGGGACGAGATCCTGCGCAGGGTTCGCGAGCTGGTCGCAGATCTCCTACCGGCCTAGTCTCATCGACCGCCCGCAGCCGGTCCTCAACTCTCCGCATGGTCAGGGCCGAGATCTAGAACCGAGCTCGTGCCGGCAGGAACTTCCACGCGATCACTGCACCAACCAGAACTACCGCCGCGGCAACCAGTGATCCCCGAGCCAGGCCATCGATGAAAGCCTGCTGCACAATGTGCTTCAAGGCGAGAGACGGTGCCGGGGGCAGATGTGCGGCAACGGCCAGCCCGCCGCCCAACGATTCGCGCACGATCACCTCGAACTGCTTCGGCAGTCCAAGGCTGCGATAGCCGTCAACTGCCTTGGCTCCGTAAATGCTCAGAAATACCGAGCCCACAACCGCCACACCGAGAGTTCCCCCGAATTCCCGGGTGGTGTCATTGACCGCAGAACCAGCTCCAGCCTGCTCAGGGGGCAATGCACCCATGATCGACTCAGTCGCAGGACTCGTTGCCAGCCCAAGTCCGGCAGCGATGATCACCATCGATGCCAGCACCGTACCTACGTATGGACTATCGACTTTCACCGTCGAGGCAAGCACGAATCCCGCAGCCATGACCAGCAAGCCAATGGCAACGATGACCTTGGAACCGAATCGATGCATGAGCGCGATCGCCACGGGAGACATGACTCCCGTGGCGATCGCAAATGGCAGGGTTCGAATACCGGCCTGCAGTGCAGTAAAGCCCTGGATGAGCTGCAGGAACTGCGTGATCAGGAAGATGAACCCGAAGAGCGCGAAGAAGGCTGTCGTCACAGAGATACTCGCGGCGGTGAAGCGAGCATTGGCAAACAACTGCACATCCAGCAGCGGGTGCGCCATTCGGCGTTCCACGAAGACGAATAGCGTCAGCAGGACCACGCTGCAAACGAGCGCGGCAATGATGACCGGCGAGGTCCATCCCCATGACGGACCCTCGATGATCGCCCAAACCATCAGGCCTACGCCAGCCACGGACAGCACCAGCCCGCGGTAATCCATCGCACCGACTGCCTGGACCCTGGTTTCCGGCAGTAGCCATACACCCAGGGCGATGGCGATCAGCGCAAGGGATTGCTGTCGGTTGAGTTGACACCTTCTATTGCGGGACGCGGTCTCGCGGGAGGATGTCCGTCATGCCGAAGAAGTACCCACCGGAGTTCAAGAGGGACGTGGTGACGGTCGCCCGTCGTGGTGACCTGAGCGTCGC
>CAIKZY010000081.1 GCA_903832025.1 uncultured Actinomycetes bacterium
GAACAACTCCGGCGGTGGCGGTGGAGCAGGCGGTGGCGGTGGAGCAGGCGGTGGCGGTGGAGCAGGCGGTGGCGGTGGAGCAGGCGGTGGCGGTGTAACTGTGAGTTCGCCCGCAGCCGGATCCCCAGGACCGATTCCTCAGCCGTCCTCGCCGCCGGCGGTCATCAACCAGACGGTGGTGAACAACCACACCATCATCAACAACTTCACCGTGCACAACCTGACGGTGGCGCAAGTGGCCGCACTGACTCCTCAGGACATCCAAGCCATCGCGGCAGAGGTGATCGCTGCTTTGAGTCCTGCGCAGATACGAGCCCTGACTCCGCGTGCCTTGCAGGCCCTGAAGCCAAGTCAGGTCCAGGTGATGACCGCCCGTCAGGCTGCTGCGCTCAGCCCGAGCCAGGTCCATGCGTTGACACCGGTCGCGTTTGGCAGTGCGTCCAGGGCGTTCATTGCCGGACTTCGGCCAAATGTGGCACGGAGTATCTCAATTGCTCAACTGAAGTCCCTGACGAGGGCCAATCTTCATAGTTTCTCCGCCGCCACATTCCGCAGCATGGATTGGTTGCAACAGCACACCCTGCGACTCCTGGCCAATCGTCTTGGCTGAAGCTCAGGGCGGGTGAAACCTCGCGGGAATCGACCGCCGGCCAGCCGATAGAGTTGGGGTCTTCCCCGGTAGCCGTCGCCAACACCTTGGAGTGCCCGTGGCCCGCGTCGTCGTCGACGTCATGCTCAAGCCGGAAATTCTCGACCCCCAAGGTCGAGCTGTCCAAGGAGCCCTGGGCCGACTGGGGTTGACCGGGGTTGCCGATGTGCGACTGGGCAAGCAGTTCATCATCACCATCGATGGCGATGTCGCCGGTGAGCGCCTGGAGCAACTGCACGCTCTGGCCGCGGAGTTGCTCAGCAACCCGGTGATCGAAAATTACGTCCTGCGCGTTGAGGCCGACGCGTGAGCCCTCGCATTGGCGTTGTGACCTTTCCCGGAACCCTGGATGATGGCGATGCCGCACGCGCGGTTCGCTTCGCCGGCGGAGAGCCAGTTGCCCTGTGGCACGGTGATGCCGACCTGAAATCGGTGGACGCGGTGATCCTTCCCGGCGGGTTCTCCTACGGGGACTACCTGCGCTGCGGTGCCATCTCTCGATTCGCTCCGGTCATGACTCCCGTGATCACCGCTGCTGGCGCCGGGATGCCCGTGCTCGGCATCTGCAATGGGTTCCAGATCCTGTGCGAGTCGCATTTGCTTCCCGGCGCGCTGACGCGCAATCAGTCCATGCACTTCATCTGCCGTGACCAGCGGCTGCGCATCGAGAACACCAGCACCGCGTGGACCAATGGGTTCGCGCATGGCCAGGAGATCGTGATTCCGTTGAAGAACGGTGAAGGCAACTTCAACGCAGACACCGCCACCTTGGATGAGCTCGAGGCAGAGGGCCGAGTCATCGCGCGATACGTGGATGTCAACCCCAATGGCTCGCAACGCGATATCGCGGGCATCACCAATGCTCGCGGCAATGTCGTGGGACTCATGCCGCACCCTGAGCATGCGATCGAGGATTTGACCGGGCCGTCATTGGACGGCCTGGTGTTCTTCAGTTCTGTCCTCAATGCATTGGTCGGTGCGTGATGGCAGACACCGTCGACAACGCCATCGCAGGCCCCGAGGCGACACAGCCCTTTGCCGAACTGGGCCTGAAACCTGATGAATACCAGCGAATTCGTGACATCCTGGGCCGCCGGCCCACGTCATCGGAACTGGCGATGTACTCGGTCATGTGGAGCGAGCATTGCTCCTACAAGTCATCGAAGGTGCATCTGCGCCAGTTCGGCGAGAAGGCGCCGAAGACCGATGCGCTCCTGGTCGGCATTGGCGAGAACGCCGGCGTGGTCGACATCGGTGACGGCTGGGCAGTGACCTTCAAGGTCGAAAGCCATAACCACCCCTCGTACGTGGAGCCCTACCAGGGTGCAGCGACCGGCGTGGGCGGCATCGTGCGCGACATCATGTCGATGGGCGCCCGACCGATCGCGGTGATGGATCCATTGCGATTCGGTCCATTGGATGCGGCCGACACCAAGCGTGTCCTGCCGGGCATCGTGGCCGGGATCGGCGGCTACGGAAACTGCCTGGGCCTGCCGAATATCGGTGGCGAGGTCGTGTTCGATTCGAGCTACGCCGGCAATCCCCTGGTCAACGCCCTGTGCGTGGGCGCGATGCGCCATGAGGACATTCACCTGGCCAGTGCCAAGGGCGTGGGCAACCTGGTGATCTTGTACGGAGCCCGCACTGGCGGGGACGGCATCGGCGGGGTGTCAGTGCTGGCGTCTGAGACCTTCTCCGACGGGGGACCGACCAAGCGCCCCAGTGTGCAGGTCGGTGACCCGTTCATGGAAAAGCTGCTGATCGAGGCGACGCTGGATGTCCTGGGCGCGGGACTGGTGGAAGGCATTCAGGACTTGGGCGGTGCAGGCATCTCCTGCGCGACCAGCGAGCTGGCATCCAATGGTGATGGCGGCATGCACGTGTGGCTTGACCGGGTGCTGTTGCGTGATCGGTCGCTGTCGCCGGAAGAGATCTTGATGAGCGAGTCTCAGGAGCGCATGTGCGCAGTGGTGACCCCGGCCAAGCTCGAGGAGTTCTTGGCCAAGTGCGCCAAGTGGGATGTGGAAGCCGTCGTCATCGGTGAGGTCAACGACTCCGGCCGATTGACGGTGGACTGGCATGGGGAGCGCATCGTGGATGTGCCCCCGCGAAGTGTCGCCCACGACGGCCCGGTGTACCAGCGGCCCCTTCACCGTCCGAGCTGGCAGGACGCGCTGCAAGCCGATACCCCCGATGACCTGCTGCGACCGGTCGATGGTGAGCAGCTGCGAGCCACCGCCTTGAACCTGATCGGTGCGCCGAACCTGGCATCCAAGGCGTGGATCACCGATCAATACGACCGCTATGTGCAGGGCAACACCATCTTGGCCCAGCCCGAGGACGCCGGAATGGTGCGCGTGGATGAGCAGACCGGGCTGGGCGTTGCGGTCTCCTGCGACTGCAATGGGCGATTCGCCAAGCTCGATCCGTACACCGGTGCACAGCTGGCGTTGGCGGAGTCGTACCGCAACGTGTCCGCATCGGGTGCGATCCCGCTGGCAGTGACCAATTGCCTGAACTTCGGATCACCGGAGGATCCGGAAGTGATGTGGCAGTTCGCCGAGGCTGTGCGCGGCCTGGCCGACGGCTGCCTGGAGCTGGGCATCCCGGTCACCGGCGGCAACGTGTCCTTTTACAACCAGACCGGCACCACGGCCATCCTGCCGACCCCGGTCGTGGGCGTGCTGGCGGTGATCGACGACGTCGATCGTCGCACGCCGATCTCCTGGGGACCGGACGGGGAGCTGATCTACCTGCTGGGCGATACCCGTGATGAATTCGCCGGAAGCGAATGGGCCCACCATGTGCACGGCCACCTAGGCGGCATGCCGCCGCGGGTCGACCTGGCGCGCGAGCGACTGCTGTCCGAGATCATGATCGCCGGATCGCGGGACGGAATGCTGACGGCCGCGCACGACATCTCCGATGGCGGTCTGATGATCACGTTGTCGGAGATGGCGATGCATTCGGGTATCGGTGCGCGGTGCTGGCTTCCCGATGACATCGATCCGTTCGTGCAGCTGTTCGCCGAATCTGCCGGGCGAGCAGTGGTCGTCGTCCCGCGCAGTGAGGAACTGCGATTCACCGAGATGTGCGCTGCCCGCGGCCTGCCCGCACACCGCATCGGCGTGGTGGACTCCGAGCTCGGCGCCGATGCCGGGTATCCAGGGCAGCAGGTGCTGCAGATCTCAGACCTGTTGACGGTCACCATCGACGAATTGCGCGCTGCGCACACTGCCACATTGCCGGCCATCCTGAACGCGTGAACTGTCCTGAACTGGTCGCCGACGTCCTGGCGCGGCTGCAGGCCGGCCAGGACGTCCCCCGTTCTGCATTGACCGCTGCCGTCAAGGCCACCCTGGCGCAGTTGAGCGATATCGCCCCGGGACGCAGCGTGGAGATCCGAATCCCGCCGGTCGCGGCGATCCAGGCTATTTCGGGAGCAACCCATCGCCGCGGCACGCCGCCGGCGGTGGTGGAGTGCGCACCGCGCACCTGGCTGGAACTGGCGTGCGGCCATCTGACCTGGGATCAGGCAATAACCGGCAGCCAGGTGCTCGCCAGCGGTGAGCGAAGTGACCTATCTGACTACCTGCCGCTGTACACCGTGCGCTGAGTCGGCGCTGCCCGGTGCACCGGTCGCGTAGGATGGCAACGTGCCTCGTGGAGATGGACTACTCACCCACGAACTGCTCCCCGGTGAAAAGGGACCGCAGGATGCCTGCGGGGTTTTCGGGGTCTGGGCTCCAGGAGACGAAGTCGCCAAGCTCACGTACTTCGGCCTGTATGCCTTGCAGCACCGCGGACAGGAATCAGCGGGCATCGCGGTCTCCGATGGATCGCACATCCTGGTGTACAAGGACATGGGCCTGGTATCGCAGGTGTTCACCGAGGCCAGCCTGGAGTCCTTGAAAGGCCATGTGGCCATCGGGCACACCCGCTACTCCACCACCGGAGCCAGCGTATGGGAGAACGCGCAGCCGATCCTGCGATCGACTGCGACCGGACACCTTGCCCTGGGTCACAACGGCAATCTGACCAACACCGCTGAGCTGGTCACGCGACTGGCTGCGTTGTCCCCGCAGTCCGGTGAGTTGCCCTTTGGCGATGCTCGTCGTGCGACCAACGACTCCGATGCATTGACGGCGCTGCTGGCCGCCCATCCTGACTTGAGCATCGAAGCCGCGGCCATGCTGGAACTGCCGCATGTGCGCGGAGCGTTCTCGTTGGTCTTCATGGACGATGACGCACTGTATGGCGCCCGTGATCCCCAAGGCATTCGCCCACTGGTACTCGGCCGCTTGGAGCGGGGCTGGGTATTGGCCAGCGAGACTGCTGCCTTGGACATCGTGGGTGCCTCGTTCGTCCGGGAGATCGAGCCCGGTGAGCTCATCGCCATTGATGAGCACGGCATTCGCTCGCAGCGGTTTGCTACTGCAGAGCCCAAGGGCTGCCTGTTCGAGTATGTCTACCTGGCCCGTCCGGATACCACGATCTCCGGTCGCAGCGTGCAGGCATCCCGGGTGCAGATCGGGCGGCAACTGGCCGAGGAACATCCGGTTGAAGCGGACCTGGTGATCCCGGTGCCGGAGTCCGGTCGATACGCGGCCATCGGCTACGCGCAGCAGTCGGGCATTCCGTTCGCCGAGGGCCTGGTGAAAAATGCCTACGTCGGACGTACCTTCATCCAGCCGTCCCAGACCATTCGTCAGCTCGGTATCCGGTTGAAGCTCAATCCACTGCGCGAGGTGATCGCCGGTCAGCGACTGGTGGTCGTCGATGACTCCATCGTGCGCGGCAACACCCAGCGAGCGCTGGTGCGCATGCTGCGC
Source organism: uncultured Actinomycetes bacterium (assembly GCA_903832025.1). Classification (GTDB taxonomy): domain Bacteria; phylum Actinomycetota; class Actinomycetes; order S36-B12; family S36-B12; genus CAIKZY01. The sequence continues at coordinate 5,482 of CAIKZY010000081.1, forward strand.
GAGGCCGGTGCCAAGGAAGTGCACGTGCGCATCTCCTCCCCGCCGGTGAAGTGGCCCTGCTTCTATGGCATTGACTTCGCCACGCGTGCCGAACTCATCGCCAATGGCCTGACCGCCGAGGAGATCTGCACCTCGATCGGGGCGGACTCGTTGGGATTCGTGGCGCTGGACAAGCTGATCGAGGCAACCACGATCCCGAAGGATCACCTGTGCCGGGCCTGCTTCGACGGCATCTATCCCGTGCCCGTCCCGCCAAGCCAGGAGTCCGTGGGCAAGCAGTTGCTCGACGGGATCGAGCGTCGGGTAGTGGATTCTGAGGGTGTCACCAACGTCGTGGCCGGCGGCGCCGCTGACGCATTGGGCCGGCCATGACCGGTGCGTCCTACGCCGCAGCCGGTGTGGACGTCGAAGCCGGCGAGCGTGCAGTAGCGCTCATGCGGGCCGCTGTCGCGGCCGCGCAACGACCGGAGACCGCCGGCAGCTTCGGTGGCTTCGCCGGACTGTTCGACGCCTCGGTACTGACTCGATTCACCAAGCCGCTCCTGGCCACCAGCACAGATGGCGTGGGTACCAAGGTCGCCGTCGCTCAGGCGATGGATATTCATCACACTGTTGGTATCGACCTTGTTGCCATGATCGTGGACGACCTGGTGGTCTGCGGTGCGGAGCCGTTGTTCCTCACCGATTACATTGCGTGCGGATCGGTTGTCCCTGAGCGCATCGCCGCAATCGTGTCGGGGATCGCCAATGGCTGCCAGCAGGCTGGCTGCGCACTGCTGGGTGGGGAGACTGCCGAGCATCCGGGATTGCTGGGGCCGGGGGAGTACGACATCGCCGGTGCAGGTACCGGCGTGGTGGAAGCCTCGCGGCTCTTGGGTCCTGCGTTGGTGCAGGCCGATGATGTCATCGTGGCGATGGCGTCAAGTGGCCTGCACTCCAATGGATACTCCCTGGCCCGCTACGTCCTGCTCGGGCAGGGCGGTCCTGGCCTGCACGCCTATATCGATGAGTTCGATCGAACGGTCGGTGAGGAACTGCTGGAGCCCACGCGCATCTATGCCAAGGATTGCCTGGCACTTGCCGATGCGGTGCCGGTGCGCGCATTCAGCCACATCACCGGCGGCGGAATCGCCGCGAATATCGCGCGGGTGCTGCCCGAGCACCTTGCCGCGGACATCGATCGCAGTACCTGGACGGTCCCGGCGGTGTTTACCGTCATCGGTCAGCTCGGGGACGTGAGCCAGCTGGAATTGGAAAAGACGTTCAACATGGGGATGGGCATGGTTGCCGTGCTGCCGGCCAGCCACGCTGATGCTGCCATCGAGCTGCTTGCAGAACGCGGAATCCGCTCGTGGGTCGCTGGCCAGGTTCGCGATCGGCAAGCCGGTGAGACCGGCGACGCCGCTGCCAAGGGTGGCGCCGGTGGCGCAGTGTCGGTCGTGGGAGCCCACCGCTAACTGCCGCGCTGAACGCACCTGGACCGGATGGATGCACCGGTGCCATGAGCGGTGTGCTGTAGCGGCTGAATCAGGAGCTGACGCCCCCGGCGGTGACCGTGCTCACGATGACCGTCTGGAGCACAGCGACGCTGCCGATGACGCGCACCGCGCCGGCAGCGTCGTGGCACGCCTTAGGCGTCGTCCTCGTCCTCGTCCTCGTAGTACTTGGCGTAGGGATCATCGTCCAGGTCGTCCTCGATCTCCGGTTCGACAACCGGAGCCGGGACTCCCGGAGCACCCGTGAGCTCGGCCTGCAACCGCTGAAAATCGGTTTGCGGACCGCCGTACTTCAACTCACGGGCAACCTTGGTCTGTTTTGCCTTAGCCCGGCCGCGCCCCATGGCTCGACCCCCTCATTCGGGGCCAATGCCCCGACACGTGTGTGGACGGAACTGCGCAGCGGGAACTGCGCTCCAGTGGACACCGATAGTACCTGTAGTCGCCGCGGCCCGAAACCCGACCACCCACCTCCCGGTGGTTCAGGTCCGCTAAGAACGGACATATAGGACGTATCACCACGAAAATGCGGGTATTTCTGCCATTTATGCTTGATAGCCCCCCATTGGGATGGGACAGTACGCAGCAGCATGAACCCACCGCGGGTATGACCGATCAAGGAGGTGACGATGGCCGCACCGGATGCCGAGCAGCTGTTGACGCCCTCGGAAGTTGCCACCTTGTTCCGCGTGGACCCCAAGACAGTCACCCGTTGGGCCAAGGCCGGCAAGCTGGCTAGCATTCGCACCCTCGGCGGGCATCGTCGCTATCGCGCCGCAGAGGTGTACGCGCTGCTGGAAAGTCACGCCCCCTGGCGCTCGTCAGAGCTGTAGCGCTCTGCCGGCAGTGCATGCATCCTGCCCTGCCGTGTTCCTGCCGGCATGCGTTACTTGCGTGATTGCTGATCGTCGATGAGTTCCTGGGCAACATCGGGAACGTACTGGCTGAGCTCGCGCGGCGGGCGCTGGTAGGTGCCGGAGTCAACGCGCTTGGGCAGTTTCAATGGCGTGCGCGTCACCGGTGCGTACGGCACGGTCGACAGCAGGTGCGAGATCATGTTGATGCGCGTTCGACGCTTGTCGTCGGCTTCGACGATGAACCACGGTGACTCGGTGGTGTCGGTATGCACGAGCATCTCGTCCTTGGCCCGGGAGTAGTCCTCCCACTTGGACATGGACTCAAGGTCCATTGGTGACAGCTTCCACTGCCGCATTGGATCCTTGAGTCGGGAGCGGAATCGGCGCTCCTGCTCCGCGTCGGATACCGAGAACCAGTACTTGCGCAGCATGATGCCGTCCTCGATGAGCAGTCGCTCGAAGATCGGCGCCTGGTGCAAGAAGCGGCGGTATTGATCGGCGGTGCAAAAGCCCATGACCTTTTCCACGCCGGCCCGGTTGTACCAACTGCGATCGAACAGCCGAATCTCCCCGCCGGCGGGAAGGTGCTCCACGTACCGCTGGAAGTACCACTGATGCCGTTCTCGCTCAGTCGGCGAGGGCAGCGCCACGATCTGTGCCACGCGCGGGTTGAGGTACTCAGTGAGTCGCTTGATCGTGGAGCCCTTGCCGGCCGCATCACGACCTTCAAAGATCACCACCAGGCGCTTGCCCTCGGCCTTGATCCATTCCTGCATCGTGACCAGCTCAGCCTGCAGCCGATACAACTCGCGCTCGTAGAGCTTTTGCGGCATCCGCGGCGCTTGCGCTTGGTCCTTGCTCTTGCTCATCGCACCATCCCCTGTGTGTGATCAGACTACGCCGATGCACGAGCATCCATGTGCGAACGTCGAGTTCTAAAGCCTGCGCAGACGCGCACGTCGTTGTGGCAGTGCGCGTCGCTGTGGCAGTGCGCGTTGATCGGGAAGTGATCGACGACAGCGCACAACATGGAGATCGTTGCATGGCACGGCGATCAGCAGATAGTGCTGTCCACGGATTGCGGTCGTGGTGACTACGCCACTTGAATGGAACGCTTGGCCAGTCCGAAGAAGTATCCGTCGATGGTGACATCCGGTGCTGCGGTCGGCTCGGTGGCCATGCCCAAGGTGATGAACAGCGGTGAGAGGTGCTCCACCGTGGGATGGGCATATGGCATGCCCGGCGCCTTGGTTCGATAGTCCATGAGTTCGTCCAGGTCCCCGCGCTCCATGGCTGCGGTGGCCCACAAGTCGAAGTCCACGCTCCAGGCCGGCGGAACCGCGTCGGTACTCCAGTCGCGCAGGAAGGGCAGTCCGTGGGTCAAGAACCCTGACCCGATCATCAGGATCCCGTGATCGCGTAACGGTGCCAGGGTGGACCCCAGGGTCATCAGCGTCTGCGGATCGTGGGTGGGAATCGATAGTTGCAGCACGGGAATGTCACCGGCCGGGTACATCACCTTGAGGGGTACCCAGGCCCCGTGGTCCAGGCCGCGTCGATCGTCGTGGACCGGTCCTGCTCCGGCGGGGAACAGATCGGCCACGAGCTTGGCCAGCGCACTGGCGTCAGGGGTGGGGTACTGCATCGCGAAGTACTTCGGATCAAAGCCACCGAAGTCATAGATGAGCGGTGTGCTGGCCGCGGCTGAGGACAGTCGCATCGGGGCAGCCTCCCAGTGCGCCGAGACGATCAGGATCCCTGCGGGCCGGGGCAGGGATCCCGCCCAGGCGGACAACTGGGCCGTCCAGAGCCGATCGTCGAGCAATGGCGGGGCTCCGTGGCCGAGGAAGACAGCGGGCATGCGTTCGTTCATGCCCTCAGTCTGCCACAATATAGTTGAAGAGTCAACTAAAGATTCGGAGCCCTTGCATTCCCCGAACACTTCCGACACGGCTCCTTCACGGGCGTCAGGCATGGTGGGTCCACACGAAACGAAGGGAACCTCATGTCACAGACCACTCCACCGGCAGAGCCGACCGTGCCGAATCCGCTGCCAATCGCAGCACCGGTCGAGCCCGCTGCCGCACACGATCAGCCGTCGCATGGACCGTCCAAGAACCTCACGATCATCGTGGCCGCGATCTCCGCAGTGGTCGGTGCACTCCTGCTCGCCGGTGCCGGCATCGCTGGCTACGCCGTTGGCCGCCACACCCTGGATCAGCGATCGGATGGCGGATTCAGTGACGGCCGTGGGTTCGGCGGCCCGCAGCAAGGCGGCATGCAGCAGCATGGCCCGTGGGGCATGGGCAATCAGGGCAGCAATGGCAATGGCCAGGGCGGCTCTGGCAGCACCCAGGGCGGCAACGGCCAGGGCGGCAATGGCCAGGGCGGCAATGGATTCAATGGCTTTGACGGACCCGGTGGCGGCACGGGGAATCCAGGTACCGGCGGTCCCGGATTCGGCCAGGGCAGCAACCTGGGACAGCAGTTCCAGCAGTTCATGCAGCAGTTCATGCAGCAGCAGAACGGCTCAGGAAGCCTGCAAAACGGACCGGGGATGACGGGCCAGCAATAACAGCACGCACGCAGCGGCCAACCCAGTTGGCTCTGCTGACCAGCACTGACCGACGTTCAGCCACTCAAGTAGTGACCGAACGGGTACGAACCGAGCATGAGCATGGCCCCGGACACACGTTCGGGGCCATGCTCATGTCCGTGCACCCGGCACGGGATGTTCAAGACCACTGCTTGCCTGCGCCAACAGCACGTGCCTGCCCGTCCGATCGGATTGACCCTGGTCGACTCAACCGCGAACCTTGACCGCGGCTGCCAGATCGTCTGCGTTGAACCCGGCAAGGCTCACCCCATCCTTGGCATAGCGATACAGCACGACGGAAAACACCGCCTTGACCGTGTTCAGCAGCAAGCTGCCCACCAGCAGGACGACCACCCCGATCACCAATGCGAGCACTCCCAGGACCAACTCATTGCCGACGATGAAACAGCCCAGCACGATCAGCGCCATGCCGGGCAGGATCAGTGCAAGGCCGATCAAGCCGCCAATCCTGATGCCGCCGGTGAGCTGCATGCCCCATCGCTGCCGAAATAGGTGCGCTGATTCCTTGATCGCTGCCAGTGGCCCACGTCCCTCGAGCATGATGATCGGCAGGGCGAAGAACGTGATGAGTCCCCACATCACCCCGCCGGCAGCGGCAAGTACCGATCGAATGATGACGGCACCGGCATTGCCGGTTCCACCGCCGCGCACCAAGCCCAAGATCAGTCCCACCACGGTCGCGATAGCCGACCACTTGGCCACCTTGCCGAAACTGCCGAAGGCCTTGCCATAGCCGTACCGCAACGAGGCATCAGTTCCGTGCAGCTCGGCATCGATAGCGGACACCGCACCGGCAGCAGCCAGCATGACGCAGATATTCATTGCGAAGAGCGCGACCACGATCGCGATCACGCCGACAACAGCCAGATGTGCCAGGAACGCCGCGGCGGCGATCCCACCGAAGACCACCAGGGGAATCAGCGCCAGCAGCAGCCCGGTCACCGGAAAGGCCAACAGGTAGGTGTTGGCCTTGACCACTGCCCAGGATTGCTGGGTCAGTGGCTTGCTGCGTGACCAGGAACTCACGTGATCTCCCTTGGCTACCATGGTGCAACACGTTGGATGCATGCATTGTTGTCCATGAGGGAGCGAAGTGGCTACGTCATCTGAAGTGCCCGTGCATGTGTCCAGTAGGTACAAGTGGGCGGTCCTGGGTAATACGACGCTGGGCATGCTCATGGCAACGATCAATTCATCGATCGTGCTCATCTCGTTGCCGGCGATCTTCCATGGCATTCACCTGAACCCGCTGCAGCCGTCCAATGTCACGTACTTGCTATGGATGCTCATGGGCTTCTTGCTGGTGACCGCGGTGTTCGTGGTGACCTTCGGTCGACTGGGCGACATGTTCGGCCGTGTGCGCATCTACAACGCCGGATTCCTGATCTTCGCCGTCGCCGCCGTCGCCCTATCGCTGGTGCCCTGGGATGGCGGTGCCGGTGCTTGGTGGTTGATCGCCTGGCGCGGCGTGCAGGGCATCGGCGCGGCCATGATCATGGCGAACTCAACCGCGATCTTGACCGACGCATTCCCCATCACTCAGCGCGGCATGGCGATCGGCATCAACCAGGTGGCGGCGGTCGCCGGTGGCTTCATCGGCCTGGTGATCGGCGGGCTGCTCGCCAACTGGCATTGGCGTGCGGTGTTTTGGGTGTCGGTTCCGTTCGGCGTGATCGGTGCGATCTGGGCCTATGCGGTGCTGAAGGACTCCGGCGTCAGGCATAAGTCCCATCACCTGGATGTGGCCGGCAACGTGACCTTCGCCTTCGGTCTGGGACTGCTGATCGCCGCGGTGACGTACGGACTGCAGCCCTACGGCGGACACACGATGGGCTGGACCAGTCCGACGGTGCTGACCATGCTCATCGGCGGCCTGGGATTGCTGATCGCCTTTGGCATCATCGAGCGCCGCTCGCCGGAGCCGATGTTCCACATGGACCTGTTCGGCATTAAGGCATTCAGTTGGGGCAACTTGGCCGGGCTGATGTCGGCAATGTCTCGCGGAGGCCTGCAATTGATCTTGATCGTGTGGCTGCAAGGCATCTGGCTGCCGCATCGTGGTTTCTCCTATGAGAGCGCACCGTTCTGGGCGGCGATCTTCCTGATTCCCCTGACCGTGGGCTTCCTCATCGCCGGCCCGGCCGCGGGCTGGCTGTCCTATCGACATGGTCCGCGGACATTCGCCATCATCGGAGCCCTGGTCACTGCGGCGAGTTTCATCGGATTGATGGTGATCCCGGTCGACTTCCCGTACTGGATCTTTGCTGTCCTGACATTCGTCAATGGGTTCGGATCAGGCATGTTCACCTCGCCCAATGCCACGGTGGTGATGAACTCGGTGCCGGCCAACCAGCGTGGTGCCGCATCGGGCATGCGCATGACTTCGATCACCGCCGGCAGCGCACTGTCCATCGGCTTGTTCTTCTCGCTGCTGGTCATCGGGTTGTCGGGCACGCTGCCGACCACGATGACGGCCGGGTTGACCGCACATGGTGTCCCCATGACCATGGCACACACATTGGGCTCACTGCCACCGGTCGGCATCTTGTTCGCCGCGTTCTTGGGCATCAACCCCATCGCGATGGTGCTGGGCCCAACAGGCCTGCTGCATTCCCTGCCAGGTCACCAGGTGTCGATCCTGACCGGCAATGACTTCTTCCCTGCGCTGATCGCCAAGCCGTTCCAATCCAGCCTGCTCCTGGTGTTCGGCATAGCCGCAACCATGATGATCGTTGCCGCCGTGGCCTCATGGTTTGCCGGTGATGCTGTTCACGCCGAGGTTTCCCAGGCCGATGCCGGCGAGCGGCTGGGCGAGGAGCCGGAGGACTACCGGTTGGTCGAGGGGGACCTGGTCGTCGACTAGGCCGTGTCCGATGGCTTGACCGCCCCGGCATTGAGCTGATCCTGCAATGCCTTGACCATGGCCTTGAGCTCGGCCAGTTCCTGCATGACCTCAGTGGCCGGATCACTGGCCGGGGCCTTGGTGCGCTTAACCAGCCCGGCGGCCATGCTGGCGGACACCACGCCGAGCACGGAAATGCCCGTCATCATGATCAGTACCGCGATGCACCGACCCATAGCGGTAACCGGAACGAAGTCGCCGTACCCGACGGTGGTGATCGTGACCATGCACCACCACAGGGCGTCGCCGAGTGTCTTGATCTCCGCATTCGGCGCACCGCGCTCTGCGTTGAGCACCATCAGCGAGCCGATCCAGACGATCAGCACGGTGCTCAGTGCCGCCGTTGCCACTGCGCCGCCGGAGACCAGCCCGGTGCGCTTGGACAGTACGCCGTTTGCGGTGAATGCGTTCAGCGAGCGAAGTGCACGCAGCGACGGGATTACCACGGTGATGGTGTCGAGCCAGTTCTTTCGGAAGAATCCCCGCTTGGCCGGTGTCACGATGAAGCGAAGCAACAGGTCGGCGGCGAACAGCACCCACAAGAGGTAGCCGAACATGCTCATCCAGACGAACCACCGTTTGCCCGGATACCACCAGATGGACTGGATGCTGAATGTGGCCAGGTAGACCAACGCCAATGCGGACAGCAGCACCGTGGTTCGGGCAGTGTAGGAATTCACCCACGCCAGTCGGCGGGCACGGGAGGCTTCCTTGGCCGGGGTCAGCGAGGACTTCATGGCCAGATGGTAGGTAACCACGCCGGGGCGGTTGGATCCAGGCTCGCTCGGAGGATGATGGCCGAACGCACGAGAGCCGGACACCACGCGGTGTCCGGCTCTCGTGGTGCGACAGATCAGGTGAGGCAGCCGACCTTGAACAGGGCAGCGGGGATCGTGGCGTCAGCCGGAGGCGTAGACGAGGTGGAGCCGTTCGTGCCGCAGACCTTGGTCTTGTCCTGCAGCACCCAGAACTGCCCTTCGGCCTGGAAGACGAACGTGGTCGGTGCTCCCTGGGGAGAGTTGGCTGCGGTGGACCCGTTGCCCAGCGTTCCGCTGGTCACGGCCCAGCCATTGGCGCAGTCCAGGGTGTCGATGGAATAGGTGTTGGTCTTGCCCATGGCCTGCGCTGCCTGCAGTGCGGGTGCGGACAGCTTGTCCTTGGTGCACTCGGTCATGCCGCCAACCGCTGAAGGCGAGGAACTCCCCGCAGCCGCGGGAGAGCCGGATGCCGCCGCACTGGATGCGGCGGGGCTTGATGCGCTGCTGGAACTGCTTGAGGACGAGCAGGCAGCAAGTCCGGTGACGGCCAGTGCAGCGATACCTGCCACGGCGGTCAGACGTGAGACACGGGTCATGGAAACCTCCTGAGTGGGAAGGCCGGCGGTGTGCCAGGCTCATCAATGATCACAGTAGTGCGTGGGGCATGAAATCGCGGGGAACCGGTGACTGCCAATGAGCGTCCGAATCCAGTCGCCCCCGGTGCGTGTGACACGTCCGACTGCCTCGACGGCACGACGTTGGCTTTCTTTGGCGTTGGCCTCATGTGGCACCGGCCTGGAGTGACAGTTGCTACGTATGACAGTGGCGTTCAATCACGGTGCACTCCGAACATGCATCACGGGCTGTGCCTGCTGTCAGTGAGCAGGCACAGCCCGTGATGCGTGCGACTGAGCGTTAGTTGCTTGCAGAGGCCATCGGTGAGGCAGCTGCCGATGCTGCGGCCGAAGCCGGCGCGGATGCGACTGCGCTGGCTGCGGCGCTCGGGGCTGAGCTGACCGCGGGGGTGGAGCTCGATGACTTGCCGCCGGCGATCAGGACGATCACGGTAATGATGATGCCGATGACGAACAGCACGACACCGATCCAGCCCAGGACGTAGCCGGCCTTTGCTGCACCGCCATTGGTTGCCTTGCCTTCAGCGGCCAGGCGCATGCCCTTGCGACCGAAGATGATGGCCAGAATCGAGCCGATGATGCCCAGGCAGAAGAACTGCAGGATGCCCAGCACCAGTGCTGCGGTACCGGAGCCGTTCTGGGGTGCGTTGGTCCCGGGGGTATTCGACGTGCTATCGGGGGTTGCCATGTGATGATCTCCTCGTGTGGTGGTGGCAGCACACGGTACTGCACCGAGATGTACTGGACAGTATCTGCGATGTATTGCAGATGAAAACCGGTGGCACCTTCGGACAAATACGACATACCACCTCACGGTTCACGCTCCGGTGCCACTGCCGGTCCGTGTCTGATCGCGGTTGGTCAGGAGAGCGGGTCGGCCTGGAATGCCATGCCAAGGTGTGGAGCCGGTGGCCGCATGGGAGGCTAGATGTCCAGTTCAGGGGAAAGGCAACTATGAGGTCGCACGGCGGCAATGCGGTGTACCACTATTCGGACACGGCGGTGTTGTCCATTGGTGTTGCCGATGCTCCGCATATCGTCACCTCCGCCGAGATCGATGCCCAGCTCGCGCCGACCTTCGAGCGGGTGGGACTGCGACCGGGCATGCTGGAACACCTTGCGGGCATCGTCGAGCGCCGCTGGTGGCCGACGGATGTCTCATTTGCCGATGCCGCGACCATGGCCGGCGCAAAGGCATTGGCTGAGTCGGGCATCAGTGCCGACCAGATCGGCCTGCTGATTGACACCTCGGTGTGCCGAGACCACCTGGAGCCTTCGGCTGCGGTGGATGTGCACCAGCAGTTAGGCCTGTCCACGCAGTGCCTGAACTTCGACCTGGCCAACGCCTGCTTAGGGTTCGTCAACGGCATGCAGTTGGCGGCATTGATGATCGATGCCGGACAGATCGACTACGCGTTGATCGTCGATGGCGAGGGCAGTCGGCGCACGCAGGAAGCCACGATCGCTCGCTTGCAATCACCCAGTGCAACGCGTCAGGACGTCCTGGACAGTTTTGCCACCTTGACCTTGGGGTCGGGGGCGGCCGCGATGGTGTTGGGCCGGGCAACCGATCACCCCGGCGGCCATCGCTTTGTCGGCGGTGTTTCACGATCAGCCACCCAGCACAACAAATTGTGTGTCGGTGACCTGGATCGCATGACCACCGACGCCAGCGGTCTGCTGCGGGCTGGCGTGCAGCTGGCCGGGGATACCTGGGATGCCGCCAAGGACGTGTTCGACTGGTCGGACCTGGATTGCTACGTCATTCACCAGGTGTCCAAGGTGCACACCCAGGCCATCGCCGAGCGACTGGGCATTGATGAAGCTCGCGTGCCATTGAGCTTTCCTGATCGGGGCAACATCGGACCTGCCTCGGTGCCGTTCACGCTGGCGCGCGCCTCGGCGGACTTAACGGCCGGACAACGCGTTGCCTGCATGGGCATCGGATCAGGACTGAACGCGGCGGTCATCGAGATCGACTGGTAGTCATGCGCTGGTCACGCACCATCACCGCACCAGATCACACCGGTGCGCAGGTCACCTGGCATCTGCTGGACACCTGGGCAGATCGCGCGGGCACCCCGCGCCTGACCCTGCTGTGCGTGCACGGCAATCCCACGTGGTCGTTCATGTGGCGCACCCTGCTGGATGCAGCACCTGATGACATTCGTGTCATCGCGGTGGACCAGCTCGACATGGGGTATTCGCAGCGAACGTCCACCCTGCGACGGCTGGCCGATCGGGTGGAAGACCTCAGCCGCCTGACCGAGCACATGAACATCACCGGGCCGGTGATCACCGTCGCCCACGACTGGGGTGGGCCAATCTCGCTGGGCTGGGCGTTATCGCATCGATCGCAGCTTGCCGGCATCGTGCTGCTCAATACCGCGGTTCACCAGCCGCCGACATCCCATGCCCCGAGCCTGATTCGCCTGGCCCGAGCGCCGGGCATCTTGCCGTTCAACACCAAGGCAACACCCATCTTCATCAAGGCCACCACGGCGTTGAGCCGGCGCAGGGGCATGACGGCACCGATTGCCGATCAATACTGTGCGCCGTATGCCTCGGCCGCACGACGTCAGGCCGTGCAGGACTTCGTTGCCGATATTCCGATGGAGGACAGCCATCCGTCGATGCAGCCACTGCATGCCATTGCCGAAGGTATCCGACAACTGAATGACATCCCGGCCTTGCTGCTGTGGGGTCCGGATGATCCGGTGTTCTCCGACATCTACTTGCATGACCTGGAGGCGCGGTTGCCGCATGCCGATGTGCATCGCTATCACGGCGCAAGTCACCTGGTCATCGAGGATGCTCCGACCCTGGTGGAAGACCTGCTGGCATGGATTGCCGCATTGCCCCAGCACCGAAATGACGTCACTGCCGAGGCGATCGATGCGACAACAACGCATTGGCCACCGATTAATGCGACAGGCACGGATGCGGAAGCAACCAGTGCTCAGTTCACCGGTGATCAGTCAACACTGCTGCACCAGGTGCGGCACATGGCCGCGGTGGACCAGCCATGCCTGATCACCATGGGGCGCTCCGGGAACGGGCAGGTGGTGTCATGGCGGACCCTGGCCGACCGCGTGGCACGAATCGCCTGCGGAGTCCAGCGTCGAGGTGTTGGTGCCGGTGACCGCGTCAGCGTCCTGATTCCGCCCGGACCGGAGCTGGTCTCGGTGATCTACGCCCTGTGGTCGATCGGTGCGGTCGCTGTCATCGCCGACAAGGGACTGGGAGTTCAGGGCATGCGTCGGGCGATCCGGTCAGCAGCACCGGACCACGTGATCGGGTCCCGGCAAGGATTGCTGCTGGCACGAACGTGCGGGATCCAGGGCGCCTACATATCAGTGTCGGACCTGGCGGGGATGCGCGAACAGTCAGGTGAGGATCTGCCGAACGTGCCCGATGCCGCCGAAGCGGTCGTGGTGTTCACCTCCGGTGCCACCGGCCCGGCCAAGGGCGTGGTCTACACCCATCGGCAGGTGGGGGCCACTATGGCGTTACTCAGCCAGCACTATGCCCTCACCGCAGCGGACACCCTGGTCGCTGCATTCGCGCCGTGGGCGATCTTGGGTCCGGGTATCGGAGTGGCGTCGGTGATTCCGGACATGGACGTCACCGCCCCGGGAACGTTGCGAGCCGATGCGCTGGCTGATGCCATATCCGCGGGCAACGGCACGGTGGTGTGGGCAGCTCCGGCGGCATTGCGCAATGTCGAGGCAACCAGTCACCGGCTCACCGCAGCGCAGCGAGCTGCACTTGCCGGCGTGCGCCTGATGCTGTCGGCTGGTGCCCCGGTGCCGATTGGCCTGCTTGACGACATGGCAGCGCTGTTTGCCCATGCCAGCATCCGCACCCCATACGGCATGACCGAAGCGCTGCCGATTGCTGAAGCAGATCTGACGCAGATTCATGCGGCCGGTCAGGGCAATGGTGTGTACGTCGGGCATGCGCTGCCCGGGGTGGAGATCATGATCGCCGCCCTGAATCCCGATGGCTCATCTGCTCTTGAGCTCAGCAGCGCCGCCGACCTGACCGGTGAGATCGTCGTGCGCGCAGCCCACCTGCGTGATCGGTATGACCGATTGTGGGCGACGACCCTGCAGGCGTCACGCAATCCCGGCTGGCATCGCACCGGGGACGTGGGCCATCTGGATGCCGCTGGCGCATTGCGCATCGAAGGTCGCCTGGCGCATGTGGTGACGACCAGTGCCGGCCCCCTGACGCCCGTGGGACTGGAACAGGCCGCGATCGCTGCTGGTGCGCAGCAGGCAGCCGTGGTGGGCGTTGGTCCGCGCGGCACCCAGCAAGTGATCCTGATCGTCACCGATCCCGGACGTGGACACCTGGTGGATGCGCAGGAACGCGAGCACTACCGACGTGCGTGCAGCTATCCGTTTGCCGCGGTGCTTCGCACCGACGCGTTCCCGGTCGATATCCGGCATAACTCCAAGGTCGACCGCATTGCCTTGGCGCATTGGGCTGATGGCATCCTGGCCGGTTCACGGCGATGAGTCGCACGATCCTGGTGACCGGTGCCACCGGCATGCTCGGGCGCGTCACCGCGCAGCAGCTCCTGGAGCGAGGAGACACCGTTCGCGTCATGCAGCGCGGGGACGCGGGACTGGCGTGTGAGCAGTTTCGGGCAGACCTGACCGACACCGATGGTGTGCAACTGGCGATGCGCGGTGTCGATGGCGTCATTCACTGCGCGGCGAAGGTCTCCATGACCGGCGCACGCGCAGACTTTCAGCGCGTCAATGTCACCGGCACGCAAGTCATGCTGCATGCGGCGCAACAGGCCGGTGTCGCATCCTTCGTGCACGTGTCAACGCCGTCGGTTGCGCATGTGGGCAGGCCGATCGTCGGGGATGACGCCATGCCGGCAGATCCCGACGGAGCGCGAGGCAACTATGCCCAAACCAAGGCGCAGGCAGAGGTGATCGCATTGGCCAGCACCACCAAGGAGTTCTCGGTGTGCGCGATTCGCCCGCACCTGATCTGGGGCCCCGGTGATGAGCAGTTGGTGGCGCGCATTCTTGCCCGTGCCGCGGCCGGCCGCCTGTTCCTGATCGACCACGGGCACGCGCTCATTGACACCACGTACATTGACAATGCCGCCGATGCACTGGTCCATGCGTTGGACGCGTGCGAGCGGGTCAGTGGTCAGGCGTTCGTGGTGAGCAATGGCGAACCGCGTTCGGTATCGGAATTGATCGAGCGAATCGCAGTTGCCGGCGGATACCCCCCTCCTGGCCGCAGCGTCCCGGGCCCGATTGCCTTGCTGGCGGGCCGACTGGCCGAACGCATCTGGCAAAACACCGAGCCCCCGCTGACCGCATTCCTGGTCGAGCAGTTGTCCACCGCGCACTGGTTCGACCAGCGTCGCACGCGTGCACTGCTGTCGTGGAATCCGCGGATCAGCCTGGACACCGGATTCACGCGCTTGGCGCAGCATCTCCAAGGGGCAGCGAGCTGACCGAAGTCGTGGCGTGATGCATGACGTGAGGCGCTGGGAGTGGAAGGCGTATGGTCGAGGTATCAGCGTCATTCAGGCTCTGCAATGTGAGGAATCCCCATGGGAGAGAAGCGAAGCCAGAAAGAGACCAAGAAGCCCTCGAAGTCCATCAAGGAGAAGCGGGCTGAGAAGCGAGGAGTGACCACTTCGGCAACAGCCATCGTGGTGCCAAAGAAGTAGGGCGCAATCGACTCGGGCAGTGGTGCGCGGTGCCGGCCCGGCTGCGCGGTACCAGCCCGGGTGCGATTCGTGGCGAATGCGCGGTGATTTCGCTGTGACAGCGCCCTGCCCGCGGCCGCCGAGCGGTGGTCACTTACCATAGTTAACCTCAAGTAACACGCACCCTGCCGACGGCCTGAGGCAGCACCCCGATGCCGTGCGCGCAGCCCACCGCGCGGAGGACTGCTATGAGCGAGCCGGATACCGCACTTGACCGCGAGGTGGATGTCGTCGTACTGGGCACCGGCGGGGCGGGCCTGACCGCTGCGTTGGCCGCCCACGATTTCGGAGCCGGTGAGGTGCTCATCCTGGAAAAGTTCGGGATGATTGGTGGGACCTCGGCGATGTCCGGCGGGATGCTGTGGATTCCCCTCAATGACCAGCAAGCCGAGCATGGTGTCGACGATTCCTTCGACGACGTTGTCACGTACGTGGATGGACTTGCCGACGACGGCCACCTAGACCCGGACACGTTCGGTGCCTTCTTGGAGGAGGGCCCGGCGATGCTGCGCTGGTTCCAGGAACAGACCCCGGTGCGACTTCGACTGTTCGAGGGCTTTCCCGATTACCAGTCCTGGGCGCCGGGGGCGATGGAGCATGGCAGTCGCTCGCTGGACAACGACGTCTTCCCGTTCGCGGAATTGGGGTCATGGGCCAAGTGGGTGAACCCGCCGAAGACCGGCTGGCCGCGCCGCACGTCCATGATCGAGGACTACTACGCCCCGACGCTGAGCGAGGAAGAACGTGCCGACCGCGAGGCACGGGACTGTCGCGGCCAGGGTCAGGCACTGATCGGCTCCCTGCTCAAGGGAGTGCTGGACCGAAACATCCCGCTGCACCGCGAGTCTCGAGCCCGTCATCTGATTTCCGACGGGAATGCGGTCGTTGGCGTGGTCACCGAGGAAGCCGGCGCAACGCTGCGCATCAAGGCCCGCAAGGGCGTGATCATCGCCACCGGCGGATTCGAGTGGAATGACAAGCTCGTCAACTCCTTCCTGCGCGGCCCGATGACCGGGCCGGTCAGCGTCCCTGAATGCGAGGGCGACGGACTGCTGATGGCCATGGAAGTGGGTGCCAGCCTGGGCAACATGGGCAAGTCCTGGTGGCTGCAATCCAGCATGGAATTGGCAGCCCATGGTCGCGGCAAGGCCAACTACCTGATCGGCAACTCCGAGCGGACCCGGCCGCGCTCGATCCTGGTGAATCGACAGGCCAAGCGCTTTGTGAACGAGGCAGCTAACTACAACGCCATCGGACCGGTGCTGTTCAACTGGGATGCCAACACCCACGACTACGTCAACTTGCCATTCTGGATCATCGTCGACCAGACGTATGTCGACACGTACCGCTTCTTCAACACCACGCAAGCCGGTGTTGCCCCACCGTGGGCGCTCAGCGCAAGCACGGTCGCTGAACTCGGCGACAAGCTCGGCATGGACGGGCAGGTGCTGCACCAGACCGTGCAACGGTTCAACGCCGATGTCGCCAACGGGCGTGATACCGAATTCGGCCGTGGTGACAACACGTATGACACCTTCTGGGGCGACAGGAAGTACGAGGGCGTCTACCGGACATTGGGGCCGATCGACACCGCACCGTTCTATGCGGTGCAGATGGAGTCCGGGGTGCTGGGAACCTGCGGTGGACCGCGCATGAACGCCAACGCCCAGGTCATCGACTGGAATGACAATCCGATTCCAGGCCTGTACATCTGCAGCAATGCGATGTCCTCGCCTACTGCCGGTGTGTATGGCGGGGCCGGTGGCACGCTGGGGCCGGGCATGACGTTCGGATTCATCGCCGGCCGGCACGCAGCGAGCACCTGATATCGAACGCGAATGCGTTGGCACCGGCCCGTTCGACTCCGGCTGCTCCCCGTGGACGTGAACGGCAGGCTCTGGCAGCAACGGTCGTGCCGTCACTCCTGCAGTGACGGTGACCACGCGAGGTGTCGGGAGATGACTGTGGTGGGATGAGCCTATGTCCTCCGGCCAGACTGCGCGTCGCCCATTTCCCGCCATGGCAATCGCCGCGGTCATCAGCCTGCTCGTGGGCTATGTGGTCCTGCAGATCGTCAATACCGGCATCGTGCTGCTGTGGGAGACCATTCCGGGCTCAGGATCGGCCACGCCCGCCTGGTACGTCATCGGCCTGCTGCTGATTGCGGCGCTGCTCGTCTTCATCATCCGCCGCTATATCGGCGATGCCGGCCACTCACCGATCGGCGGTATCGCCATCAGCGACATCACTCCCAGGCAGTACGTCGGAGTCATCCTGGCGATCGTGGCCTCCTTGTGGGGCGGTGTCGTGCTGGGGCCAGAAGTCGCCCTGGTGACGACCGGCTCAGTGATCGGCGGCGTGGTCGCCAAGAGCATGGGAATCATCGACCCGACCATGAGCAAGAAAGTCATCGGCATCGGCGCCCTGGGCGCCATACTCGCCCTGTTCGTCGGCCCGATCCTGGCCGGTACCTTGAAGTTGGGCAGCTTGCCGAAGTCCATCGCCGTCGACCAGCTCGGCTGGGCGATCGTCGTGGCGCTCATCACCACACTGGCAGTGACCGTCTCACGTGTTGCGGCAGCCTTACTGGCAAGGCGAGCCGGCACGGGACCGCACGTGATCATCCTGATTGCTGCTGCATTGATCGTGGCCGTGAGCGCCTTGACGGTTCAACACCGCACCAATGAGGGAATCTTGTTCATCGTCACATCCGGCGAGGAATTCATCAGCAAATTGCCCACGCTGACGGTGACCTCCACCGTGGTTGCCATCTTGATCTTCAAGGCTATTGCCTACGCAGTGTCCCTGGGCTCGGGGTTTCGCGGCGGCCCGTTCTTTCCCGCCATGTTCATCGGTGCATCGGCCGGCCTGATCGTGTCACTGACCATGGGAAGCACCGGGCCATCGGTTCCCGCCGCGATCGTGGTCGGTGTGGTGGCGTCGCTGATCGCCACCGCCCCGATGAAGTGGCCAATCGCGATTGCCCTCGGCGCTGTGCTTGGCCTGGTGATGGGAACCTGGACATTGGTGCCGGCGGCAGTGCTCGGTGCCGTCATCGCCCGCGCTGTCCCTCGGTGGGGCGACCGGATCACGTCGGTGATCCCGACCACCGCAGTGCACGCTGGCCGATAACGCACCTGAAGGCCGCTGCCTGTCAGCAGTCATTGCGGTAAAGCGCAGACGTCATGGACGTCACGCAGACCCATGACTGGTCAGTCTCGGCGAGCAATCAGCAACGCACACCAGTGGCCACTCACACCAGTGGCCGCACACAGCAGTGAGCACCCGATACCGAAGTACCGGGTGCTCACAGATGCGTGCTACTTGGACAGCGTTGCTGTCATGTCCTTGATGGCCGCGATCTGGCAGTCCAACGTCACCGACGGCGGATTGCTGGAGGTGGCTGACTTCAACTCCGCGATGGTCGGGCAGCCGGCAATATCCTTGGCACCGGGAGCCTGATACGCGAAGGCCAGCACCATGGCAGCTGACGTGGGATCGGTCTTGGTGACATCGATCTTGGTGGTGGAGCCGTCGGAGGTCTTGCACTGATCGGTCGCGGGATCCAAGGTGCCCTTGTTCTTGGCACAGAACGCCACGAAGAAGGCCTTGGCCACATCGGCCGGGACCACGCCACCGGAGGCCCCTGCTGCGGCAGCCGAACCGGCCGCGGACGCCATGGCGGAGGCAGCCCCTGAGGCAGCCCCTGATGCAGCCGGTGCTGACGCGGCCGCGGATGCGGCAGCGGACGCTGGCGCGCTGGCCGCCGTGGACGGTGTCGAACTCGTTGATGAGGAGGAGCAGGCGCTGAGGGCACCGGCCAGGGCAACCGTGCATGCGATTGCGGCGACGTACTTCATGGGGGGTGTTTTCATGACAGAAGGCTAGGGGTAAGCGAGCCACTCCGCTTGCGCCGGCAGTGCTGGACGCGAGATATTCATGACGAATTGGTCACAGAGCCAACCGTATCCCTCGTTCAGAACACCCGATCGCATCAGCTCGGCCTGATCCTGCGGCCGGCAGCGCGGCAATGGCTGTGCCCGGGGTGAATGCCGCGGTCAGCTCGGCGGAAACCCCACGTACATGAGGAAATTCCGCGCCTGTGCGCCAGGTTCGGGACTGAATTTCGTCGTGGATTCCTGATGCACCAGTCCTCAATTCGCAATGTGCTGCATCTAGGATGCACGCATGGCCGCCTCAAACCCAACCACCCACGATGCTGGCGCATCCGCGACATCGCACCGCAGCGCGATGCCGATCAAGCGCCGGCTGACGTTAGTCGCGGCCGTGGTCATGCTCACGTTGCTCCCGGCATTGGTGATGGTCCTGATTGCCTGGGCCGCAACGGGCAAGGCTCAAGGAGCGGCCACCTGGGCATCGATCCCGGCGATCGTCGGCATTGCGGCGGCGCTTTCGGCAGGACGTCGGTACGCCATCGTCGTGGCCATGGTCATGGGATTCCTGGCACCGGTAGCCATCGTGGCCGGCATCTCACCGGTATCCGGTGCCGCACTGATGGCGATCTTGTGCATGACGGTGGGTCGACTGTCGCGCTTTGGCCTGCAGAAGTCGGGACTGCTCGTGCCGGTGATGCTGTCCTGGGCGCTGATTGATCCGCCGGCCTGGAATGGAGCTGCCGCGGTGAACCGCCTGGACAACACCTATTTGCTGTGGATGGCGTTGATCTTCTTCATCGGTGGCCTGATCCCGGCACTCCTTGTGCCGATGTTGATGCGCCGACGCGCAACCCCGGGGCACATCACCCACACGCAAGGCGAGGCAGTGACCTACACGGTGATGATCACCACGCTGGTGACCGTCTCCACGTATTACGTTCTGGACAATCCGAAGATGATCGGCGGGGCCTTCCTCATCGCGGTCATCATGGTCATGGCACCGATTGGCACCGCGCAGACGATCAGCCCCACCATCTTCCGACTGCTGGGCACGATCGCCGGATCACTCCTGGTCATCGCGCTCGTGAGCCATGTCCATTCACTGGGACTGGTGTATCTCATTGGCCTGGTGTTCTTGCTCATCGCTGTGTATGCGCGACTGAGCGGGCAGGCCTGGGTGTATTACGTGTTCATGGTGCCGGCGACGGCGTGCCTGAATGCCACCACGCTGAATCAGGTCGGGGAATTGGGCAAGCAGCGCGTCATCGACAATGTCGTCGGTGGCATCGCGGTGATCATCGCGACCGTCCTTGCCATCGGCTATTCCCACCTGGCAGCCGGTCGGGGAGAGGCGTCGGAGATCGATCACGAGGTCGACCATGCCGTAGGTGCTGGTACGCAGGCAACGGGTCCCGCGACAGCTGTCACCACAGCCCCTGCGACCTGACCTGGCTGAGCGACCCCCGAACATCGCGATATCGCGGGTCACGTGAGGCAGGTCGCTCCCTGCTGATGCACCACGTGGCCGAAGCAGGCAGGATGGCGGTATGCCAGGAATCGCACTCGTCACCGGGGCCACTGGCTATGTCGGGGGCCGCTTGGTCAATGAGCTGCTGATCGCCGGCTGGCAGGTGCGCATCCTGGCACGCAGTCCGGAGAAATTGCGCGGCACTGCCTGGGCCGACAACGTGACAGTCATCGAGGGTGACATCACCAATGAGGCAGATGTCCGCGCCGCGATGCGCGGGGCATCGGTGGCCTACTTCCTGGTCCACGCACTGCAGCATGGGCAGCAATTCGACCAGACCGAGACCGGCATGGCCAAGGTGTTTGCCGCTGCTGCGCAGCAGGAGTCAATCTCGCGGATCATCTATCTCGGTGGCCTTGCGCCGGACATCGCCGTGGACCAGATGAGCGTGCACATGCGCGGCCGGGTGAATGTGGGTGCCGAGCTCGCCGCCAGCGGAATCCCGACCGCGGAATTCCGGGCATCGATCATCATCGGCTCCGGTGAGCGTTCCTGCTCTTGAGGTAACGCGCACCTGCCACAGCCGTGGCTACTTTGCGGATGAGCCAGCATTCTCCTGTGCGATTACTGCGGCCAGTTTGATCCGTGCCGCAACCGCATCCGCCGCTGCCCAAACAAAGACCCAGAACAGGGCACCGGCAATCCCAGCCCCGATGATGGCGACATTGGGGGACGAGTCGCAGTACCCCGATACGTCACATGACTGTGCTGAAGCTCCCGAAATCACCAGAACGATGCCACCAATGACACCGAGCACTGCGAGCACCACTCCCAATCCGCTCAGCCGCGATGCGGAGAATGATGCGGAGAATATCGCATGCTGGATGGCGTCATTCAGCGCCCCGGGCTTTGGTTGCATGAGTGAGCCGATTTCAGTTGCAGAGTCTTGCGACCTGCGCAACGAGTCGACGTTCGTCGCGGTAATACCCAACGTGACGCCACCGTGATTTTCGAACGAGACATCGCGCGCACTTGAGCCATCGGCAGCCTGCACACTCACCACGACGGGCAGGCCGCGCTCTGACTTGGCGATCAATTGCTTCAAGACCTCAAGCGAGGGAACGGGTATCCCGTTGATTGCGATAATTCGGTCACCAACGGCCGCCTGACCGATGAGCACCGAATCGGCATCCACCGACATGATCTGCACACCATTGACCGACATACATCCCCCTTGAACTGTGCCATCGACACCGTGAACCTCATCCGATGCAGATGTTAGCGCGAGCAGCGAAGGCACAGAAACAACTGGAGGAGCCGTTTCGATGTACATGCACAAGCAGGGTTGAGTCTCGTAATCATTCATGATTTGGGTGCACAGTGATGCAGCCAACATCGAGAGTCCATTGCGGAGACTTTCACGAGTACAACAGCGGAAGAGATTGCTGGTTACGTAATGTGACGGTTGATGTCGAGATCCAAGTTTCGGCATTGCACCTCGCAGCACCTGGAAGCATTATTCTCAGGAAAGGCTTTTTACCGCTTTGGTCAGACCTGGAAGTCAGCTGTACTCACACAACTCGAGGAATATCGCGGCCGCTTCCGGTTCGAAACTTAGGGTCTAAGATCAGGTGGCTCTAGGGATTGCTGTCGGTTGAGTTGACACCTTCTATTGCGGGACGCGGTCTCGCGGGAGGATGTCCGTCATGCCGAAGAAGTACCCACCGGAGTTCAAGAGGGACGTGGTGACGGTCGCCCGTCGTGGTGACCTGAGCGTCGC
>CAIKZY010000082.1 GCA_903832025.1 uncultured Actinomycetes bacterium
CACCAGCAGGTCACCGGCTCGCACGCACGTGGCCAGCCAGCGCCCGACCTCGCGCATCGCATTGGCATCTGCTGCTCGGATGTTCATCATCGAGCCACTGACGCGGCGTCAGCGTGCACATCTCGGCGCACGCGTGCCAGCAGATCAAGGAGCAGATCATTGACCAGATCGGGATACTCCACGGTGACCATGTGGCCCGCATTGCCGATCAGGGCATACTCCGCACCTGGAATTGCCGCAACGATCTGCTCGGCTGCTGATACCGGGACCAGCCGATCACTGGCGCCGGCGATAACCAGCACTTCAGCTCGGCCGAACACTGGCAGGGCATCAACCTTGTCGTGATCTTGCAGCGCTGGCAAAAACTCCGCAATGACGTCGATAGGCGTGCCGGCGATCATCCGTGCCACGAACTTTCCGGCCGCATCTGAGGCCACCGACCCAAAGGAGTACATGCGGGTCAGCAGCAGCGCAAGATCGCTGCCGCTACGACGAGTACGTTCCACCAGTGACTTTCTCCGGGCCAGGAGTGCTGTCACGTGGGGAGCTGCCTTGAACATCAATGGGCCGACTACGGGTAGCCCCAGCGATCCGGCTTGCATGCTCGATGCAGTGGTCGCAATGAACGCCGCGCCAAATACTCGCTCACGGATCAGATCCGGATACTGAGCGGCCAAGCTCATCACGGTCATGCCGCCCATGGAATGGCCCACCAGGATCAGCGGTCCTGCCGGTGCCAGGGCCGTGATCACTGCATACAGGTCGCGCCCGAGCTGGTCGATGTGGTGGGTATCGAAATCTGCTCGCTGGGAACGGCCATGTGATCGCTGGTCGAAGAAGACCAATCGCGCCTTGCCGCGCAGCGCGGCACGCTGATAGTGCCATGAGTCCAACGACAGCGCGTAGCCATGGGCAAACACGATCGTGATCGCGCCATCACCGGGATTGGATGCCTCGTCGATCTCGGCATGCAACACGATTCCATCATCTGTGGTGACCGGAACGACCGTGCCGCGCAGCGAACCCAAGTCCCCTGCGCCATCATCCTTCCGCGCGGAGTTGTTCAGTACAGCCCGCTCAACCACCGAGCCCACTGCGGCTCCTGCGGCCAGCAGACCGGCCGCTAGGAGCCCTCCACCGGCGATGCGCAGTGCCTGGCCGAAATCGTTACTCATCGATATTCCCGAACAATGCGCGGGGAGATGCGCGTAACGATCTCATAGCCAATCGTGTCCGCAGCCTGTCCCCAGAGCTCCACCGGTTGGCCGCCCTCGCCAAAGATCACAGCCTCGTCACCGGGCACAATGCCAGCCACGTTGTCGCCAAGATTCACCATGAACTGGTCCATCGCCACCCGTCCGACGATGGGATATCGACGATCGGCGATCGTCACGTGCGCCTGATTGCTCGCACTTCGAGGAATGCCGTCGGCATAGCCGATCGGAATGAGGGCTATGGAGCTGTCGCGCTCGGCAACCCACGTTCCGCCGTAGGAGACCGCTCGTCCCTGAGGGATCTGCTTGACCAGTGCGATCTTGGCCCGCAGGGTCATCACCGGCTGAAGTTGGAAATCTCGTGCAAGACCCAGCGCAGGATTTGGCGAAACGCCAAACATGCCAATGCCCACACGCACAATGTCAAAGTGGGTGTCCGGACGCATCAGGACTGCGGCGGTGTTTGCCAAGTGCAGCTGCATGCCCGTGATCCCGTGGGATGCAAGATGTCCACGAGCATCGGCAAACCGGGCACACTGCTGGTCAACGGACACGTCTCCAGGCACGTCAGCGCTTGCCAGATGACTCCACAGCGCCACGATGTGGACTTCGCCCGCAGCTGCCGCCTGAACCAGTGCCGGCGCCAGCGCATGCACTTGATCGACAGATAATCCATTCCGCGACAATCCAGTGTCAATTTTCACGTGCACGCTGGCGGTGACCCCGAACTGGCGAGCAGCCGCGCGTATCTGCTCCAGATCCTGCTCACTGGAGATCGACAGGTCAACACCCTGCGCCACGCACGCCGCCACATCCGGATCACCCGGTGCCCAGAGCCAGGCCAAGATTCGGCCGGTATCGCCGGCCGCGCGTAATTCCAATGCCTCGCTGGGCAAGGCAACGCCGAGCCAGGGCACCTGCTCTTCTCGGGCAATGCGCGCGATGGGAACCATGCCGTGGCCGTATGCCTCAGCCTTGACGATGGCCATCAGTTGCGCGCTGCCGGCAGCGCGAGCCATCACGCGCAGGTTATGACGCAGCGCGCTGGTGTCGATGACTGCTGCGGCTCTAGGCATAACTCATTGTCCCCACCGACTCATCGAGCGCTCATCGGCACCTTGACGCCACATTTCGCGCACGACCTGGCTCGCTGCCACCGGCAAGTCTGCGACCGAAATGGCGGGGCCGCCATCTGCCTCCCGTAGCGCGGCCAATGAGTGAACCCGCACCGCAGCAGCTACCAGTTCTACCGATGCCGGCAGATCCAGGCCTCGGTGACCGGCAAGACTTGCCGCGATGATTCCTGCCAGCACATCACCTGATCCCGCCGTGGCAAGCACGGGTGTTCCGGCATCGTCGAAGAACAGCTCACCGTCGGGACCGGCGATGATCGTCGCGAATCCCTTATGGACCACGATCGCCCCGAAGTCGCGTGCCGCCTGCGCCGCACGGTGGATTCTCGGGCTCTGACTGGGTCCGGTCAGCGCAGTGAGCTCCCCGTCGTGCGGTGTCATCACGGTCAACGCCGATCGCTGACGAATCTGCTGAACCAGCGGGACGTTGGCGGCAACCATCGACAGTGCCCCCGCATCCAAGATCACCGGCAGGTCCTGGTCTAGCACCCTCGTCAGCAGTTGCATGTGGGCATCAGTTCCAGTCATCCCCGGACCAATCAGGATGGCGCGAGTTCGTTGGTCGATATCGGCCACCTGGACGATCTGCGGATACTTCAGCATGACGGGGTCAATATCCGACGGCCGCGGTGCGCGGGCCAGGATCTGCACCATGCCTGGGCCCACTGACAGGGCTCCTGCGACCGCAAGCAATCCCGCACCGGGGTATTGCGCACTTCCCGCGGCAATGAGCACGACCCCACGACTGTACTTGTGATCAGTGGGTGTTCCTGGCCGATACCAGCGCACGATGTCACTGTCGTCGAGAACATGCATGCGTGCCTGCGGCAAGGTATTCCCCAGGCCAATATCCACCAGGTCTATCGATCCGCAGTGCATCGCGCCAGGCGCATTGAGCAGTCCGGGTTTGAGTGCGCCGAAGGTCACGGTGACATCGGCGGACACCGCATCGCCTGCCACCGCTCCGGTGTCCGCATCAACACCACTGGGGATGTCGACACTGACAACCAGTGACGCCAGCGCGTTCGCCGCCCGAGCACAGGAAGCGGCCGGTTCGCGCAGCGGTCCTGCGGCACCGATACCGGTCATGCCATCGACCACGAGATCGGCACTGCCGATCAGCACATCGCATTCCTCAGAAAACTCGCACATCGCGATGCCAGCGGCGCGCATTGCTGCGGCGGCTGTGGGCTCTGGGGTGCGGGTGACCAAGATGGCACTGACCTGAACACCGCGGCCGGCAAGGAGCACCGCCGCCCACATTGCATCCGCACCGTTGTTTCCGCCGCCGATCAGCACGACGACGCGCGATCCGACCACCGAGCCAGAGGACTGAGACAACACACGCGCACAGCGCACCGACAGGGCAAATGCAGCCCGCTGCATCAACGCTCCCGCCGGGAGCACGGCCATGAGCTCCCATTCAGCGGCGCGCACCTGCTCCACTGGGTACACCCCGATCATGGGCCAACCCCCTCGGCAACAACGAATGCCATCGCGTGAGCGCCGTCATGTGTCAATGACACATGCCAGGCGGTGATCCCGAGCCACTCGGCAGCTTCGGCAACGCGCCCACGCATGCGCAAGTTCGGAGCCCCGTTGGCGTCGACGAGCACCTGGCAGTCGTGCCATTGCATGCCCGTAGTGTCCTTCAGCACCTTCACTACGGCCTCCTTGGCGGCAAACCGTGCAGCCAAGGAGTGCGGCTGTCGCCTGAGCCCGTGTGCATCTACGCACTCGTGTGGGGTGAACAACCGGTCAATGATCGTCGGCCGACGCCCGATCACGGCGGCAAAACGTGCGGTGTCCACGACATCCACGCCGATGCCCACGACGCAGGCCGGCAGATGCGCGAATGCCGGTTCACTCAACGGTGACCGACTTGGCCAGATTGCGTGGCTGGTCAACGTCATGTCCCTTGGCTGTTGCCATCTCGCACGCAAACACCTGCAGGGGAACCGTTGACACTAGGGGCTGCATCAATGCCGGGACGATCGGCACGCGAATCACATGGTCGGCAAACGAAGTGATCTTGTCATCACCTTCCTCTGCGATCGCCAAGATGACCGCGCCGCGAGCGCGGACCTCCTGAATCGCCGAGATGATCTTGTCGTGCAGGACTGCTCGATTGCGCGGCGACGGCACGACAACGACGACCGGAACGCCCTCCTCGATCAATGCGATCGGGCCATGCTTGAGCTCGCCGGCAGCAAACCCCTCAGCGTGCATGTACGCCAGTTCCTTGAGTTTCAATGCGCCCTCTAGGGCAACGGGGAAGCCCACGTGGCGGCCGATAAACAGCACACTGGTCGCATCGGCAAATTGGCGGGCGATGGCTCTCACGCCGTCGACCGTGTCCAGTGCAAGGTCAACGGCATGAGGCATGTCGTTGAGATCGTCCATGACCGCATGTATCTCCGGCGCTGTCATCTGACCTCGCACCTGCGCCAGGTACAGCCCAACCAAGTAGGAGGCAATGATCTGCGTCAAGAAGGCCTTCGTCGACGCGACCGCGATTTCCGGTCCTGCGTAGGTATACAGCACTGCATCAGATTCCCGCGGAATCGTGGAGCCGACCGTGTTGCAGATCGCCAAGGTGCGCGCTCCCTGAGCTGCCGCGTACCGAAGCGCCATCAAGGTGTCCATCGTCTCGCCCGATTGGGAGATGGCGATGACCAAGCAGTCTGCTCCGACGATCGGATCTCGGTATCGAAATTCGCTGGCCAGCTCCACTTCCACCGGGATGCGCGTCCAGTGCTCGATGGCGTACTTGGCTACCATGCCCGCATGAAAGGCCGTTCCACAGGCGACCACGACCACCTTGCCGATGGAGCGCAAGTCCTGTTCGCTCAGGTGCATCTCGTCGAGCTGAATTCGATTGTCTGCATCGACGCGACCACGCAAGGAGTCAGCTACGGCCCGCGGCTGCTCTGCGATTTCCTTGAGCATGAACAAGTCAAAGCCACCCTTTTCGGCGGCTGAGGCGTCCCAGTCCACCTCAAAGGGCGTGACCAGGGCTGGAGTGCCATCGAAGTTGACAACCGAGACTGATGTCGCCGTGATGGTCACGACCTGGTCTTGTCCCAGCTCCAGCGCCTGGCGGGTGTAGTCAACGAATGCGGCAACGTCTGACGCAACGAAATTCTCACCGTCGCCGATCCCCACAACCAGTGGCGAATTACGTCGTGCCGCGACCACCACATCCGGATGCCGGGCATCGATCGCAACCAGGGTGAATGCGCCTTCCAGTCCGCTGCACACGGAGAGCATGGCCCCAGTGAGGTCGTGATCGGCGGCCGGCAGCTCGCGGGCCAGCAGATGCGCGACCACTTCGGTGTCGGTCTCGCTGGACAGTTGGACGCCCGCAGCAGTGAGCTCTTGGCGGAGTTCGGCAAAGTTCTCGATGATGCCGTTGTGGATGACAGCAATGGAGCCGTCCTCGCTCACGTGGGGATGAGCATTGGAATCAGTCGGTCCGCCGTGCGTAGCCCATCGGGTGTGCCCGATTCCGGTCGTTGAGCCCGGCAACGGATCTTCCCCCAGCAAGGTCTGCAGGTTCACCAGCTTTCCTGCCTTCTTGCGAACCGACAAGGTGCCGTCGGCGATCACCGCAACGCCCGCGGAGTCGTAGCCGCGATATTCCAGCCGACGAAGCCCGCCGACCACCACTTCCAAGGCCTGCTGCCGACCTACGTACCCCACGATGCCGCACATGGTTCCAGCCTAACGGCGCTTCACAACCGGGCCCTGACCGTCCTGATGGCGTGGCGCTCGCTGACGCGGTTACAGCGATAGTTCGGCGCGAACCACGGCCACGAGCCGATCGGCGATCTGCTGTGCTTGCTGGGGCGAGGAGGCCTCAACCATGACGCGGATGACCGGCTCGGTCCCCGATGGTCGAAGCAGGATGCGACCGGTGTCCTGGAGTTCACGTTCGGCCGCATGCACCGCACTGGCTACCGTGGAATTTTGCATCGGGGCCGTTTTGTCCACTCCGGTCACGTTGACCAGCACCTGCGGAAGCTTGGTGACCGCGGCCGCCAGTTCTGCCAATGACGTGCGAGTTTGCGTCACTCGGGCCAGCAGGTGCAATGCGGTCAGCAGGCCGTCACCGGTGGTGGCGTACTCGGTCATGACCACATGCCCGCTTTGCTCGCCGCCGAGGACGAATCCACCGGCGCGCATGGCCTCCAGGACGTATCGATCGCCGACGCCGGTTTCCACGACTTCGATGCCGGCGGCCCTCATGGCAATCTTGAAGCCGAGGTTAGCCATCACGGTGGCCACCACGGTGTTGCCCTGGAGCCGCCCGCTTTCGGCCATGGCCTGGGCCAGGATCGCCAGAATGTGATCACCATCGATCACATTGCCTTGGGCGTCAACGGCCAGACATCGGTCTGCATCTCCATCATGGGCGATGCCGACATCGGCACGGTTGACTCGAACGGCCTCAATCAGGTCTTCCAGATGCGTGGAACCGCAGTGATCATTGATGTTGGTGCCATCAGGCTCGGCGTGAATGGGGATCACGCGTGCGCCCGCAGCGGCATACACCTTCGGCGCGATGACTGAAGCGGCACCGTTCGCACAGTCGACCACAACGGTCAGTCCGTCAAGTGAATGCGGCAATGTCGACAACAGGAACTGCTCGTATTGCTCAGCCGCCGCATGATCGGTCCCGATGCGGCCGACAGCTGCCCCGATGGGACGATCCCAGGGCTCGCCCATTCGTGCTTCGATTGCGTCCTCGATCGCGTCATCGAGCTTGTGCCCTCCACGGGCAAAGAACTTGATGCCGTTATCGGGCATTGGGTTGTGCGAAGCCGACAGCATGACGCCAAGATCAGCACCCAGCGCCTGGGTCAAATACGCCACAGCCGGAGTGGGGACCATGCTCAAACGCATCACGTCAATGCCCGCTGAGGCTAGGCCAGCAACAACAGCTGCGCCGAGAAACTCGCCACTGGCCCGACCGTCGTACCCCACCAGTGCCCGTGGCCGATGCCCGGCGAACGCGCCAGCATCAGCCAGCACGTGCGCCGCGGCAACAGAAAGATCCAGAGCCAGCTCGGCCGTTAAGTCAACATTGGCCAGGCCACGAACCCCATCGGTACCGAATAGTCGGCCCAAGGGATTAACGCTTTGAGTATTGCGAGGCCTTGCGGGCCTTCTTCAGGCCATACTTCTTGCGCTCCTTGGCGCGCGGATCGCGCGTGAGGAAGCCAGCCTTCTTCAAGGTCGGACGATTGCCGTCGGTGTCGATCTCATTCAGGCTGCGGGCAACACCCAGGCGCAGTGCACCAGCCTGACCGGACACTCCACCTCCGTGAATGCGCGCAATGACATCAAACTTGCCCTCCGCGCCGAGGCTGACGAACGGCTCGTTCACCAACTGCTGGTGAACCTTGTTCGGGAAGTACGTCTCCAGGTCGCGACCATTGATGACCCACTTGCCGGTGCCGGGGACCAGACGCACACGGGCAACAGCTTCCTTGCGGCGACCTGTGGCATTAGCGGGGGCGACGACGATGTCTCGTGCCACCACGCGGGCTGCAGGAGTCTCGCTGGTGTACTCCGAGGGGACTTCCTCGTTCGCATCAATCTCGATTACTGACTCAGTCATGACAAATCCTTATTCTTCAAAAGTCTCGGGCGCTTACTGCGCAACCTGGGTGATGGTGAATGGGACCGGCTGCTGCGCCTGGTGCGGATGCTCGGTGCCTGCGTACACCTTCAGCTTCTTGAGCTGCTGGCGGCCCAGCTTGTTGTGCGGAAGCATGCCCTTCACTGCCTTCTCCACCATCCGGCGCGGATTGTCCTGGATGAGATCTGCGTACTTTGTCGCCGTCATGCCGCCTGGGCGACCTGAGTGGCGGTAATCCATCTTCTGCTGCAGCTTGGAGCCAGACAGGGCCACCTTGTCTGCATTGATGATGATGACGAAGTCACCCATGTCCATATGCGGAGCAAAGGTCGGCTTGTGCTTGCCGCGAAGCAGGTTCGCGGCTTGCGTGGCGAGACGTCCGAGGACTACGTCGCTGGCGTCGATGACATGCCAGACGGGGTTAGTGTCGCCTGGCTTGGGACTGTAAGTGCGCACGGCACTTCCTTTCACTCGATGGACCTGGTTTCTGCACACCTCCGAGGAGGCGCCGTACTGTCCGGCATCCCTGCCGATCAGTCTGCTCTGAAAGCAGCCTGCCGAGGATACCCGTGGGGAGCCGACCAGGCCAAATCGTCAAGACCACTGATTTGGGTGTTTTGTCTACTTTTTGCGAGGTTGTGCCCAGGCCTCATACTCGGCGGCCACGCGCCCTGCGGCCTCACGGCGTTCCGCGAGGAAATCCTCGAGACTGAGCGTCGAGTGGAGTCGTATGTGCTCCAACATGGACTCCAGCGAAGTCGACATATCTACCGACATGGGGACGAGATTACCCGCCAACCACCGGCAGGGCAGCCTCCAGGCGACTCCCCTGCTCACCGATCTCCCGGCTCCAGGTGAGCGTCCAGTCATCGAGCTGTTGGGTGCCGAGCCCCCTGTTCTCTGACAGGGCATCGCCCCGACCGTTGCTGACCACCTCGACCATCAGCACATCCGATGCCTGCGGATCGAGGGCAATCTCGAGCCTCGTCTGGTCGGCCTTGGCATGCCAGACGGCATTTGAGACTGCCTCAGTGACAATGTCGATGACGCATGAACGCAGCACACCGTCGGCCGCGATCGCTGCGGCGGCTGCGTCGCTCGCTGCGGCATCGATGGCACACACCCCCTCCCAGGTGGCCCTCATGCGCTCAATGGCTTGATCGAGGGTCGTCACCTCGCTAGGGGCTTGATGAAGGACATCGAGGCCGGCGATGAGGTCACGTCGAACGGTCTCAACGACCCCTGATTCCACGGTGTCCTCGCGAATGTCGGAATCGAGGAGGATCGCTGCAGCCGTGACGGCACTCTGAATCGGTCCATGCAGAGCACGTGAGAGCGCCTTCTGCTGGAACCACTCGACCGCGCGTTGCCGAGCGAGGGATCGACCCAGCACGTGGGCAGATTCGGTCAGTTCCACGATGACTCGTTCACGCTCTCGTGCAAGGGCGCTCAAGATTGCGGTACCAAGCGCGAAGCCGGGGCCGAGTATCACGAAAGCGAGGAGAATTCCGAAATCCGAGGGCGAAGTTCCGAGAAAGCGAGGAACGCTTGCCGCGATGAGCCACGAGACCACCAGGGAGGCGAGTGCCGTGGTGGCGATGCGGAAGCCTCCGCTCTTCCCGCGATTGGCAATCTCCAAGACGCGATTGGCGATCATGAAGCCGACGACGAACATCGCATCGAACAGAACAAAGGCACGCGAGTCTTCCGGTCGGATGATCACCATGCCGAACAACTCCCAGCCCATGAGCGCTCCCACGAACCACGGCTGGAATGGCCGGCCTCTCGACGCCACTTCCCACACACGACTCCACGGCACTTGGTCAGGGCTTGAGTTGGCTTTCATGGCCACGGTTATGGGAATCGACTTTGCCAGCTCATGACTCATCGGGCGCACGATGTCGACCGCGGTTCGTTGAAGAACCTCCAACGAGCGCTCGGCTTGGGCCCCTTCGAGCTTCTGAAGCTCACCTTCCAGGATCCTGCGCACGCTCTCGATCGCATCGGCGTTGCGCTGAAGCAGTGCAGAGTCGACATCAATCAATGATGCCTCGAGGCGCTGTTGTGTTGCAGCAAGCTCAGAGATCTGTCGCCGACGTTCCCTTAGAGCGCTCACCACAATCGCCGTGATGACGAAGGTGGGGCCGATGTTGACCACAATGCCCAGGAACCTTCCGAGTAGGTTCAACGACTGCGATCCATACATTGACACGATGAGGGCCGTCATGACGAAGAGACGCATGAGCGCTCCCACCAGGAAGACAAAAAGCACAATCAGTGGCTGCGAACGGTGCGGATCGCGAAGAAGCGTGAACCTGAGAACCACGAGCGGAATCCAGAGAGCAACCTGCCCGACGAGCACGATTGCAAGTCGCGGTAGGTGCGGCATTGCGGCGCTACTGTTCGCAAAGTTGCCAATCACTCCGGCGAGCAGGGTCACGTAGAACGCAGGCCAGCTAACCGCATCGGGCAGACCGACGCGCCACCAGGCCTCGCGCAGCCACCTCACAGTCGGTCTGGAATTCCTGCAGCAGCAATGAACTGGCGTACGGCCTCGACACGAGAGTTCACCGCGCCCCTGCCGCCGATGCCGAGCTCCTTGAAGATCTCAGCCGTCCAGCGCTCGACGGTCGATACCGCCACACCCTTGACCCGAGCGATGTGCTCATTGGTGTACCCGGTCGCCATCATGCGAAGTACTTCTATGTGCTTCGCCGAGAGTGACGCGAGCGGCTTACCCGGATCCATGTCATGCCGAACCTCGCGTGGCCGATCAGTCATGACCGCCTCGATCGCCTCGAGCAAGTACTCGGTGTCGCGGACGCGGTCCTTGCTCAGGAATCCGCAACTGGCAGGTAACTCTGACTCATCGATGCCGGCCGTGCGCAGGTCTGTGTGCTTCGTCAGGAAGATGATCGCGATATCGGGGCGCTGTCCCGCGAGTACGCGAGCCAGGTCGACTCCGCTTGGGCCGTCGCCAAGCGAGATATCCATGAGGATGCCGTCGGGATCAAAGTGTCGAATTGCCGCTCTGGCCTCGATGACATCGTGGGCCGTTTCGGCGGCGAAGCCGTGACCTAACAACACCTCCGCGAGGAGCGAGGCCATGAGCGGCTCGTCCTCAACAATGAGCATCCTGCGACCGGCGCCGGGCATGTACCTACATTAGGGGGCTACCCGTCATGCGAAACGGGGTAACGATGGTTTCCCATCGCTACCCCACCCACGCCTCAGAGATCAGGCCGACCAGATCGGGAAGAGGTTGTTCGAGCCCGAGACGAAGGTCGCCATTCCGCCGGGAATGAAGATCATCCGCTGGCCGTCGATCACCTCATCGATGACGCCCCACTTCTTGTCGATCTGCGCCTGGGCGCGAGCGATCGGGAAGTTCGCGCTGGTCGCCCAGCCGAGCAACTTTGAGCCGGCCTTCGCGGTCGGGCCGGACTGCGAGCACTGATCTGCGCCTGGCAGGGTCAGCCACGAGCCGGAAGTGCCGCTCGGGTTGCCGCCAGTGCAGGTCGCCCCGCTGGCTTCAACGG
This sequence comes from uncultured Actinomycetes bacterium, assembly GCA_903832025.1. Classification (GTDB taxonomy): domain Bacteria; phylum Actinomycetota; class Actinomycetes; order S36-B12; family S36-B12; genus CAIKZY01. Next base: position 11,531 of record CAIKZY010000082.1, read on the forward strand.
CGAGCGACAGCGTCTCAACAGCAGGCGTGGACGAAGCAGACGAAGACGAGTCTCCACCGCCACCGCCGCCACTTCCTCCCGAGACTGTCACAGCAATGGTCGCGCTCTGGCCCGAACAGAATCCGCCGGTACTGCTCACCACGATGCTTCCGGTTGTTGCACCGGCTCCAACGCTCACAGCGAAAGTCTCACCACGGTTGAGAGGACCCGCTGGCGATGAGGAAAAGCCGGTCGGAACCGATTGAATGGTGAACGCTGGAGACGGCCCAATCGTGCCTGCGGTGGCGATAGATATGGAGTCGTTCACGGAGACAGTCAGCGAGGTAGGAAAGACAAACAAGGCGAGACCGTTGTTGCAGGTAGCGGTGGCATTGGCGACTGTCGCCTGAGCGCTTGGTGCCAGCACCAAAACGCTCGAAACGAGGCCAAGAACTATCGCTACACCGGCACTCCTACGCATTACACCACACTCCATTCTGATCGATTCACTGATCGCGGAGTCTGCCTGTGTGGGTTACGAGGGCGTAGAAATCCGATGGGTAACCCCGTAGCCGATTCCAATTCGATGGCTTCCCATCGCTTGCAGCGGGTTAGTCGCCGCTTCCGTCGGGCGAGCCTTCGGCCGACTCCTCGCCTAGCGATCGGCGAGCACGCGTGCGATCCTGCCGAGCCTGAAGTTCGTTATCAGCCGGATACCCCACCGCCTCTAAGGTCAGCGGATACGCCGGCATGGTGGTCACCGACGAGTCCTTCCCTCCCAAGGCCAGCACGGTGCCCGGCCAGTCGATGGGCCGCCGACCGTCGCCGACCGGCAGCATCACCCCGACCAGGGATCGCACCATTGAATGACAGAACGCATCTGCCTGCACGGTCATGACCGCAACCCCGTCCACCCGATCCCAGCGCAACTGCTGAAGGCAGCGGACGGTGGACGCAAACGGACGCGCTTTGCAAAATGGGGCGAAGTCATGCTCTCCGAGTAACCCCGCAGCGGCGGCATTCATCGCCTGAACGTCCAGCCGGCGAAACCAGGGCAGGGTGAAGGCACGGGTTAATGGAGCCGGACCGGTGGGATCATCGCTGACCCGGTAGGAATACCGCCGCCAGATCGCCGCGAATCGAGCATCGAAGCCCTCCGGTGCCCGCTGAACACCCAGGACACGAATATCACCAGGAAGTGCCTTGTTGATGCGTGTGGCACCGGCCGGTTCCTTGTCATCGATGATTCGGGCCCACTGCATGGCATCGACGTCGGCGTGAGCTACTTGCCCACGGGCATGGACGCCGGCGTCGGTGCGTCCGGCGCAGGTCAGTTCCACCACCCCGCCCCATAGGTGTCCCAACACCTGCTGGAGTTCCCCTTGGACCGAGCGCAGGTTGCGCTGAAACGCCCACCCGACGAAATCGGCACCGTCGTAGGCAACGTCCAGGCGAACGCGAATCAGCCCGTCCCCACTGGTGGGAACGGGCTGATCTGCAGTACCGGCGTTCAGGATTACTCCTTGGTGCCCTCAGCGTCGGACGAGCCTTCGCCTGATTCCTCAGCCACGGCCTCAACCACGACAGTCTCTTCAACACCCGATGCGTCCTCGACCGGGGTAGCCTGCTCGACCTCCACGGCTTCGACCTTGGGTGCTGCGGCCTGCTCCTTGGCCGCGCGCTTTGCAGCGCCGGTGGCCTCGGCCACGACCTGCTCTGCCAGCGGCTCAACGAGCTCGATCACTGCCATGGGTGCGTTGTCACCCTTGCGCGGACCGATCTTGGTGATGCGCGTGTAGCCACCATGGCGACCAGCGTAATTGGGACCGATCTCCGTGAACAACGTGTGCACTACTGACTTGTCTCGGACCACGGTCAACACACGACGACGGGCGTGCAGGTCACCGCGCTTGGCGAAGGTGATCAGTCGCTCGGCCAACGGGCGCAGGCGCTTGGCCTTTGCCTCGGTGGTGGTGATGCGGCCGTGCTCGAACAGCGCAGTGGCCAGGTTGGCCAACATCAGCCTTTCGTGCGCCGGTCCACCGCCAAGACGCGGTCCCTTGGTTGGGGTAGGCATTTGGATCTCCTGTCAAACAGTTCGTGGTACGAAAGGGTTACAGCTGCTCGTCTTCGGCGAACGCCCAGTCGTCATCGTCGTCATCGTCGAAGTAGACCGCGGCACCGGGATCGAATCCGGGCGGGCTGTCCTTCAGCGCCAAGCCCAAGCCGACAAGCTTGACCTTGACCTCGTCGATGGACTTCGCGCCGAAGTTGCGAATGTCCAGGAGGTCAGCCTCACTGCGGGTGATCAGCTCACCGACAGTGTGAATGCCCTCGCGCTTGAGGCAGTTGTATGACCGAACGGTCATGTCCAACTGCTCAATCGGGGTATTCAGTTGCTCGGCAACGAAGGCATCGGTCGGCGAGGGACCGATGTCGATGCCCTCGGCATCCACGTTCAACTCGCGAGCCAGCCCGAACAGCTCAACCAGGGTCTTGCCCGCTGAGGCGACGGCATCGCGTGCGCGCATGCAGTTCTTCGTCTCGACATCCAGGACGAGCTTGTCGAAGTCAGTGCGCTGCTCGACACGAGTTGCCTCGACCTTGTAGGTCACCTTCAGTACGGGTGAGTAGATCGAGTCAACCGGGATGCGGCCAATCTCCTGGCCCAGTGCCTTGTTCAAGTCAGCAGAGACGTAGCCGCGGCCGCGCTCGACAACCAGCTCGATCTCCAGCTTGCCCTTGTCGTTCAGCGTGGCAATGTGCAGGTCAGGATTGTGGACCTCAACGCCGGCAGGGGGCTGGATATCGGCCGCGACGACCGATCCCGGCCCCTGCTTGCGCAGGTACATCACGACCGGCTCGTCGTGCTCGCTGGAGACCACCAACTGCTTGATGTTCAAGATGAGCTCAGTGACGTCTTCCTTGACACCCGGGATCGTGGTGAACTCATGAAGCACACCATCGATCCGAATGCTGGTCACTGCCGCGCCGGGGATCGACGACAACAGCGTGCGACGCAGTGAGTTACCCAGGGTGTAACCAAAACCTGGCTCCAGGGGCTCAAGGACGAACCGTGAGCGGTTCTCGCTGATGACCTCTTCGGTCAGTAAGGGGCGCTGGCTGATAAGCACGTGTTTTCTTCCTTCCCGCGTCGACCGCTATTTGAGGACGCGTATGGCTATGTGAGGTGAACTGTGCTGCGGACTACTTGGAGTACAACTCCACGATCAACTGCTCGTTGACTGGAGTGTCGATGACCGCGCGGGCGGGCACCGAATGGACCAGGACACGCATCTTGGACGGAATGACTTCCAGCCACGCCGGCACCGGTCGCTCACCGATCTCCGCATGAGCAACCACGAATGGGGTCAACTCCCGAGAGCCGGGGCGCACCTCAATGATGTCGTTCGGGGACACCCGGAAGGACGGAATGTTGACCTTCTTGCCATTGACCAGGAAGTGGCCATGGGTCACCAGCTGGCGCGCCATGTCACGGGACTTGGCGAACCCGGCGCGGAAGACCACGTTGTCCAGTCGTGATTCAAGGATCTGCAGCAGGTTCTCACCGGTCTTGCCGGCCTGGCGCTGAGCTTCCTTGTAGTAGTTGGAGAACTGCTTCTCCAACACGCCGTACATGCGCGTGGCCTTCTGCTTCTCTCGCAGCTGCAGCAGGTACTCAGAATCCTTGGTCCGTCCGCGGCCATGCTGGCCCGGGGGGTAGGGACGCTTCTCGAAGGGGCACTTCGGTGATTCACACTTGGAGCCCTTGAGGAACAACTTCATCTTCTCGCGGCGGCACCGCTTGCAATCGGCTGCTGTATAACGCGCCATGATCTATCTCCTGTATTCCTGCGCGCGATCAGACGCGACGACGCTTGGACGGACGGGTGCCATTGTGCGGCGCGGGCGTGACGTCGGCGATGGAGCCAACCTCAAGGCCGGTGGCCTGCAGCGAACGGATAGCGGTCTCGCGGCCGGAGCCAGGACCCTTGACGAATACGTCAACCTTGCGCATCCCATGCTCCATCGCGCGTCGCGCGGCAGCCTCAGCTGCCAGCTGCGCGGCGAATGGAGTGGACTTGCGGCTTCCCTTGAAGCCGACCTGTCCGGCCGAGGCCCACGAGATCACAGCACCGGTCGGGTCCGTGATGGACACGATCGTGTTGTTGAACGTGCTCTTGATGTGCGCATGGCCGTGAGCCACGTTCTTCTTTTCCTTGCGACGTAGCTTCTTGGCTGCGTTCGCCTTTCCACCTGACTTGGGGGGCATTGATCAGTTCTCCTGGTTTCCTGGGAAGTGAAGCCGGACGGCTTACTTGCCGACCTTCTTCTTGCCAGCGACGGTCTTGCGCGGGCCCTTGCGGGTGCGGGCGTTGGTGTGGGTGCGCTGTCCACGGACAGGCAGGCCCTTGCGGTGACGCAGGCCTTGGTAGCAGCCGATTTCCACCTTGCGGCGAATGTCAGCGGCAACTTCGCGACGCAGGTCGCCTTCGACCTTCAGATTCGCGTCGATCCAGTCGCGGAGCAAAATCACCTGGTCTTCGGACAAGTCCTTGCTGCGCAGGTCCGGGCTGATGCCGGTGTCTTCCAGGGCCTTGGCGGCCTGGGAACGACCAATGCCGTAAATGTAAGTAAGCGCCACTGCCATGCGCTTATCGCGAGGCAGGTCGACGCCAACGAGTCGTGCCATGAGGCGTTCTCTCTTCTGTGTTCGTCACGAGGTTTGGGAGCAAAACCAGTCCTGTCGCCAAACAGGTCTTCGGCCTCGTGACCGAAGGTGCCGTCCCACCGAACGCACGCGATCGTGTGGGGGTCGGGTTTTGCGTTGACACGGTGACCGGGTTGTCTCCCCGGTGACCGAACACCAGGGTCTAGCCCTGGCGCTGCTTGTGGCGAGTGTTCTCGCAAATCACCATGACACGACCATGCCGGCGGATGACCTTGCACTTATCGCAGATCTTCTTGACGCTCGGGTTGACCTTCATGGTGTCTTCCTTTTTCGGTGTTCGTGCAGTTCGGGGGTCTGGCAGCTTACTTGTAGCGGTAGACGATGCGCCCTCGCGTGAGGTCGTATGGGCTGAGCTCTACCACGACGCGATCGTCGGGCAGGATGCGGATGTAGTGCATTCGCATCTTGCCGCTGATATGTGCGAGCACTTTGTGCCCGTTGTCCAGCTCTACGCGGAACATTGCATTGGGCAAGGATTCAGTGATCGTGCCCTCGAGCTCGATCCCGCCGTCCTTCTTACCCATATCCTCCGCTTTCGCTCTGTGTGCTGCGCGAATCCGGCACAGCCCTGCCAGACCCTTACGGGCATGAAAGAGGTGACGGACGGGGAAGCCGCATCAGCCCACTGAGTCTAGGGCAGATGCGGCTCGAAATGAAAATCGGGTCCCACTGAACGGTCAAATCCGACTATTCGGACGCCTTACAGGCGCACGTCATCCAGGGCGGTCAGCACCCATGGGCCGTGCTCAGTGATGGCCACCGTGTGCTCCCAGTGCGCAGCCACGCTGCCGTCCGCGGTGGAAACGGTCCATCCGTCCGTTCCCACCACCACATCGGCCTGGCCCAGCGTTGCCATGGGCTCGATGGCCAGCGCCATGCCCACCTCCAGCTTCGGGCCGCGGCCAGGCGCTCCGTAGTTGAGGATGTGCGGATCCATGTGCATGGCGGTGCCGATACCGTGGCCTCCGTAATCGGCCACGATTCCATAGGTACCTGCGGCGACAGTGGCCTGCTCCACCGCATGGGAGATGTCCGTCAGTCGACCCCCTGGACGTGCCATGGCCAATCCGGCCCACATCGAGGCCTCGGTGACCTGGCTGAGGGTGGCCACCTGAGCAGACACCTGGCCAACCGGGACAGAGATTGCCGCATCCCCGTGCCAGCCATCAACGATCGCCCCGCAGTCGATCTTGATCAGGTCTCCATCGACCAGCGTGCGTGATCCAGGGATGCCGTGCACCACTTCATCGTTGACCGACGTGCAGATCACTGCCGGGAACCCGTGGTAGCCCAGAAAGGATGGGGTGGCCCCGGCATCAGCAATGCACTGACGAGCAATCGCATCAAGATCGCCGGTGGTCACGCCGGATTTCACGTGCTGAGCCAACGTGGCAAGGGTGGTAGCGACCACGAGCCCAGCAACGCGCATCGCGTCAATCTGCGCTGGGGTCTTGAGCTGAATCTTGGGACTCTTGCCGATGCCCATCGCTTAGGCCAGGGCAGCCATGATGCGCAGGCCTACTTCGTCAACGGTTCCCATGCCATCGATCTGCTGCAAGATGCCACGCTGGGCATACAGGGCGGTCAACGGCGCGGTCTGAGCGAAGTAGACCTCGAGCCGGCGGCGGATCACGTTTTCATTGTCATCAGCGCGACCTTGTTCGGCCGCGCGCCTGACCAAACGGGAGACCACCTCATCCACGTTCACGGTCAGTTCCAATGCCTTGGTGAGCTTGTACCCATCAGAAGCCAGCATGGAATCCAATTCCGCCACCTGCTCAATGGTGCGCGGGTAGCCGTCCAGCAAGAAGCCTGGACGAGCATCATCGTGGGAGATGCGATCGCGGACCATCGCATTGGTAACACCGTCGGGGACGTACTCCCCCGCGTCCATGTACCGCTTGGCTTCGATACCCAGTGCCGTTCCCTGGGAGACGTTCGCCCGGAAGATATCGCCGGTGGAGATGTGCGGAATGCCCAAGGCCGCGGCGATACCAACGGCCTGGGTTCCCTTGCCCGCCCCAGGCGGACCCATCAGTACAAGACGCATGTCATTCTCCTAGCGCAGGAAGCCCTCGTAGTTGCGCTGCTGCAACTGGGACTGGATCTGCTTCACGGTGTCCAAGCCCACGCCGACCATGATCAGCAAGCTGGTGCCGCCGAAAATGAAGCGATTCGCCACGCCCAGGAAGTCGAACGCGAATACCGGCAGGATCGCGATCAGGCCCAGATAGAGCGCTCCTGGTGCCGTCAGGCGCGTGAGCACATAGTCCAGATACTGAGCCGTCGGCTTTCCTGCGCGGATTCCGGGGATAAATCCGCCGTACTTCTTCATGTCGTCGGCGACATCCACCGGATTGAAGGTGATGGAGACATAGAAGTAGCAGAAGAAGACGATCAGCAGGAAGTACAGCGCCAAGTACCACGAACCGGTTCCGGTGGCGAAGTGCTGCTGAATCCACTGGGCAACGGTTCCTGTGCTGCCGGTCAGTTGCACTAGCAATGTGGGCAAGAACAGCAGGCTGGATGCGAAGATGACCGGGATAACGCCAGCCATGTTGACCTTCAACGGAATGTAGGTCGAGGTCCCGCCATACATACGCCGGCCGACCACGCGCTTGGCATACTGCACCGGGATGCGGCGCTGAGCCTGTTCGACGAACACCACCAGGGCGACCACCGCCAGGCCAACAGCCAGCGTCAGCAGGAACGTGAAGGGCCCATGCGATGTCCAGATACCGACGAACTGAGACGGGATCGTGGCGATGATGGACGTGAAGATCAGCATCGACATGCCGTTGCCCACGCCGCGTTCGGTGATCAACTCGCCAAACCACATGATGATGCACGTGCCGGCAGTCATGACCGTGACCATGACGAGCATGACCCACAGGCCCTGATTCGGCATGATTTGCGAGTTACAGCCTTGGAACAGCGTGCCGGGATTGCGCGCGAGGGACAAGATCGCTGTGGACTGCAAGATTGCTAGCCCGATAGTCAGGTAACGCGTGTACTGCGTGATCTTGGCCTGACCGGACTGGCCTTCAGCTTTCAAGGTCTCCAGCCGCGGAATCACCACCGTCAGCAACTGCAAGATGATGCTCGCAGTGATGTACGGCATGATGCCCAGCGCAAACACCGATAGGCGCAACAGCGCGCCCCCGGAGAACAGGTTCACCAGGGAGTACACCGAGTTGTCCTGCACCTGCTTAATACAGGTGTTGATCGCGGAATAGTCGATTCCTGGAGTCGGCAGGACCGATCCCAGCCGGAACAACGCGAGCAGACCCAGCGTGAAGAAGATCTTCTTACGAAGATCCGGCGTGCGCAGGGCTGCGCCGAACGCACTGATGTGCACTGTGCCTCCTGCTTGGTCGACGAAGGGCCTGCGGACTACAGGAGCTCGGTGACCGAGCCGCCTGCCGCAACGATCTTGTCACGTGCACTCGCGCTGAACGCATCGGCACTGACCGAGACCTTGACCGAGATGTCACCTTGGCCGAGCACCTTGACCAACTCCCCCTTGCGGACAGCGCCCAGGGCAACCAGATCTGCCACCGTCACTTCGCCGCCGTTGGGGAACAGCTTGTTGAGCTGCGCGACGTTGACGACCTGGAACTCGATCTTGTTCGGATTCTTGAAGCCCTTGAGCTTTGGCAAGCGCATATGCAACGGCATCTGGCCGCCCTCAAAACGGGCCGGAACCTGGTAACGAGCCTTGGTGCCCTTGGTACCGCGACCGGAAGTCTTGCCCTTTGAAGCCTCGCCGCGGCCCTTGCGGGTCTTGGCGGTCTTGGCGCCTGGGGCAGGACGCAGGTGATGAACCTTCAGCGTCATAACTACTTGACCTCCTCAACAGTGACCAGGTGGATAACCCGGTTCACCATGCCACGGATTTCCGGGCGATCTTCCTTCAGCACGGTGTCACCAATGCGCTTGAGACCCAGCGAACGCAGGGTGTCACGCTGGATGGACGTGCCGCCGATCTTGCTCTTGGTCTGGGTCACCTTCAGCTGCGCCATCACGCACCCGCCCCTGCTGCCAGCCCTGCCGCACGCGAGCGAAGCAGCGCGGCCGGTGCGACATCCTCCAATGGCAGGCCACGACGAGCGGCGACGGCCTCAGGTGCCTCAAGACCCTTCAGCGCTGCCACGGTGGCGTGAACAACGTTAATCGCATTGTCCGAACCCATGGACTTGCTGAGGATGTCGTGAATGCCCGCGCACTCCAGCACTGCACGCACCGGACCGCCGGCGATCACGCCGGTACCGGGTGCCGCCGGACGCAGCATGACCACGCCAGCTGCAGCCTCACCAGTGATGGGGTGCGGAATCGTCCCTTGGATGCGCGGAACACGGAAGAAGTGCTTCTTGGCTTCTTCCACGCCCTTGGCGATCGCGGCGGGAACTTCCTTGGCCTTGCCGTAGCCCACACCAACGTTGCCGTCGCCGTCGCCGACGATGACCAGCGCGGTGAAGGAGAAACGCCGACCACCCTTGACGACCTTGGATACGCGATTAATCGCGACCACGCGCTCAATGTATGCGGACTTCTCCTCGCGAGGAGCGCGCTCCTTGCGATCCTTGCGCTCGCCTGCGCCGCCACCGCGACGCTGGGTTGCTGACATCAGTTACCTCGTTCTCTCAACAGTCCGAATACTTAGAAGGTCAGGCCCGCGTCGCGAGCGCCCTCAGCGAGGGCGGCCACGCGGCCGTGGTACTTGTTCCCACCGCGGTCGAAGACCACGGCCTCCACGCCCGCCTTCTTCGCGCGCTCGGCGACCAATTGGCCAACCGAACGTGCCTTGGCGCTCTTGTCCGCGCTGGCGCTGCGCAGGTCGGCTTCCATAGTGGATGCCGATGCCAGCGTTGCACCGCAGGTATCGTCCACGATCTGGGCAACCATGTGCCGAGCAGAACGGGTGACGACCAGGCGCGGACGTGCCGCGGTTCCGGACACCTTCTTGCGAACGCGGATGTGACGACGCTTGCGGGCGACGACGTTCTTTGCCCCCGACCCGAGCTTGATTCCGAAGGAGCTCACTTCTTGCCCGCCTTTCCGGCCTTGCGGCGGATGACTTCACCCTCGTACCGCACGCCCTTGCCCTTGTACGGCTCTGGCTTACGGATCTTGCGGATGTTGGCCGCCACTTCGCCGACCTTCTGCTTGTCAATACCGATGACCTTGAACTTCACCGGGGATTCCACCGCGAAGCTGATGCCGTCCGGTGCAGGAACAACCACCGGGTGGGAGAAGCCAAGCTGGAATTCCAGGTCGCTTCCCTTTGCGGCAACGCGATAGCCCGTGCCCACGATCTCCAGCGACTTCTCAAAGCCGGTGGTCACTCCGATCACCATGTTGGCAACAAGGGTGCGCGTCAGTCCGTGGAGGGACTTCGAGGCGCGCTCGTCGTCCGGGCGGGTGACCACGAGTTGGCCCTCTTCTTGGGCCACGACGATCGGCTCGGAAACCGTCAGGGACAAACTGCCCTTGGGTCCGGTGATGGTGATCTGCTGACCACTGATGTCAGCCTTGACCCCGGAGGGAACTGCGATGGGGAGACGTCCAATACGTGACATGTCGCTGCTCCTTTCCGATTACCAGACGTAGGCGAGGACTTCCCCGCCTACACCCTTGGACTGGGCCTGACGGTCGGTGAGCAGACCGTTAGACGTGGACAAAATTGCGATGCCAAGGCCGCCGAGCACACGCGGCACCGAGGTGCTCTTTGCGTACACGCGCAGGCCAGGCTTGGAGACGCGGCGGAGTCCGGCAATCGAGCGCTCGCGCGATGGGCCGTACTTCAAGTTGAGCGTCAAGGTCTTGCCGACCACGGCGTCAGTGACCTCGAAGCCAGCGATGTACCCCTCGCGCTGCAAAATCTCGGCGATATGCGCCTTGATCTTCGAGTGTGGCATCGACACCGTGTCGTGGTAGGCGGAGTTCGCGTTGCGCAACCGCGCAAGCATGTCCGCGATCGGATCAGTCATCGTCATTGCTTTGGCCTATGGCCTTCCTCGCTGTGGTTTCCGCACCCGGCGGGCCGGACCTACAGCGTCGTGGTTTACCAGCTGCTTTTGGTGACACCGGGCAATTCGCCCGCATGTGCCATTTCGCGAACGCACACTCGGCACAGACCGAACTTGCGGTACACCGAGTGCGGGCGACCGCACTTGTTGCACCGCGTGTACGCGCGCACCTTGAACTTCGGGGTCTTCTGCTGCTTTTGGATCAGCGCCTTCTTCGCCATGCTCAGGCCTCCTTAAAGGGGAATCCGAGAAGTCGGAGCAAGGCTCGACCCTCATCGTCGGTCTTGGCGGTGGTGACGATGGTGATGTCCATGCCACGAACGCGGTCGATCTTGTCCTGGTCGATTTCATGGAACATCGACTGCTCGTTCAGGCCAAAGGTGTAGTTGCCGTTGCCGTCGAACTGCTTCGGCGACAGGCCGCGGAAGTCACGGATACGCGGAAGTGCCACGGACAGCAACCGATCCAAGAACTCCCACATCCGATCGCCACGCAGAGTCACGTGAGCACCGATGGGCTGTCCCTCACGGAGCTTGAACTGCGCGATGGACTTGCGGGCCTTGGTGACCTGCGGCTTTTGGCCGGTGATCTCGGTCAGGTCGCGAATGGCGCCTTCGATGAGCTTTGAGTCGCGGGCTGCATCACCCACGCCCATGTTGACCACGACCTTGGTCAGGCCGGGGATCTGCATGACGTTCGCGAAGCCGAACTCCTTGTGGAGTTCGGGAGCGATTTCTGCGCGGTAGCGAGCCTTCAGCCGAGGTCCGGTGGTGGTCGTAGTACTCATCAGATGTCCTTACCCGTGCGACGGGAGATGCGAACGCTGCGCTCTGCCTGGTAGGTGGAGCCGTCGGGACGACGCTTTTCCACCTTCTCCTTCCGGAAACCAATCCGAGTCGGTCGCCCGTCCTCAGGATCAATGATCATCACGTTGGACACGTGAATTGGCGCCTCGGTGGTGATGATGCCTCCGGTCTTTGCGCCGGCAGCATTCTGACCAACCTTTGCGTGCTTCTTGATCCGATTCACACCTTCGACGATGATGCGCTCTGCGTCGGGCAACACCTCGATCACCTTGCCCTTCACCCCGCGATCCTTGCCGGTGATGATCTGGACCGTGTCACCCTTGCGAATGCTCAGGATTGCCATGATTACAGCACCTCCGGAGCCAGCGAGATGATCTTCTTGAAGCGCTTCTCACGCAACTCGCGACCCACCGGGCCGAAGATGCGTGTTCCACGAGGCTCGCCGTCACCCTTGATGATGACTGCTGCGTTCTCGTCGAAGCGGATGTAAGAACCGTCGGCACGCCGACGCTCCTTGCGGGTGCGAACGATAACGGCCTTGACGACCTCGCCCTTCTTCACTCCGCCGCCGGGGATGGCGTCCTTGACGGTGGCAACGATGATGTCGCCGATGCCCGCGTAGCGACGCCCTGAACCACCGAGCACGCGGATGCAAAGGATTTCCTTCGCACCGGTGTTGTCGGCGACTCGAAGTCGCGACTCCTGCTGAATCACTTCATTCTCCTGATCGTCTGCCGGTTCTCTTGCCGAGCCTGGCGGAACTTACTTACTTGGCCTTCTCGAGGATCTCCACCACACGCCAGCGCTTGGTCGCTGACGTCGGGCGGGTCTCCATGAGCAGCACGCGGTCACCGATGCCGGCCGTGTTGGCCTCGTCATGCGCCTTGAGCTTGCTCGTACGACGGACAACCTTGCCGTACGTGGGGTGCTTGTAGCGATCCTCCACGGCCACGACCACGGTCTTGTCCATCTTGTCGCTGACCACCAGGCCCTCACGGGTCTTGCGGTAGCCACGCTTTTCCTCAGTCACTACTACGTCCTTGTCGCTCATGCGGCACCACCTTCGATGGGCGTGATGCCCAGTTCGCGCTCACGCAGAATCGTGTAGATCCGAGCGATGTCCTTGCGGACTGCGCGCAAACGACCATGGTTCTCCAACTGTCCGGTTGCACCCTGGAAGCGGAGGTTGAACAACTCTTCCTTGGCCTCGCGGAGTTTGGTCACCAGATCAGTGGTGTCCAAGTTGCGCAGTTCGCCAACCTGCGTACCTGCTGCCATTAGTTTTCACCTGCTTCATCGCGCCGCACGATGCGACACTTCATCGGGAGCTTGTGCGCTGCGCGCAAGAGAGCCTCGTGAGCGACCTTCTCGTCAGGGAAGGACAGTTCGAACATCACGCGACCGGGCTTGACGTTGGCCACCCACCACTCGGGCGAGCCCTTACCGGAGCCCATGCGGGTTTCGGCAGGCTTCTTGGTCAACGGACGGTCAGGGTAGATGTTGATCCACACCTTGCCGCCGCGTCGAATGTGCCGGGTGATCGCGATACGGGCGGACTCAATCTGACGGTTGGTCACGTAGGCCGGAGTCAGCGCCTGCAGACCATAGGTGCCGAACGTGACCTCAGTGCCGCCCTTGGCAACACCCCGACGAGTGGGGTGATGCTGCTTGCGGTGCTTGACCCTGCGAGGAATCAACATGGCTAGCCCTCCTGCACTTCTGCCACAACGGCTTCTGGATTGGCCTCGATCACCGAAGCGACCTCAACGGTCTCATCAGCAGCAGCCCGACGCGGACGTCCGGCCGGTGCTGCCGCACGATTACCCAGGCGTGCAGCTGCCGCGGCGGCCTCACGCTCTGCGCGGGTGCTCAGTGCATCACCCTTGTAGATCCACACCTTCACGCCGATGCGGCCGAACGTGGTGCGAGCCTCGTAGAAGCCGTAATCAATGTCTGCACGCAGGGTGTGCAACGGCACGCGACCCTCGCGATAGAACTCGGTGCGCGACATCTCGGCGCCTCCCAGTCGGCCGGAGACCTGGACACGGATGCCCTTCGCCCCAGACTTCATGGTCGACTGCATGCCCTTGCGCATAGCGCGGCGGAACGAAACGCGCGAACTCAACTGCTCGGCGATGCCCTGAGCCACCAACTGGGAGTTGATCTCCGGGTTCTTCACTTCCAGGATATTGAGCTGGACCTGCTTGCCGGTCAACTTCTCCAGGTCCGTACGGATGCGATCGGCCTCTGTTCCGCGGCGTCCGATGACGATGCCCGGGCGTGCGGTGTGGATGTCCACACGCACCCGATCACGAGTGCGCTCGATCTCCACCTTGGCAATTCCGGCGCGCTCCATGCCCGTGCTGAGCAGTTTGCGGATCTTGACGTCCTCCTGCACGTAGTCGCTGTAGCGCTGTCCACCCTTGGGCGAATCGGCGAACCAACGAGACGTGAAGTCGGTGGTGATCCCGAGGCGGAAGCCGTGCGGATTTACTTTCTGGCCCACGGTGCTATTCCTTTTCCTCTGTCGCTGCTGGTGCAGCGGTCTTCTTTGCCGCGGCCTTCTTCGCCGGCGCCTTGGTTGCGGTTGCCTTCTTGGCCGGAGCGGACTCTTCGGCTGACACGGCCTTGGCGGCTGCCTTGGCCGCATTCACCTTTGCCACGGGAGCCGCAGCGATGCCATCGGAGACCACCACGGTGATGTGGCTGGAGCGCTTGCGGATCTTGTAGGCGCGCCCCTGTGCACGAGGACGGATGCGCTTCATGGTCGGACCCTCATCAACGAACGCGGCACTGACAACCAGGCCACGGACATCCATGGCGTGGTTGTTGGCGGCGTTGGCGATAGCGCTGTCCAGCACCTTGCCAATCGGCTCACTGGCCGCCTGCGGTGCAAACTTCAACACCGACTGGGCGTCCGCCGCGTTCATGCCTCGAATGAGGTCGATGACGCGGCGAGCCTTCATGGGCGTGACGCGGACATACCGCGCTTGGGCCCTGGCTTCCATGTCTATCCCCTTGCTGCTCGTTGCTGCTGAAACAATTGGTGGAAGGCGCTTAGCGCTTCTTCGACTTGCGGTCTTCCTTGACGTGACCCTTGAAGGTACGGGTCGGGGCAAACTCGCCGAGCTTGTGCCCGACCATGTTCTCCGAGACGAAGACCGGCACATGCTTGCGGCCGTCGTGCACCGCAATGGTGTGGCCCAGCATGGCCGGGATGATCATCGAACGGCGCGACCAGGTCTTGATCACGTTCTTCGAACCCGTCTCGTTGGCAACATCGACCTTCTTCAGAAGGTGAGTGTCGATGAACGGACCCTTCTTCAAACTACGTGGCATATCGGTGTCCCTTAGCGCTTCTTGCCGGTCTTGCGACGGCGAACGATGAACTTGTCGCTGGCCTTATTGGCCTTGCGGGTGCGGCCCTCGGCCTTACCATTCGGGTTGACCGGATGACGGCCACCAGAGGTCTTGCCTTCGCCACCGCCATGCGGGTGGTCGACCGGGTTCATGGCCACGCCGCGCACGGTCGGGCGCTTGCCCTTCCACCGCATACGGCCGGCCTTGCCCCAGTTGATATTGGATTGCTCGGCGTTGCCAACCTCGCCGATGGTTGCGCGCGAGCGCAGGTCGACGTTGCGGATTTCACCCGACGGCATACGCAACTGGGCGTAGGGGCCGTCCTTGGCCACCAACTGCACTGATGCACCGGCCGAGCGGGCAATCTTCGCACCGCCACCAGGCTTGATCTCCACGGCGTGAATCACGGTACCGACGGGGATGTTGCGCAACGGCAGGTTGTTGCCGGGCTTGATATCGGCACCTGGGCCGGTCTCGATCGGATCGCCCTGCTTGAGCTTGTTCGGGGCGATGATGTAGCGCTTCTCGCCATCGGCGTAGTGCAGCAGAGCGATACGAGCGGTCCGGTTGGGGTCGTACTCAATGTGAGCGACCTTGGCCGGCACGCCGTCCTTGTCTGCACGCTTGAAGTCGATCAGGCGGTATGCGCGCTTGTGTCCACCACCTTGATGGCGCGTGGTGATCTTGCCCGAGCTGTTGCGTCCGCCCTTTTTGGGCAACGGACGAACCAGTGACTTCTCCGGCTCAGAACGCGTGATCTCGACGAAGTCGGCAACACTGGAGCCACGACGGCCCGGCGTAGTCGGCTTGTACTTGCGGATTCCCATAGCTGTTCCTTAGTCCAACCCGGTCAGGAGACCGGGCCTCCGAAGATGTCGATGCGGTCGCCCGCGGCAACGGAAACAATTGCGCGCTTGGTGGATGCGCGGCGACCAAAACCGGTGCGGGTGCGCATGCGCTTGCCCTCGCGGTTCGCGGTATTCACTGCGGTCACCTTCACGCCGAAGACTTGCTCAACGGCGATCTTGATCTGCGTCTTGTTGGCATCCGGGGACACGATGAACGTGTACTTGTTCTCTTCCAGAAGGCCGTAGCTCTTCTCGGAGATCACCGGGGCCAGCAGGATGTCGCGGGGGTCTGCGATCTTCATGCGGTCACCTCGCTTTCCTTTGCAACAGACTTCACGGACTTGCCGGCAGTCTGTCCTGCCAAAAAGGCATCCAGTCCGGCTGCGGTGAACAGCACCTGATCGCAGACCAGCACGTCGTAGGTGTTCAACTGATCAGGAGAGATCACGTGGACGGTGGGTACGTTACGCAGGCTCAACCAGCTTGCGGTCTCATCGCGGCTGACGACAACCAGCACGCCACCGTCAAGACCCAGGGCCTCAATGGCTGCGACGGCGCCCTTGGTGCTCGGGGTGTCCCCGGCCACCAACTCGCTGATCACATGAATGCGGCCATCGCGTGCCCGATCGGACAGGGCGCCGCGCAGTGCAGCAGCCTTCATCTTCTTCGGGGTGCGCTGGGCGTAGTCGCGAGGGTGCGGTCCATGGACAACGCCACCGCCGGTGAACTGCGGTGCACGCGTTGATCCCTGGCGCGCCCGGCCGGTGCCCTTTTGCTTGTATGGCTTTCGGCCACCACCGGACACCTCAGCGCGAGTCTTGGTGTCGGCTGTGCCCTGACGCGCTGCGGCCAGCTGGGCCACGACGACCTGGTGGATCAGCGGAATATTGACCTGCACGTCGAAGATTTCAGCGGGAAGCTCAACCGAACCGTTGGCCTTGCCTGCAGGAGTACGAACGTCTACCGATGCCATGATCAGGCCTCCTTCGCCGGGGTGCGCAAGAACACCAGGCCGCCCTTGGGGCCGGGAACGGCACCCTTGACCAGCACGATGCCGTTCTCGGCGTCGATGCTCTGCACGATCAGGTTCTGGGTCGTCTGGCGCGCCCCGCCCATGCGTCCGGCCATCTTCATGCCCTTGAATACACGTCCAGGGGTTGCGCAGCCGCCGATGGATCCGGGTGAACGGTGCTTGCGCTGCACACCATGGGATGCGCGAAGGCCATGGAAGCCATGGCGCTTCATGACGCCGGCAAAACCCTTGCCCTTGGTGGTACCCACGGCATCGATCAACTGGCCCGCCTCAAAGGTGTCTGCGCCGATCTCCTGGCCCAGGGTGTACTCAGAGGCATCTGCCGTGCGGATCTCCACCACATGTCGACGGGGGGTGACTCCCGCCTTGGCGAAGTGGCCGGCTTGCGGCTTGTTGACCTTGCGGGGATCGATCGCGCCGAAGGCGATCTGCACGGCGGAATAGCCGTCAGTCTCAGGGGTGCGAACCTGGGTGACAACACATGGCCCGGCCTGCACGACCGTGACAGGAACAATCTTGTTGTTCTCGTCCCAGACCTGCGTCATGCCGAGCTTGGTGCCCAGTACGCCCTTCACATTGGTGCCCATCGTCGTCTCGTCCTTACAGCTTGATCTCGATGTCGACGCCAGCCGGCAGATCCAGACGCATGAGCGAGTCAACGGTCTTCGGCGTGGGGTCGAGAATGTCGATGAGGCGCTTGTGTGTACGCATTTCAAAGTGCTCGCGGCTGTCCTTGTACTTGTGCGGCGAGCGAATGACGCAGTACACGTTCTTCTCGGTCGGCAGCGGCACCGGGCCGACCACGCTGGCGCCGGTACGGGTGACCGTCTCGACGATCTTGCGCGCCGAGGCATCGATGGCCTCGTGGTCGTAGGCCTTGAGCCTGATGCGGATCTTTTGTCCCGCCAC
>CAIKZY010000083.1 GCA_903832025.1 uncultured Actinomycetes bacterium
CGACGGCGACAAAGGGGCCTCGGCAAACTCACCCCAATCGAGTTTGAGACCATCTACAAACAGGTCGCACTCGCGGCCTAAAACCTCAACCCCGCGAGGTAACTAAAGCGGGGGCAGTCCCTAACTGGCAGTGGGTGCATTACGCCGTTGGAACCCATTACGGATTCCCCTACGGCATGAATCTGACGTACTTCCCCGATGTGAACATCACGCAAAACCTGTTTGCCCAAGTCGTCAACACCCTTTCCGGGAATCCCTTCTTGGGTATCAATGTGCTCCTGGTGCTGTCATTTCCCATCGTCGCGGTGTTGGCGTACTTCGCACTCAGACTCGTCGGTTTGCACGGTCCGCTGGCTATTGCGCTGGCCACTGCATACTCCCTCATTCCGTACCACTGGGGACGCGGCTTGGGTCACTTCTACCTGGCAACGATGTATGCCGGGGTGACCGGCGTGATGCTTGCCCTCCTGATCGGTACCGGGCACCTGACCCGGCGGTACCACGATGCGAGCAGGTCAGGGCGCAGGTGGCTCCTGGTCGGTGTGGTGGCTCTGGTGGTGGTGACCGCCGTCTCCGGCATCTACTACGCCGCGTTCGCCCTGATTCTTGGGGTCGCCGCATTGGTGTGGCGTCTTGCGCAGTCAGATCGCTGGCGTGCCATCGGACTTCAGGCACTGCCGTACGCAGCGATCCTGGGATGCGTTGCCCTTGGACTCCTGCCGTCCATCATCACCTTGCACAATGCGCCTCCCACTTCCAGCCTCGGTACGCGGATGCCGATTGAGTCGGTGCTCTTGGCAGGCAATCTGGCCATGGCTCTGCTGCCCTTGCCGATGAGCACGTTGCCGCTGATGGATCATTACAACGTCCGGATCGCCGATGCGATCAATGCCGCGCCCCTGCCGCATCTGGAGGGCCTGGCGGCAACGAATTACGGCACTTGGGTCACTACGGCGTGTCTGGTGGTCATGCTGGTTGGGCTGGTCTGGTCAAGCCGACGAAAGGTCCGGTTCGGTCCGCTGACGTATGTGACCTACCTGACGATCGTGACCGTGCTGTTCTTCATTCCATGGGGCGTGAACTACCTGTTCGCCGGCACCGTGACTGCCCAGATCAGAGGCTGGAACCGGCTTCTGCCGATTCTGCTCCTGCTCTTGGTGCTTGGAGCCGGGTCGGTCCTGGCGCGCGTCCGCTGGGCGCACCGCGCAGTGATCGTCTGGCCCGTCGTGCTCATTGCACTGGTCTTGACTATCACTGACGTGGTCAAGCCGTTCGCGACCATCTACCGCGACACGATCACCGCGCAGGCGGCCGGCATGGATCAAGCGCGCGCATACAGCAGGGCTGTCAATGCAGCCATCCCCGGAAATTGCGGGATTCTCCAGCTGCCCTACATGGCCTTTCCCGAGAATGGTCCCATCGTCGGCCAAGCACTCGGCATCGGAGATTACGACCCCTTCCTGCAGCCACTGACCAACCAGGACAAGTCTTGGAGTTATGGAGCGGTCAAGTACACCGCTGCAAGTTCGTGGCTGGCGTCATTGTCACAGTTCCCGATGGACAATGCCCTGGCCGACCTTCGCACCCACGGCTTTTGCGCCATACACATCGATACCAACGGATACTCCGCCACTCAAGTGCAGCACATGCAGACGTACTACGACGTCATGCTCGGCAAGCCGGTAGCAACCGGATCGAGCGGTCGCTGGATGCTGTATCGACTGCGCTAGTGGCGCCCACGACAGGACGTCGTTGGGATGCAGTCAGGAAATCCTCAGGCGCCGCTGCCCTGGATGCTCGGCAGACCGCGCTCGGCCAAGCCCGAATCAATCCCTTCCCAGAAGCTCGACACATTGATCGAACGTGCCTTGCGTCGACCGGCATCCTGAACCTGCTGAAGTTTCACCGGATCGTTGAGGTAGGACGCTACTTGGCTGGGAACGTCGCTGACATGCGCAAAGTAGGCAATCTCCTGGCCCGGTACCCAAAATCGATCCGAGCGATCTCGGTCATCCGTGAGCACCAACGCGCCCATCGCGCTGGCCTCAAGTATGCGCGTCTTGAGTTGCTGGACTCCCCGTGCGCTGGACTCTGAGAAGTTAATCGTGATCTTTGACTGGGCAAGCCCCCGCATGTAGTCCACATACGTGGGCTGGTTGGTCCGTGACTGCACGAAGTCTGCGGTCACATCAGGTCGATGTGGGTTCACCGATACATCGATTCCCTGCGAACGCAGTGCCTGGATCAAGTCAATGCGATACGGATACAACGCACCAATGAAACTCACGTCATGAAGTGGCTCGATCCCGACCAACTCGGCATCCAGC
>CAIKZY010000084.1 GCA_903832025.1 uncultured Actinomycetes bacterium
CAGGTATCCCAACTCCTGCCCTCCGACAGCGAACAAGGGGCGAAAGACGACGACCTTTCGGTGCTGGCGACGCTCGAGCACCGCCTCCAGCCCGGCGCACAGTGCCAGCGCACTCTTGCCGGTGCCGGCTCGACCACCCAAGGACACGATGCCCACCTCTGGATCGAGCAAGAGGTCGAGTGCGATGCGTTGCTCAGCACTGCGTCCATGTATGCCAAATGCCTCGCGATCACCGCGTACCAGGCGCACGCGCTTGTCGGCCGTGATCCGTCCAAGCGCGCTACCGCGATCACTCATCAACACCACACCGGAATTGACTGGCAGGTCCATCGCCTCGTGCAGGTCGATTACGACATCCTCGTAGAGGCGGTCGACATCCTCGGCCGAGACGTCCAGCTCGCTGAGGCCGGTGTACCCCGATGCCACGACCAGCTCCGCGCGATACTCCTCGGCAGCCATGCCGACCGCGGATGCCTTGACTCGCATCGGCAAGTCCTTGGAAACCAGGACCACATCCTTGCCTTCAGCCGCCAGATTCCGAGCAACAGCAAGGATTCGGGTGTCGTTATCGCCCAGTCGCATGCCGCTGGGCAAGATCGTGGGATCGGCATGATTGAGCTCAATACGCACTGTGCCGCCAAGCTCGCCCACGCCCATCGGCTCATCAATGCGACCGTGCGCTACGCGCAGATCATCCAGCATGCGCAGTGCCTGACGAGCGAAATACCCAAGTTCCGGATGCGAGCGCTTGGCCTCAAGCTCAGTGACCACCACGATCGGTATCACCACGTCGTGCTCGTCGAACCGCAGTAATGCGCGCGGGTCAGACAGCAGGACTGAGGTATCCAGGACGTAGGTGCGGCGGTCTGCCTTGGGCACGCGTGCCTCCTCAGGGCGCACCTGCCGGCGAGCCCGGTTGGTATGTCGAGAACGGATGATCTCGTACTGCGACGCTAGAACTGCCATGCCCCGCGCGTGGTCAGACACGCCGCGGAAACGACAGCCCAGTTGCATGAATTCTGCGTGCGACGAATATTGCCATTCGGTGCCCAGCCGGTCGAACACGCACCGTTCCACCAGCCCGGCTGAACAATCGGTCAGGCTCCGAAGCGGCGCTGGCGTTCGGCGTATGCACGCATGGCGCGCAGGAAATCCACGTGCCGAAAGTCCGGCCAGTACGCCTCGCAGAAATAGAACTCCGAGTGGGCCGACTGCCACATCAAGAACCCGGAAAGTCGCTGCTCCCCCGAGGTGCGGATCACCAGATCCGGATCAGGCTGCCCTTTGGTGTACAGGTGCTCGGCGATGTGCTCAACGTCAACGACCTGGGCCAGCTCATCCAGACTGGTACCGGCGGTGGCATGCGCAGCGAGCAAGGACCGCACCGCGTCGACGACCTCTCGACGACCACCGTATCCAACAGCCACATTGACCAGCGAGCCATCGATGGTTGCTGTGGACTCCGCAGCGTCCTTGAGCAGTGCGGCAGTGTGCGCAGGCAGCAGGTCTAGTGCTCCGACCGGATGCAGCCGCCACTTCGCCTGGGCCACCAAGTCAGTAACTGTCTCCTCGATGATGCCCATCAAGGCCGCCAATTCGATTTCGGGCCTGTTCAGATTGTCGGTGGACAGCAGCCACAGCGTGACGACTTCGACACCTGCCTCATCGCACCAGCCCAGGAAGTCCACGATCTTGGCTGCTCCAGCTCGATGTCCGGCTGAAGAGCTTGAACCTTGTGCGGTGGCCCAACGGCGATTGCCATCCAGAATGACCCCGACATGGCGAGGGCGACGATCTGCAGGGATCTGTGACATCAGTCGGCGTTCATACGCCCCATAGATGAGCTCGGACAGTCCCACGTTGTGAAGGCTACCTGGTCAGGGCCTGGACCTGTGCGGCGAAGTCCTGGGTCGTTTGCACCGGCAACGTGCAGGTGAAGCCCTGGCAGACATAGGCGGTGGCATGACCATCCACCGGGATACGCCCCGCCATCAGCTCCACACAGTCGTCCCCGAACGCGATCACCGCGCCCGGTGACGTCACGGCCCGCGCTGCTGCGAGCAAGGCGGTGAACCCTGGAGCATCGGGAGCACCGGCCACCGCGATTTCAACCGGCCCGGCAACCATTGCAGCCGCTGCCGCTAGTCCCCACCCGGCCATGCGAGGAGCGGTGCTGGCATACGGGACAACCACGCGCAGCGCCTCCTCGGCAATCACCCGGTACTCGTCCTTGCCGGTCAGTGCGGCGTAGGTCAGGGCCGCGTCCGCTATTGAAAACCAGCCCGACGGCTCGGCGCCATCGGACGGATCCCGTGGACGGATGATCAGCGGCTGCCCATCATCGGCAGTTGCGAAAAAGCCTCCCTGGTCGTCGGCGAAGTGCGCGATCGCGCTGTCCAGCAGCACGCCCGCCAGTTCCAGCCATTCTGATTCTCCGGTGGCCTGGTAGAGGGCAAGCAATCCGTGGGCCAGATGGGCGTAGTCCTCCAGAACACCGTCTGCATACCCGGCAATGCCATCGCGCGAGGTGCGCACCACTCGGCCTGGGCGCGCAGGGTCGGTGTGAGTGACCAGGATTGCATCTGCGCACCGGCGGGCTGCCTCGATCCAATCCGAACGGTCGAAGATTGAACCGCACTGCGCGAGCCCGGCGATCGTCAACCCATTCCACGCTACGAGGACCTTGTCATCGCGGGCAGGATGGACTCGAGCCGCCCGCGCGTCGAATAACTTGCCTCGGATACGCGCAAAGCGCTCATCGTCATCGGGATCGACCGGCAACTGCAATGTCGACGCACCGAGTTCGAAGGTTCCCTCGCTGGTCACGCGAAGGATCGATGCGGCCCAGTGACCATCCTCGACGCCGAGCACATCCTGCAACTGCTGCGGACTCCAGACATAAAAAGCCCCTTCGCTGCCTTCGGAATCGGCGTCAAGGGCACTGGCGAAGACGCCGGACGTGGTGCGCAAATCCCGCAAGAGGAACTCCACCGTCTGCTTCACAATACGCTCAGCGAACGGGGACCCAGTGAGCCGATACCAGTGCCCGTAGGCAGCGAGCAGCAGAGCATTGTCATAGAGCATCTTCTCGAAATGAGGGACCACCCACGCGCGATCCACCGAGTACCGCGCGAATCCTCCGCCGAGCTGGTCATACATCCCACCCCGGCCCATGGCCTCAAGCGTGCGCTCGGCCATGGCACCTGCCTGCTGGTCCCCGACTGCCGCCATGCGGAGCAAGAACTCCAGGACCATCGATGGCGGGAATTTCGGGGCATCGCCGAAGCCACCGTTTCCGGCATCGAAATCCCGAGCGAGCACCTGCACCGCCGTTGTCAGGGTCTGGTCAGTGGGCATGGAGGTGTCGTCGGGCAGCACCCTGGATTCCAAGGCCTGCGTGATTCGAACGCCGGCTGCATCCAAGTCCTCGCGGCGTTCGTCCCATGCCTGAGCAATCGCCGCCAGGATCTGCGCGAATGACGCCATGCCATGTCGGGGCACGGGCGGGAAATAGGTGCCGGTGTAAAAGGGGTGGCCGTCATGATTGGTGAACACCGACATCGGCCAACCTCCGTGCCCGGTCATCGCCACCGTGGCGTCCATGTAGACCGAGTCCACGTCAGGATGCTCTTCGCGGTCCACCTTGATGCACACGAAGTGATCGTTGAGATACCCCGCGACAACCGGATCCTCGAAAGACTCATGTGCCATCACATGGCACCAGTGGCATGCGGAGTATCCAATGGAAATGAACACCGGGACATTGCGTTCCCTGGCTTCGTTGAACGCCTGCTGGCTCCACGGCAGCCAATCGACCGGATTGTGGGCATGCTGAAGCAAATAGGGACTCGTCGCCGACGCGAGCTGATTGGCCACACCGCGATTGTTGCGCACTCACTGTCATTGACATGTATCGGCATGTGCGAACAGGCGGTCACCGTGCAGATCACGTCGACGGACATCATCAGACATTGGTGACGTGCGGCGGTAGCGTGGTGATATGGAATGGGCTGCGAATGCGCGTCAGGCGCTTGCCCTGCGCGATGCCTACGACCAACAATTGCGGGACACTGCCGAGATCGCTCATGCACGACAGTGGGATCGCGATGGTCCGATTCTGCGAGCCGTGTTCGACCAGGACTTCGGCTTCATCACCTACCGCACCCTCGGTGCATTGGCTGGCGACGGCCCAGGGCTGGATAGCCTGATTACTCGTGCCATCGCGCACTTTCGCGAGCGAACCTCAGTGCGGGAGGTCGAATGGAAGACGCGCGGACACGATCTTCCCCGAGACCTGTCCGATCGCCTTCGCGCACGCGGCTTTGAGCCCGGTGAGCCGGAAACGGTCATGATCGGCGCAGCGCAGCACTTAGCGCAGCACGTTGCGCTTCCCCAGCACATTCGGCTACGCCGAATCGGTCGTGCCCCTGATGGGGCGACTTTGGATATCGGCACTACCGGCGAGCAGGTTGAGCAGATGCTCAGGCTGCAGGCAGCTGTTTTCGGTCAGGCCGGGCACCAGTCCGCCACTGAGTTGACACGACGAATCGTTGATGACCAGGGGCATCTTCAGGCATGGGTGGCCGAGGTGCAGAGCACCGATGACGACTCGTGGACCATGGTCAGCGCAGGGCGACTGGAAATCGTGGAAGGCACACAGTTCGCGGGGATTTGGGGAGGAGCGACCTTGCCGGAGTGGAGAGGTCGCGGAATCTATCGGGCATTGACCTCAGCTCGTGCTCAAGCCGCGATGGCACGCGGAGTCCAGTTCATCCACAGCGACTGCACGGAATTCAGCAGGCCGATTTTGCAGCAAGCAGGCCTGACGCCGGTAACGACGACCACGCCGTTTTCGTGGCATCGGGAGCCGTCACTCACCGGGCAATGAACACCGGGATGATGACCGTGATCGAGAGCACGGCCATGATCACAGCGATACCCGCATCCAGGATGCGCCAGCTGACCGGCTTGGCGAAGATCGGCGTCAACGCCCGCGCGCCGTATCCCAAGCTCACGAACCACACCACCGATGCGGTCCCAGCGCCGGCCGCGAAGAGCCACTGATACGGATGGTGCGTGGCAGCAATGGTTCCCAGAAGCACCACTGTGTCCAAGTACACGTGGGGGTTGAGCCAGGTGAATGCCAGGCAGGCACTGATCGAAGCCATAGCGGTCGCCGGGACCGGCGACCCACTGACCGACATCGATGTCGATTGCCAGGCCGCCCGTGCCGAGCGCACGGCGTACCAGGCAAGGAAGCCAGCGCCGACGATGCGGATGATGGTCAGCGCCAGGGTATGACCGGTGATCACCGCTCCAATCCCGGCAACACCTGCAGCGATCAACACGATGTCCGATCCAGCACAGATCGCCACGATCAGCCCGATGTGCCGCCGAAGGAGTCCCTGCCGCAGGACGAACGCGTTCTGGGCTCCGATAGCCACGATCAGCGATGCACCCAGGCCCAGTCCGGCCAGGTATGCCGGCCACGGCTGCTGGTTCATGACCGCCCCGAGGTTGCCGGCATGCGCATGGCCGTCAGCATGCCATGCTGCATCCATGCAGAAGCAGTTGCAGGAAGTGGCACGCCTGAGCGCCCCGGCTCAACGAGCCTTAGCCCAGCACTTGCTCACGCAGCTATCCGACGGCCCGGCCCACCCGCAGGTGGCAGACACTGTTGATCAGTTGATCAACGCCTACCTGCACGACCCTGACCTGACGAGGAACCCATGAGCGACCTGACCGCGACCTCGATCCATCACCTGTCGCTATCGGTCGGCGATGCAGTGGAAACCGCGGGGTGGTTCCAGCAATTGCTCGGTGGGGCATTGGTGACCGAGCGCATGGGTGATGGTTTTCGCCGACTGCGCCTTGCCTGGCCCAGCGGCCTGGTGCTGTCCATCACCCAGCATGACCAGACCGACCTGTCTGATCGATTCGACCACCGCCGCATTGGCATGGATCACTTCAGCTTGGCCTGCAGCAGCAAAGCGGAGATCACGGACTGGTGCGCCCACATGGATGAACGGGGCATCGAGCATGGGCCGCTTGAGGATGTCGCATACGGGTTGGCCGTGACCGCACGGACTCCCGATGGCATACCGGTTGAGTTCTTCTGCGCCAAGTAGTGGACCGGGAACTGCACGCACACAGGAGGTCACCGACGTGGCGCAGTCACTGACTGAGTTGGTTCATCCCAGCTGGGCATCGGCGCTTGCCGACCAGCAGGACACCTTGACGGAGATCGGTGCCTTCCTGCGTGCTGAATCCGCAGCCGGACGCACGTGGGCGCCATCCGGGGCGAGCATCCTTCGAGCGTTCACCCAACCGCTGGAGCAGGTTCGCGTGCTGATCTTGGGACAGGACCCGTATCCGACCGCCGGTCACGCCGTTGGGCTGTCCTTCTCGGTGGCGCCAGATGTACGCCCGCTCCCGCGCAGCCTGAGCAACATTTTCACTGAACTGCAGACTGATATGTCAGTGCCCAAGCCTGCCAATGGAGACCTGAGCAGGTGGGCTGACCGGGGAGTCCTGCTGCTCAATCGAGTTCTCACCGTGCGCATCGGCGAGCCAGGATCGCACCGCGGGATCGGCTGGGAGCGGCTCACAACCGCCGCAATCACTGCGCTGGTCGAACGGTCAGACCAGCCGCTGGTGGCCATCCTGTGGGGCAAGGATGCCCAGAGCGTGCAACCGCTGCTCCCGGATGTGCCAGTGATCGCCAGCGCGCATCCGAGCCCGATGTCCGCTGATCGCGGATTCTTCGGATCGCGCCCATTCAGCACGGCAAACGAGTACTTGCAGGACCTCGGTGACGACCCCGTGGACTGGAACCTGACCTAGATTGAGGACGACAGATTCTGCGCAGCCAAGCGCACCTGAACATCCTTGTGCGTGTAATGCTCTGCGACAAATGACATGAACGGGATCGTGCCGGCCAGCAAGATGCCGATCGTCTTGAAGATGCCGTACCTCATTCTGAATGCCAGATCAACGCCGGTGACCAGGTAGATGAAGTACAGCCATCCGTGGCAAAGCCACAGCAACCCGTACAACGCAGGTCGATTCGCATCGTTACCGTAGTCCAAGAAGACTCGGCCGATCACGAGCCAAATGAATGCCGTGGCGAGCACGACACCGGTCACCCACGCCATGATGCGATACCGGACTGCGGCACCCGCGATTCCCTTCACATCACCAGCCTAATAGGCGCCGATCTCACTGGCATGCGGTGGATCAGCACCCGGTCGGGTGCAGGTAATACCCGCGACCTTGACCCCGAAAGCGGTGGCTTTGGTCAGCAGGTCAATGTCTGCCAGCGCCGCCCTATCCAATCCATGATGTGCCCAGTACGCCAAGAATCCTCCGGAGAAGGAATCCCCGGCTCCGACGGTGTCGACGACGTCCACGTGTGGAACCGGCACGGTCACTGGCATACCGGCCGTGATGATGCGTACCTCCTGCGATCCATCAGTGAACAGCACCACGGCATTGGCCCGCTGTTGCAGTTGCTGGGCTGCCTGGAGGGCCTCAGTGCTCGGGTACAAGTAGGCAAGGTCATCGCCGCTGACCTTGATGACGTCAGCCCGGTCCAACACCACGGGCAATGTCCGGGCAAACGCCGCTGAACCGTCCATGACAGACGGACGGCAATTCGGGTCTGCCATCACCATGCATTCCGACCCTGCCGACGAGACCACGGCCGCGGTGGCGTCGGCCAGTGGCTCAAGGACCAAGCCCAGCGTGCCGACATGGATGCTGGTGCATGCACCCAGTGCCTCCAACGCCATCTGCGCCGTCACTGAGGCAGCCGCAGTGTTGTCGAACATGAATCGATATGTAGCCGCATTGTCTTGGTCGAGCTGCGCGATTGCCACGGTGCTCGGCTGGGACAGTCGATGCCCGAGTCCGTAGATCAATCCGTCGGCTGCCAGCATATCCATCATCCGTGACCCGAATGCGTCAGTGGAAATGCCGCCCAGGAACGACGTTGGCACGCCCAATCGGGCACAGGTGCGTGCGGTATTGAACGGCGCACCACCCACGACCGAGGTCCGAACATAGCCCGTCGGATCGACAATAATGTCGATCAGCGCTTCGCCAATCACACAGATCACGAGCACCCACGTTAGTGCACAGCAGTGCTAGTGGCCCGATGCATTCTGTTCCTGCCCTGACCCAACACCTCGATGGGATTCGGCCCAGGCAAAACGCGCATACGCCGCGATGAGAAAGCAGCCGAATGCCAGCCACTGGAGGACGTACCCAAAATTCTGGAGCGGAAAGCTCACCTCACCCAGGGTTGCGGTGGGGTGCACCGGGATCGGTGCAGGACGCTGGATGGGCTGTTGGGACGCAAGTGTCACGTAGCCCGGTCGCAGTGCCAGATGCCAGTTCCGTGCCAACTGGTCGCTGGTCATGGTGACGAACGTGCCTGCCGCCGCACCGGGATAGAACTGCTCATCTTGCTCCCATGTGCCATCCACGCTGACCGATCCGGGCATCAGCGCCGTGGCAGCACCCCCGGAATTGGCAACCCAGCCTCGATTCACGGCAACAACCGTGCCGTCATCAAGTCGAAGGCCAGCAATCGCCCACGCACCCCGTCGTCCATCCAGCGAGCGATCATGGATCACGGCAGCAGTTGCGGCAATCCATTGACCATGCAGTTGCACCCGGCGACCAAGCAGGTCGGTGTTGCTGGGATCTCCTGGCATGGGAAGTGCATTGGCATGAATCGGTGAGAGCAACGCCACGTGTTCGCTGGCCTGAATCTCCACCGTCCGCTGCCACTGCCAATGCGCCAATGCCAAGCACGTGACAAAGCCGATGATGACCAGGGCACCCATCGCCAGCCAGCGTGGGGTGAGGAGCAACTTGGCAGAACGCTTAGCCATGCCCATTCGCGCCGTCTGATTGCGCATTTCCCAATTGCGCGCCTCCTGATTGCGTTTGGTCATCCGACGAACCGCTCGAAGGATGCGCACGGTCCTCGGCTTGCACCTGTCCGGCTGCCTCAGCCTGCGCGGTCAATTCAGCGTCCAGGTCATACTGCAGATCTGCAGGTCCTTCTGGCAGCGTTGGAGCGATCTTCTTCATGTGCCGATTCATTGAACGCCACAGGAAGAAGGTAGCCACACCCAGCAGGACGAAGAACACCCCGGCGATCGGCCCGGCGCCGTCGATGACGGAGTTCAAGTCACTGGTCGGGCTACTCAGCAGCATTCCTACCTCAATCCAGCAAAGAGATCATCTTCGGGCAACGACGTCTCCACAAGGCTACGCGCGAGCTCGAAATCCTCAGTTGGCCATACCCGGCATTGCAATTCCAGCGGGACCGCGAACCACTGGCCATCGGGATCTATTTGCGTTCGATGGGCCAGCAATGCTCGGTCGCGCACCGCAAAGAACTCACTGACCGGCACCTTGGTGGTGATGCGGACACTGTTATCCGGGCGATCGGCCCAGCCCGCAATCCAGTCTTGATACGGAGATTCCAGATCCGCGTCGATCATCGCAAGGTGCAGCGCCGTCACTCGGGTCTTGGTGAATTGGTGGTTGTAGTACACCTTGCTCACCGCCCAGGGCTCGCTGACATCGATCCAATTGGCATCTGCCGCTAAATCGACCGCTGCCATGGATACCTGATGGCAGCGCACGTGGTCGGGGTGGGGATATCCGCCGATCTCGTCATACGTGGTCAAGACCTGCGGACGAAATGCTCGAATGTGGCGGGCCAGCGACCTTGCCGACTCGGCCAAGTCCACCACCGCAAAGCAGTCCGTCGGCAGAGGGGGCAACGGGTCACCCTGTGGGTATCCGGAATCCTGATAGCCCAACCACACATGGTTCACGCCAAGGATCGCTGCTGCAGCGGCCATCTCGCGGCGCCGCACTTCAGCCAAGCCCAAGGCATCAACATCGGCCTGGGCCGCTGCATTGAGCACGTCCCCGCGCTCTCCCCCGGTGCAGCTGACCACGAGCACGCAAACGCCCTGGGACACATACTTGGCCATGGTGGCCGCACCCTTGCTCGACTCATCATCAGGATGAGCGTGGACAGCCATCAACCGCAGATCGGACACCGCGCTAGTGTGCCAATCCGATGCGCCGAGTGCCTCAGCGCCCCGACCAAAGGTGGTGACATGCCCAGCCCCTTTGCCTGGAATCAGCTTTCTGAGCCGATGCAGGAGCGGTACGGCGCAGGTCGCTCACACCGTCGCACGACCATCGTGGCCGTGGGAGCAGTCATCCTGGCATTCCTCGTTGTGCTGGGCTGGTTGACGTACTTCAAAGCCAGAGTCGACACCCAGGCCTCCTTGGTGACCTGGAACGTGCTTGGCCCGGACCATGTGCACGTTGTGGTGGAGATCCATCGCCCTCAGGGCGTGGCGACCACCTGCGTGCTGCATGCCACCGACGCCAATCATCTGGACCTGGCCTACGCCACGGTAACCATTCCAGCCGGACCGGCCAGCACCCAGCTGCACTATGAGCTGCGCACCCTGGCTCCTGCCTACTCAGTCGATGTCCTTGGCTGTGCTTCGGGTCAATCGCCGGCCGTGCAAGCACCGCAATTCCCGCCAAATGTGGCAGCGCCCGAACAGCCCTGGACACCCTGACGGATTTCACCGTTTGCCACGGTCGCCTATCCTTGTCCAATGAGCGAGCAGCCTGTGACCTGGTTGACCCAGGACGCCTACGACGCATTGCAGAGCGAACTTGCCGATCGCGAGGGGCCGCAGCGCGCGGAAATCACCGCACGCATCTCCTTTGCCCGTGAGGAAGGCGATCTGAAGGAGAACGGCGGCTATCACGCTGCCCGCGAAGAGCAGGGAAAGAACGAGGCCCGCATTCGTGTCCTGAAGCATCTCCTGGAAAACGCCCATGTCGGTGTCCCAGACAGCGCCGATGACGAGGTCTCCCACGGCAAGGTGGTGACGGTGCGCATCGTGGCACTGGATGAGGAACTGACCTTCTTGCTCGGATCTCGTGAGGAGGCATCCACTGCCTCGGTCGAGGTGTACTCGCCGACCTCACCGCTCGGCGGTGCGGTGCTGGGACGTCGAGTGGGTGAGACAGTGACCTATACCTTGGCCAATGGCAAGGACATGAACGTGGAGATCGTTGCCGTCACGCCCTACGTTGCCTAGTCCTTACCGGCTCGTCGTTCGGCGAAAGCGCCGAATTGCCAACGTCGAGAAGATCGCGATCACGACCGCGCAGGAGATGACGGTGTACCAGGCGGCGTGATCCAACGGCCAGTAGTCCGGCTGGATTCCTGTCGGGTTGCCAAAGAGCCGTCGACAGGCAAGCACCACGGTCGAGACAGGGTTATAGGCCGCGAACGCTTGAAGCCAGGACGGCATTGACGAGATAGGCACAAAGGCGTTGGACAAGAACGTCAGCGGAAATAGCCACACCAGCCCTGCGGTGTTCGCGGTCTCCGGATTGGGCATGTACAGCCCAATCCACGAACCCACCCATGACACCGTGTATGCGAACAGCAGCAACAGCGCATAGGCGGCAATTGCCGGAAGCACTCCGCCGGTGATTCTCCAGCCCACCAGCAAGCCGGTAATACTCAGCACTGCAAGCACCAGGATCTGACGCGCTGCATCTGCGAATGTTCGTCCAAGCAGCACCGCCGATGGAGCCATCGGCAGTGACCGAAAGCGGTCGATGAGTCCGCGGTTCATATCCTCGGCAAGGCCAACGGTGCTCGAGGCTGCGGCAAACGCTACGGTCTGGCCGAAGATTCCCGGCATCAAGTAACTGCGGTAGGCATCTGCCCCGCCATCGCCTGGAATCGGGATGGCCCCGCCGAAGACGTAGGCGAATAGCAGCACGAAAATCACCGGCTGTACCAAGGAGAAGAACAGCAACTCGGGGACGCGAACCGTCTGAATCAAGTTGCGGCGGGCGACGACCAGCCCATCGTTCAATGTCCAGCCGATGAGGGGACGATGGGCTGCTTGAGCAGCCTGAGTCGTCAGCGCCATCTCACTTCTTCCTTCCGCGACGCCCGGTGGCAACCGGCTGGGGTTCGGTCTCGGCAGCATGCCCGGTCAATGACATGAACACATCATCAAGTGTTGGTCGGCGCAGCACCAGGTCCTCCACGCCCACTCCGTTGGCATCCAGACTGCGAATGGCTTCCATCAAGACCGTAGACCCGGAGCGAACGGGAGTGAAAACGCGATCTTCTTCCACGATCGGCTCACCGGAAGATAGCGGCGCCAGGGCGGCAACGGCCTGCGCGATTTGATCGATCGAGGTCACCCGCACCTCAATGCGATCACCGCCAATTTGATCCTTCAGTTGCTCTGAGGTCCCATGGGCGATGACCTTGCCTTGGTCGATGACGACGATGTCCTGGGCGAGCTGGTCAGCCTCCTCCAGGTACTGGGTTGTCAGGAGCACGGTGGTACCGGCAGCTACCAGGTCCTTGATGACCTGCCACAGTCCCAGGCGCGATCGCGGATCCAAGCCGGTGGTCGGCTCATCGAGAAACAGGATGGACGGCGAGGCGATCAAGCTCGATGCCAGATCAAGCCGTCGCCGCATGCCGCCGGAATACGTCCGGGCAGGTCGGTCGGCTGCCTCGCTGAGATCGAACCAGTCCAGCAATTCCGCCGAGCGTCGCTTCACATAGCCCGCGTCGAGGTGGTACAGCCCACCGAACATGCGCAGGTTCTCTGCCCCGGTCAGGTACTCATCGACGGCCGAGTACTGCCCGGTCAGTCCGATGGCGCGACGCACGTGATCGGGTTGGCGCACCACGTCGAAGCCGGCAACCTGAACCGATCCCGACGTCGGAGCCAGCAAGGTTGAGAGAATGCGCACCGTAGTGGTCTTTCCTGCGCCGTTGGGGCCAAGCAAGCCCACTACCTGACCGGTTCCGACAGTCAGGTCAATGCCGTCCAATGCGCGAACGTCGCCGAATGTCTTGACGAGGTCGCGGACGACTACCGCAAATTCAGAGCTCATTGGTCCTTCCACGCTTCCGCTATCCGCCCTGGCCATCTAATCACCATCGATACGCGGCTTGTGCGCGGCTACCGCTCCAACTGAGACCGCTGCTTGAGCCCTCGATGCTCGCGAAGCTGTGCGGAGCTGGCCGCACGCCGACCAGCCTCTGCAGATCCGCCATTATCGCCGCGGACCGCACCCGCATACCCAGACCAACCTCCGCGCGCGGCCGAGGTGGCCTGGTGGAAGGCACGCACTTGGTCATCCTTGGCCCGCAGCACCAATGCGCCCGTCGTCCCGGCAACTTCCTGCCCCTGGCTGGCCTGTCGCACCTCGTCCCTGGCCTGGCTCAATCGCTCGTGGATGCGTTGGACGAAGGCACGATAGAAAGCCGCACGAGCCGTTTGCGCCGTGTGTGGCTTGCGCTGTCTGCGTCCGAAGCCAGATCGCGATGTTGACACGTATGTCTCCGATCGCCAGATGCCCTGCGACAGCCAGCCTTGTGCCGACGTCGTCATCTGGACTGCCAGAGAGGCGAACAGGGTCTCCGCAGCGTCCAGGTCTTCCGGCATGCCATAACTGATCACGAAGGTGGAGTCCGAGGCCACGTCCACCTGGCAGTCGTTGACGTGGGCGATCACGATGAACAGCGAGACCAGATGCACATTTGCCCGCTTGCCCTTGTCGCCGATGGTCCGCGTCCGGGACTGCGGGGACGCCGGCTGCTGCCTGGTGTGGGTGCGAGCACGAGCGAACGCCAGATCGATACTTGCCGCTGTGGCCAGGGCCTGGGCCTTCATCAGGTATGCCTCGGCCTCGGCGTGATTGTCGGTGCGCTCAGCCTTGGCCAGGAGCGCGGCAATTCGATCAAGATTCATGCGCCGACCCGCACTCCAGCGCCGTCGTAGCTGGCACGAAGCACAAGCGCAGCGGCTGGGCTCAATGACTCCTGCACCAAAGTGCACATCACCGAGGTGAAGGATTCGTCATGCAGGATGGCAGATTCCTCACCAGCGCTGAACCAGCGAATATGGTGGGCCAACTCGTGGATGACCACGGTTTGCCGTGCAGCCCATGTTGACTGCATGGGAATGGCGATCACTTGTGTCGCGGGTTCGTAATGCGCCGCAGCTGCACCCTTGCGCGCTCGCACGCGCACAGTCGGCACACGGCCGAAGACTGCCACGATGTTCGGCAAGTTCAAGGTGAACGCACAAAAGCGCTCGATCGCTGACAGGTCCCCGAATCGAAGTTGCGGATCGAGATTCAGGACCGAGCCTAGGAAATCCACTTCCCCACCTCGATCCATCAGCGCGGACCATTGCTGCTCAGCTCGGTAGACCGCACTACGGGCAGAATCGGTCATTGGGCAACAATAGGCTCGCCCAGCGTGCAGGAGGAGCAGTGAGCCAGTTGACGAGCCAGCGACGGGGGCTGCTGCGCGGCCTTCCGATCGAAGTAGCCGTCGTCTCCGCCGTGGCCTTTTGCGTGGCCTTGGGTTTTGGCATCCTCGGCCCTGCGATTCCGGTGTTTGCCAAGACATTCGGGGTATCGGATCTGGCGGCCAGTGCGGTGGTCTCGGTGTTCGCATTCGTGCGGTTTGCGTGCGCTCCAATCGCCGGTGGCTTGATCAACAAGCTCAATGAGCGGCTGGTGCTGGCCAGCGGCTTGATCATCGTGGCTCTTTCCAGCGCCTCGGCAGGACTGTCACACAGTTACTGGCAGTTGATCGTGCTGCGCGGCGTGGGCGGCCTGGGGTCGGTCATGTTCACTGTGTCAGCGCTCGCCCTGCTGTTGCGTACCGTGGATGACTCCCAACGTGGTGTGGCCACCAGCGCCTACCAGGGTGGATTTCTCTTCGGCGGCATTGCCGGTCCGATCGTCGGCGGCTTCGTCGTGAGCTTCTCCCTTCGTGCTCCGTTCTTCGTCTATGCCGCAACGCTCACCGCTGCCACCATCGTGACATTGGTGTTCTTGTCCGAGTCAAAGTTGCATGACAAGGAACAGCAGGTGTCCCACGGCAAGGCCGATGAGACCGAGGGACTGGGACAGGCGCTTCGTCATCGCGGATACCGAGCAGCGCTTTCGGTGAATCTGGTGACGGGCATGGTGACCCTGGGCATGCGTACTGCGACCATTCCGCTGTTCGTCACCGAGGCGATGCACCGGACCGCGAGCTGGACCAGCATCGGCTATCTCATCGCTGCCGCCCTACAAGCGATCCTGCTCCTTCCCGCCGGGCGCATGGCAGACACCGTCGGAAGACGTCGAGCCATGGCTATCGGCACGACCACCTTGACCATCGGTGTCACGATCTTGATGCTGTCGGGCTTCGCCGCCCATGACATCAATCCAGCCGGACTCCTGGCACTGCTGCTGTTCTTCGGCGGGATGGCCCTGCAAGGAGCGGCATCGGCGTATTTGAGTTCAGCACCGGCGGCAGTCGTGGGCGACATCGTGGAGGGCCGGCGCGGGGGAACCGTGGTGTCCACATTCCAGATGATGTCCGACTTTGGTCAGGTCATCGGGCCCTTGGCAGCTGGGCTCCTGATCGACTCCTTCGGGTTCAGCTGGGCCTTTGTGTTCGCCGGACTGCTGTCCCTCATCTCGGTGATCATGGTTTCATTCATGCCGGAAACGCTTCGGCGGCGAAGTGCGTGATTGGCCCGTAGCATGGCGGTATGAAATCGCGAATGGTCGACGCTGCGTCCGCCCTTCCCGGCCGCGCACACCCAGTGAGCAGCTTGCCCGCTGAGCATGCGGTCCTGCACACATCGCTGATCGGACCATGGCCCGAGAACTCCGAAGTGATCTACCTGGCGATGGGGTGCTTTTGGGGTGCCGAGGAGATCTTCTGGCGCCTTTCGGGGGTGATTTGCACGTCCGTTGGCTACATGGGTGGGTTCACGCCGAATCCCACCTACGAGGAAGTCTGCACCGCATTGACCGGACACTCAGAGACAGTGTGCGTGACATACGACTCGACCGTCACCAGCGACTTCACGATCTTGAAGTCATTTTGGGAACAGCACGACCCCACGCAGGGCTACCGACAGGGAAATGATGTCGGGACGCAGTACCGAAGCGCCATCTTCACCACCACTGCCGCGCAGATGGAAATGGCCATCGCAACCCGCGATGCATACCAGCAGGTGATCGACGCTCGCGGCTACGGGCCAATCACGACTGAGATCGCTCCAGCGGAGGCTTTCACGTATTACTTTGCCGAGGACTACCACCAGCAGTACCTCTATCACCGCCCAAATGGGTACCGCTGTCACGCCAATACCGGACTCGCCCTGCCGATGCTGACTGGCGCCTGACCGCCTCCGGTGACTGCCGCACCAGACCCCGATGCTGACTTCATGACCGCGCCAGTCTTGCCTGATGTGCCCCTGGAAGCAGAACTGCGACGAGTGACCGACAGGCTGCGTCACATGACGTTGGCACGCCTGGATGAGTGTGCCGGTCACGTGCGTGAAGTACTGTCGTCCATCGCTGGACTGACCCGAGCCCACGATCCATCAGCACCGGCGCCGGAGCTCATTCCGCAGTTGTCCAACACCGCACTCGCCGACCAGGTGCAAGTGCTCAGCAACGACTTGATTGCTCGCACCACCGCAGATTCGGTCGCTCGGCAGCAGCTCACTGGCCTTCTCACCGAACTTCGGCGCTCATTGCCCTAGTCGCGGGCTCCCGAGATTGGGTGCGCTCAGGCACCCGGTGCGCTTGACTGATTAGCGTCGGCCATTGACGATTGCCAGTAGGCGCAAGATCTCCAGGTATAGCCACACCAGGGTCACCAGCAGGCCAAAAGCCATGCGCCACGACTCCCGCTCCGGCGCCCCCGCCGCGATGCCTTGCTTGATGGCTTCGAAATCCAAGAGCAGGGTCAACGACGCCAGGAGCACTCCAGCGAGCATGAGCAGCAGTCCCCAGCCGGAAACCCCGTAAAACCCCCAACCGCCACCAACACCGAACAGCGCGGCAATAACAGATGCGATTCCGATCGCGAAGTAGCTGATGAATGACACCACCATGACCTTCAGGAATCGGCCATTGACCTTGATCAGGCCGGTGTTATAGACCACGAGCATCACGGCAAACGCCGTCAACGTTCCCAGGACCGCCTGCAGCACGATGCCCTGGTACTTGGACGCCTGGGCGTATGCGTCGTACCAATGACTGATGCCACCGAGCATGACACCTTCAGCGGCTGCGTATGCCATCACCAGCAGCGGCTGGACAGTGCGCATCATTGCATTCGCGAACCCCAGCCCAAGAGCAATGAACGCCGCAACGATCCAGATGATCGGTGCATTGGCCGCCAGGTTCCAGCCGACCACCGCTGCCCCCACGGTCAGCACGAACACGATGGCGGTCTTGATGATCACGTCGTTGAGAGTGACCTTCACCCCGCCGGCGGCAAGGATGGTCGAGAAGTCCTTGTCGGCATCGACCTTGGCGTACCGCGAAAGTACAGGATTGTCTGAGGTGTTGTATCGATTGCTTTCGGTCATTTCCATACGGTAACTCACCATCAGGAATTGCTCAGAACGTGAGCCAGCCGATGCACGTGCATCAGTTCCGGGAGCTTCACCAGTGCAGATCGATTGTTAGCATCACTGCGTGCTTGATTTGCGACTGCGCTCGGGAGTAGGCGGACTTCCACCTCGCACGCTCGCGCTCACCTTTGATGATGGTCCCGGAGTCACCGTTGGTGATGGTCCAGGCCCCAGAACGCTGGAACTGGGGCAATATCTTGCCCAGGAGCAGATTCCTGCCACCTTCTTCATGTGCGGTAAGAACGCCGCACTCCATCCATCCATACCAGGGCAATTACTGTCACTGGGACACCAGATTGGCAACCACTCCTGGTCCCACCGATCACTTCCGGAGTTGAGCCACAAGGACATACGGCATGAAGTGCTGTCGACTCGGAACTTCCTGGCCGAATGCGGTGTCATGGGCGCAATTCCTTTTCGACCGCCATACGGTGAATGGACTGCATCTGTAGCCAAGGCACTCCGTGCCGATGAGCAGATTCGACACGGGCACGATGCCGTCTTCATGTGGAACATCACGGCCGAGGACTGGCGCTTTTGGGATGAGCGAATGACGCCCAAGGAGTGCGCTGATGCCTACCTCACCTCGGCCCTGACAGCCGACAGCGGCATCGTGCTCATGCATGACAGCCTGGCTGACCCGGGTGAGTTCACTGCAGCACGGCGTTCAAGAAACCTCACGCTCGACGCGGTCGTGCTGCTCATCCCGATGCTTCGCAGTGAAGGATTCAGTTTTGCTCCCCTGGCCGACGTGCGACGGCTCAACTCTGCGCGAATGGCAGGGCGCAAGCTTCGGTCGCGCCTCATCCGTAATCGCTGATCAACTCAGCCTCGTACCAAACCCAGGACCAGCTCGTATGGGCCTTCTTCTGCCAAAGTCAACATCACCACTCACCCGGGAGTAGTGCTCGCGGAGGGGTCGCTCATGGGGAACCGCGGAGGAACAGCACTTCAGTGTCCCCGGTGGGATTTGAACCCACACTGTGCCGGGTTTAAGCCGGGTGTCTCTGCCAGTTGGACTACGGGGACCAAGACGTGCCAGCAGCGCCGGCCTAGTCTGCTCAGGATAATTGGGCATCCAAGAACTGCAGGGTCGCAGCCCATGCCGCCTGCGCATTCGTGGCCTGGTACACCTCAGGACGAGCATCATTAAAGAATGCATGTACCGACTCGGGGTACTCAGCGATGGTGACCTGGCCGCCCGCGGCGTGGATGGCCGCGGCATATTCGGCGATCTTGGGTCCGGCCCACGAATGATCACCTTCGGCCGCGTTCACTAAAGCTGCCCGGCCCACGTACCGAGACCAGTCAGGGGCATAGTCCTGCCAAGGCATTGCCGGATAGAAGGCCACTGCCGCGACAATTGATTCACTAACCGTTGGTGCCAGAAGTGCCAATCCGCCACCCATGCAAAAGCCGATCGTGCCGACTTGATCACCGGACACCGAATCCTGCTTGACAAGCCACGCAGCCGCCTGTGCCAGATCGTGGGAAACTTCACCGATATTCAGAGCGAGCATGAGTTTTTGAGCTTCGTCCGGCTCGGTTGTCTCGACCCCGCGGTAATGATCGATGGCAAGCGCCACATATCCGGCTTGTGCCAGCCTCGACACGACGTCGCGAATGTGCGGCACGACACCCCACCATTCCTGGATGACGATCACGCCGGGTCCGCTCCCACTCTCGGGTACAGAGATAACTGCAGGCAGGCCTTCAATTACGATGTCGTTGACGGTCATGAGGTCAGTGTAGGTGGGCCACACTCACTCTCGGCGAACTAATAGTGCGGTGTGCGCCTCAGTCATCTCCATCGCCAATCCCGCCGGCATCACGAAGTGTCAGCTCAGGCGGCCATCATGAATCTAGGCCGTGGCGTGGATGAAGTTTGACTTGCTCCCCGTCAGGAAACATCCTTTGCATCCGCGACATCGATACCAGATTGCGGCCCGCCTTCTGCCAGCAGCGGAGCATGATTTCGCGGAACAGGCCATGGTGCTGCTCGACATGGATCAGGCGCGGCC
The DNA here is from genome assembly GCA_903832025.1 of uncultured Actinomycetes bacterium. Lineage (GTDB taxonomy): Bacteria > Actinomycetota > Actinomycetes > S36-B12 > S36-B12 > CAIKZY01. The sequence goes on from CAIKZY010000084.1 coordinate 19,559, forward strand.
GAGCATCACGGCGTCAGGCAACCGGTGCGGTAGACCCACGAACGATCAGTTGCGTCGGCAGTTGCAGTGACTCTAGCCCGGAATTAGCGGCGCCAGTGCGCAGTTGGACCAGCAAAGACTCAGCGGCAATACGGCCCATGTCCGCAACCGGTTGAGCTACCGTGGACAGATCTAGCAGCTCAGCAAGGTCGTGATTGTCCACGCCGACGATCGAGATGTCTTTCCCCGGGGTCAGACCATGGGCACGCATGGCTCGAATGGCACCGAAGGCCATTTCGTCGCTCATCACGAAGACCGCAGTAGGCCGATTTGGATGCGTCAATAGTTGAGTCATTGCCTGCTCGCCTCCAGTAACCGTGAAGTACCCGTACGTCTCTCTATTGCGGTCAACGGGCAAGTTCGCGGTCTGCATTGCCTGAACGTATCCCCGATATCGATCGTGCTCTGCGGTGTGGAGTGCGTCCACCTGATATCCGCCGATAACGCCGATACTGGTGTGCCCCAAGTTGATCAGATGTTGAGTCGCCATTCGACCTGCCTGCACGTCATCGATAGTGACACCTGGTACGCCGGCGCGCTGGGTGCCAATCAGGGATGTGGGCATGCCTAGTGCAAGCACTTCGGTCAATTGCGGATCGTCCGGTGGGAGCGAGATCGCCAGCACTGCGTCCACACGCCGCCGCAGTCGGGGTGCCGGCGGCAAGCGTAGATGGCCGTCCGCGGAGCTGACTGACATCAGCAGCAGATCCATGCCAGCGTTCTGCAGGACTCCTTCGACGCCGGACAGCACGGTGGCGAAGAACCACCGTGCGATGTACGGGGTGACGACGCCGATGGAACCAGTCCGCCCACTGGCTAGACGGGAGGCGGACGGTGAGATGACGTAATCCAAGTCCACGGCAACCTGCTGCACCCGGGCTCGGGTCTGCTCGTCGACGTTTGCCAGTCCCCGAAGTGCGCGAGAGACGGTCGCCGTGGAAACCCCAGCGGCGTCAGCGACATCGCGAATCGTGATTGTCATCAGGCCCTCCGAGGGCCGCAGTCTAAGCGCCATGCATACCCTTGCGCAAGCGATTACATGCAACAACCGAAATGATTCAGGGTGTTGCAGCAGCGGCCGCAGCCGCAATGCCATCCAAAATATCGCATTCGGACACCGTGATGAATGCTGCACCAGTGAGCTCAATCACGGCCGACATCACCATTGCGCCACCGCCAATCACATCGACTCGCCCTGGATGCATGTAGGTCAGTGCTGATCGTTGCGACCGTGTCATGGCGAGCAGTTCGGTGCCGGCGCGCTGCATGGCCTCACTGCAGACCACCGCTCCATGTAAGCGCTTCGGGTCATACCGCTCCAGCCCCAAGGCTCGAGCCGCGATGGTGGTCACGGTGCCAGCGACACCTACCACCGTGCTGATGCGAGCAAGGTCGATGCTCGCAGGGACCGAGGCGAAGGCAGCGGTGATATCAGCGGCCACTGCCTCCTGCTCCTGCGGAGTTGGAGGATCGTTGTGCAGGTGCCGCTCAGTCATTCGCACGCAACCGACATTGACGCTTACTGCCGCATCCTCGGTGACGAATTCGGTCGAGCCACCGCCAATGTCGACGACCATTGCCAGGGGCTGGAGTCTGGGCAATGAGGTTGTGGCGCCGATGAAGGAGTAGCGCGCCTCAGCGGCACCGTCGATGACCTGCGGCACAACCCCGAGCCGGGCGTGAACCCCGGTGACGAAGGATTCCCTGTTGGAAACATCTCTGCTTGCAGAGGTGGCCACGAACACCTGTCGGGACACATCATGCTGCGCGACCAGCTGCGCGTACTCGTCGCACACCGCGAACGTGCGCGCCAGTGCCGCTTCGGAGAACTGCCCCGTTGCGTCAACCCCTTCGCCGAGTCGAACGGTGCGCAGTTCACGCCGGATTTCAGTGAGTCGTCCGTGGGCATCAATGTCGGCGATCAGCAAGCGCAGCGCATTGGTCCCGCAGTCGAAGGCAGCGACTTTCATGGCTGCTCACTGGCAGCGGTGGTCTCGGCACATCCACCGTGCCACCAGGGCTGCAGGGCTGCGAGGACGTGATCGCCCAGCGGATTCACCCCCGGGCCAGCAGCCAGCGCATGAGCGGCCAGCACGTGCAGGCACTTCACGCGATCAGGCATGCCGCCCGCGCTGATGCCAGCAATCTCGGGAACATCACCCAGTTGGGAACGATCGGCCAAGTACCGATCATGCGCTTGGCGGTAACGCGAGGCCAGTTGCGCGTCCTGCGACAGTTCAGCTTCCATTTCCCGCATCATCCCGCTGCTTTCCAGCGTGCCGATCGCCGAGGCCAGCCGCGGGCATGTCAGGTAGTACGTCGTCGGAAATGGCGTTCCATCTTCAAGTCGAGGGGCGGTCATCACCACGTCGGGGCGCCCGCATGCGCATCGATGAGCCACCGCGAGCATGGCACGAGGAACTCTTCCCAACTGCGCTGCCACGGACGCTCGGTCGACGTCGGCAACCGCGTTACTGGGTTGGTGAACCATGGTCTGCTTGCTGGACCGAACTCCATAACTTGTCGAACCACGACGTTGGTACCGGCGTCGTCGCGGTGGCAGGGCTGACCGGTTGTCCGTTGACTCCCACGGCGACATAGCCCACCTCGCCGGGCAGCACGAAATGAAGTCGCTGACGTGCTTGAGCGGCAACGAAGTTCGGATCTGCCCACTGGTGTGCCTGGGACTGCAGCGAGGCAACCTGCGCCTTGGCCGCCGACACATCGGCCTGCAGTCCGGCGATCTGGGCTCGCTGGGCAAACCAGGTCTTCACCGGCACCGCCAGCGTGATCGCGAGCACGGCGACCACCACGAGCAGGATCAGGGCGCGCCCAGTCACCGCTCCCTTGCGGGGCGGAGTCAGCAGCGGGGAAGAAGCGCTCACGGAGTCGATGGTGTCACGGCCAATGCCGAGATCACCCTGCGAAACGCGGGAAGGCCTTGGCGCCGGCGTATCGGCCGGCATCGTCCAGTTCCTCTTCGATGCGCAACAGCTGGTTGTATTTCGCCACGCGCTCCGAGCGGGCCGGCGCACCGGTCTTGATCTGACCGCAGTCGGTAGCGACCGCCAGATCAGCGATGGTGGTGTCCTCGGTCTCACCGGAACGATGGCTCATCATGCATCGGTAGCCGTTGCGCTGAGCAAGGGACACCGCATCCAGCGTCTCGGTCAAGGTTCCGATCTGGTTCACCTTGACCAGCAGCGCATTGGCAACGTCGGCTTCGATGCCTCGTTGCAGACGCTCGGGGTTCGTGACGAACAGGTCGTCACCCACCAGTTGCACGCGTGATCCGATGGCCGACGTGATGTGGGCATATCCGGCCCAGTCATCCTCAGCCAGCGGATCTTCGATCGACACCAATGGGAAGTCGGCGAGCAAGGACTCGTAGTAGGCAGTCATCCACTCAGCGCTTCGGGTTGCGCCTTCGAAAGTGTAGGCACCGTTGTCGAAGAACTCAGTGGAGGCAACATCGAGGGCAAGCGCTACGTCGGTTCCCAGCTGCAAGCCAGCGGTTGCCACGGCAGTGGCAATCAGTTCCAGGGCAGCGCGATTGTTCGGCAGGTCCGGGGCGAAACCGCCTTCATCGCCAAGGCCGGTTGCATACCCGTTCTGCTTCAGGACTGACTTCAACGCGTGGTACACCTCAGTTCCCGCACGCAGCGCCTCACGGAACGTCGGCGCTCCGATCGGAGCGATCATGAACTCCTGGATATCTACTCCGGTGTCAGCATGAGCGCCTCCGTTGAGGATGTTCATCATCGGCACGGGCAGCACGTGAGCGTTGGGGCCGCCGATGTATCGGAACAGCGGCAGTCTTGCACTGGTTGCCGCTGCCTTGGCCACAGCCAACGACACGCCCAGGATGGCATTGGCGCCCAGACGCGACTTGTTCGGAGTGGCGTCCAGGTCGATCATCGCCTGATCGATCAGTCGCTGATCTGCGGCATCGAAGCCGATGACCTCCGGAGCAATCTCTTCCTCGACCGCGGCCACTGCCTCCAGCACGCCCTTGCCCCCGTAGCGCGGACCTCCATCGCGTCGCTCGGCCGCTTCGAATGCACCAGTTGATGCCCCCGAGGGAACCGCAGCCCGAGCCACGGTGTCGTCATCGAGGAGAACTTCCACTTCGACCGTCGGGTTGCCCCGAGAGTCGAGGATTTCACGGGCGATAAGGGATTCGATGAAAGCCATGCCTCAATCCTAGGGGGAGGTGATCTGCCCCACGTTCGCCCCGCAGGACCTGCCCCCGCACCCTCCGCGGGATCCCGGACCGCCACAATGGGGGCTTGGCAGCCGATTGGAGAATCATGGGCGACTTCGTTCCCGGACTTGAGGGCGTCATCGCCTTCCAGACCGAAATTGCCGAGCCCGATCGAGACGGCGGTGCGCTGCGGTACCGAGGTGTTGATATCGAAGACCTCGTCGGACGCGTCTCCTACGGCAATGTGTGGGGACTGCTGGTCGACAATGAGTTCAATCCAGGCCTTCCGCCAGCCAGTCCATACCCAATCCCGGTGCACTCCGGTGATGTTCGAGTGGATGCTCAGTCGGCGATCGCCATGCTTGCACCGGCTTGGGGCCTGAAGCCCTTGCTGGATATCGACGATGACACCGCCCGAGACAACCTGGCAAACGTGTCAGTCATGGCGCTGTCCTTCGTCGCGCAATCGGCCCGAGGACTGGCGGTGCCCATGGTGCCTCAGCATCAGATTGATCAAGCCAAGACCGTCGTGGAGCGCTTCATGGTGCGTTGGCGCGGCGAGCCCGATCCACGACACGTGCAGGCAATCGATGCCTACTTCGTCTCCGCTGCCGAGCATGGCATGAACGCATCAACCTTTACCTCGCGCGTCATTGCATCCACCGGAGCAGATGTGGCAGCAGCCATATCCGGGGCCGTCGGTGCCATGAGCGGACCGCTGCATGGCGGAGCTCCGTCGCGTGTGCTGGGCATGATCGAGGAAGTGGAACGCACCGGGGACGCCAAGGCCTACGTCAAGGGAGTGCTGGATCGCGGAGAGCGACTCATGGGGTTTGGCCACCGGGTGTACCGCGCCGAGGATCCTCGCGCACGGGTCCTGCGTCGCACGGCACGCGAGCTGGGTGCCGAACGGTATGAGGCGGCAGTCGCGCTTGAGGAGGCCGCGTTGAGCGAGTTGCGCTCCCGCCGCCCTGACCGCGCACTGGAAACCAATGTGGAGTTCTGGGCGGCAGTGATGCTCGATTTCGCGGAGGTACCAGCAGCACTGTTCACTTCCATGTTTACCTGCGCACGACTTGCCGGCTGGAGCGCGCATATCTTGGAGCAAAAGCGCACCGGTCGCCTGATCCGTCCGTCTGCCAAGTACGTCGGGCCTGCCCCGCGCACGCCTGAGCAGGTTCCAGGCTGGGACGCCACAATGGTGGCGCCTTCCGGCTACACCCCCCGCGCCTAGCGCACCGACCACGCACAATCCCTGTCCGACAACCCGTACGACGATGGAGCACTGGTGAGCGACCCGACTCAAATCCGAATTCCTGCCGAGCTGCTGCCGGCCGACGGGCGTTTTGGCGCCGGACCATCCAAAGTCCGCAAGGCGCAAACCGATGCGCTGGCAGGGGTGTGGCAGTCCTACCTGGGCACTTCGCATCGGCAAAAGACGGTGAAGTCACAAGTCGGACGCCTTCGCGCCGGACTGGCAACGCTGTTCAACCTGCCCGAGGGCTACGAGGTGGTCCTGGGGAACGGCGGCTCCACGTGCTTTTGGGACGCGGCAGCCTTCGGCCTCATTCACGACCGAGCCCAGTTCCTGTCCTTCGGTGAGTTCGGTGCGAAATTCGCCGATGGCGTGAAGAAGGCCCCGTTCCTCGGGGATCCGACAATTCACAAGTCCGAACCCGGTGATGCACCCAGTTTCTCCGCTGAGGCCGGCGTGGATGCGTACTGCTCACCGCACAACGAGACCTCTACCGGGGTCGCGGTTACCCCGAAGCGGGTAACCGGTGCCGATCCCGGTTCGCTCATGATCATCGATGCCACCTCCGGCGCCGGCGGCCTGGCCGTCGACCCAACACAGTTCGATACGTACTACTTCGCGCCGCAGAAGAATTTCGGTTCCGACGGCGGCCTGTGGTTGGCCCTGATGAGCCCGGCGGCGATCGAGCGAGTCGCGACCATCGCAGCCTCGGATCGATGGATACCGCCATTCCTGGATCTGCAGACCGCCGTGGACAACTCCCGACTGGACCAGACCTACAACACCCCGGCTCTGGCCACGATCTACCTCATGGCCGAGCAGGTCGACTGGTTCAATGCCAACGGCGGGCTGTCCTGGTGCACCGATCGCACAGCCCAATCCAGCGCGGTCCTCTACGACTGGGCTGAGACATCGGCAATTGCCACCCCCTTCGTCACCGATCCCGCGAAGCGATCGAAGGTTGTGGCAACTATCGACATCGACGACAGCATTGATGCCACTGACATCACCAAGGTGCTTCGTGCCAACGGCATCGTCGACACCGAGCCGTATCGCAAATTGGGCCGAAACCAGCTGCGTATCTCGGTATTTCCTGCAGTGGACCCAGATGACGTTCACGCGCTGGTGGCTAGCTTGGAGTACGTCATCGGTCAGTTGGGATGAGCGGCGCCGAGTCCGCGGTGGCAACCGGCACCCGGCCGGTCCACGACAAGGTCACGCTTCTGGCCTATGCCGGAATCTCGAGCTGGTCGTGGTTTGTCTACGCGTTCGGCGCCTGTTTGGCTCTCCTTCGCGACCAGCAGCATTCCAGCGCTGCTGTTGCCGGACTGCATGGGTTGTTCTTTGCCATCGGTGGCGTCATCGGCGCAATCGCAGCTCCGCATGCGGCAGCACGGCTGGGGCGTGGACTGACCCTGCGCCTGTCGATTCTGGGCGTGTGCCTAGCCATTGCCGCCTTCTTAATTCCCGGCCTCGGGCCAATCGCCACCATTTCCCTGGCCTTTGTCACGTGCTTCTTTGGGAACCTGATCATGGTTTCGTCCAACGCCTTCATCGCCAGCCACCAGGGCACCGCGACTGCCGGTGCGCTGACCGAATCGGTGTCCTTCGCAGCCTTGATGGGGCTGCTTGCGCCGCTGCTCACCGGCTTCCTCGCCGGCACCGTATTCGGCTGGCGGTCCGGGGTTGCGGTGTCCATCGTCATGTTCATCGTCGTGGAAACGATTCGTGGCGCCAATACCAAGGGGTTCGGCACCGCGGGCCAGGTCATCACGCGCAAGCAGGGTGGCGCGCTGCCTACCTTGACGTATTGGGCGTTAATCGCGGCGATGTGCTACGTGGGTGCGGAATTCTGCCTCGATTTTTGGGGCGTGCAGCTCATCCATGACAACACCGGGATGAGCGATGCCACCTCAGCGCGGGGACTGGCGGTATTTCTCGGCGGTATCTTCGTCGGCCGACTGGTCGGGACCAAGCTGACTGAGGATCTGCCGACCGAGCGCCTGCTGCGCGTGTGTATCGCGCTGGGGATCGTGATGTTCGTGATCACGTGGCTATGCCATGCGACGTTCGTGCTCTTCGTCCTGCTGTTCTTGACCGGCGTCAGCTTTGCCCTCATTTATCCGCTGTCCGCAGCGAGAATTTTTCGGTCGAGCAACGGGCTGAACGATCGGGCCGCCGGTGCAAGCTTGGCGTTCACCACTGCCGCAATCGCGCTGGCGCCATTCGCCCTTGAGTCCCTGACGGGACGCATCAGCGTGCATTCTGCATTCCTGCTGGTACCCATCCTGCTGGCTGTCAGCTTGCTGGTGGTGATCGTGCGTCCTGTCGCCGAGCCGGTCAAGATGCCGTCTGAGCAATGACGGTGTCACTGCCTGCTAGCGATGGCCGATAGCGGCGATCACCACAACGGCGACCACGCCAACCAAGACCACCAGTGTTACCGCGCGGCGCACCCGGTTGCTCATGAGCCACACCTTAGGCCCGATACGGTGTTGACGTGACTTCTCGGGCGTTGAACGGTCATCCACGAGTGCCTGTCATCGTCGGCACCATCATCTGGGCGGTCGCCGGCATCGTCATGATTGCCGCACACACCACCTTGGCATCGCATGGAGTCACCTGGTGGATCGGTGCCTGCGCGATCGCAGTGCTCTGCGGTCTCATGGGCTTGCTGTACTTGAACCACCGTGACAAACGAGAGTCAGTGCGCTCACGCACCTGACTCATATGCCATGCGCTGTCGTCGGCGACCGCAAATGCGACCGCTGCAGGTGCGGTGGGGGTGACCTTGCCGGCAGTGGCCGCGTGACCACTGACAAGGCCATGAACGCTGACAAGGCGGTGGGCAAATCTGCACCTGCACTGTGCTCTTCCGCATCGAGTGCAATGCCCGCATGGGACAACTACTGGTCGTCGAACTCCTCGTCAATGACATCGAATTCCACGGTGGTCACCTGACCGTCGACGTCATGCGGCCGCCTGATCCCGTCTGTTCCCGAATCCGCATCCTCGCTTGGCGCACTGGCTGGTTCTTGTTCTGCGACTGGCTCTGGTTCTGGTTCCGGCTCGACGTAATCGGCAACGCTAGCCAGGCTTACCGTGTCGAAGGCGATGTGGTCGAATCCGGGCTCCATCGGCGCCGGCAACTCCGGCTCGATGATCTCCGCTTCCGAATGCGCGCCACACCCGTACGCCAGTGACACCACACGGCCATCAGCCGGTGACATGGCATTGGCGCACAGTCCAAAACCCTGACCCAGTGCCCCACCAATAGTGACCATGAATCCACACGAGGCGCAGGCCTCCTTCGCCGATTTCGCCATGACCGAATCCGGGCCGAAGTCTCCGTCCTCCCAGCGCTCGGCCGCATCCAGTCGAGCGAATGCCGACAGCACGCGAGGTCGCCCCAGGCCCAGTTCCCAGGTCGGCGGCGCGAGCACCGAGTCCAGGTCATGAGCCTCATCGGCACCGGTGAATCCAGGGACCAGCCGCGAATCCTCCGCCGAGGTCGGCAGGACATCACCGGGGCCCAGGTCACCTGGGCGGACCCGCTGGCTCCAGGGAACCCACTGCGGGGCAACCAGGGCCTCAGGGCCGGGGAGCAAGACCGCATCGCACACGGTGACCGACTCCTGGCCGGAGGCTCGGGCCAGGATCACCGTCCACCGCCAGCCGACATAGCCCGGAGCAGTGCAGGCGAACATGTGCGCTGCCAGCAATTCGCCCTCACTGGCGACCCCCAAGTGGGTGCCGACGTAGTCGGCGCCTCCCTCGGTCACTGCGGCCTGACGCGCAAGCTCCACTGCGTCAGCGAGCGCCGCGTCAACCGCGGTCGATGTGATCTCCACCCCCCGATTGTGGCCCACGGCACCAGTGGAGGTGTGCGGCGGGTATCGTCCACTGCATGACTCGCACGCGTGGTGTAGCCGCTGCACTGACCATCGCCGTCGGCCTACTGGCGCTGACTGCCTGTTCCAAGCCCAATCCCGGCATCTCGGTCGTGTCCGGTACCTCCAGTGCGCACGAGGAGGCGATCTGCTGGGCCTTTGATGCCCCGGCACTGAACCCAGGGCAGTGCGCGCAGGCCACGATCAACGCCGCAGCAACCGGTGGTCAGGTCCCCAGCGTGAAAGTAGTACCCGGCAACACAATCGGCATCAGCGTGGACCCAGTGGTTGCAGATGCAGGTTGGTATGTCGCGATCAATGGCCAGCGGCTGACTCCGGGCACCTTGCATACCAGCTACTACCGATTCTCGACTCCTGATTCTCTGGCACTTCCGGCGGCGGGTGCCAAGATGCAGATCGTCGCTGGCAGCGGCACGCAACCGCGCGGCCTGTGGCTCTTCACGATCAACTCCGCCTGACCAAGCGATAGCCGAAGGTCCTGGAGCACCTGTCGATGAACTGGGACCTTGCCGTGGCAGCCACCACGTTCATTCTGATCTTTCCGGCGGAGTTGCCTGATAAGACCATGGTTGCCACCTTGGTCCTGGCAACTCGGTACCGGCACCTGCCAGTCTGGCTGGGGGTGTGCGCCGGATTCATCATCCAGATGATTCTTGCGGTGACAGCCGGCGGGCTTATCGCATTGCTTCCCCATCGGGTGGTGCTGGCAGTGACCGCGACGTTGTTCGCTGTCGGCGCGGTGCTGTTGGCCCGCGGCGGTCTGGCCGATTCAGCGGCTGAGAAGCAGGCTGAGGGCGCCGAGGCGCAGCACATCTTGGACAAGGTCACCGCTCGGGAATCGCAGTCACCGCAACGGGCCTTTCTCACCAGCTTTGTCGTGATCTTCACTGCCGAATGGGGCGACCTGTCACAACTGTTTGCCGCCGGGATGGCCGCACGCACGCACTCCGGGATCTCGGTGTTCTTCGGAGCCTCTGCCGCACTGTGCATCATCGGAGGCCTGGGGGTCCTGGCCGGCCGATGGCTGACCGCACGTATTCCGCTGTGGCGTCTTCGACTGGTCTCAGCAGCACTCCTGGCACTGCTCTGCGGGTGGTCCGTGGTCGAACTCATCCACGGCTAGGCGTTGGGCGCCCGATCAGTTACACGTCCAGATCATTGGCGACTGCGCGAAGCACCGCGGCGATCTTGCTGGACTTGGCATCGGGCGGGTACTTTCCGCGCTGCAAGTCGCCGGACACTGAGTCCAGCACCTTGATCAGGTCCTCGATCTGGCCAGCCAGGTCACCGGCTGCCTTGCGGGAACCTTTGACCACAGATGGTGGCGCTTGCAGGATCGTCACGCTCAAGGCCTGCTTGCCTCGGCGCCCGTCAACGACCCCGAATTCCAGCTTCGTGCCCGGCTTGAGCGCGGTTACCCCGTCAGGAAGGGTTGAGACGTGGACGAACACATCTTCACCTTCATCTGAGGCGATGAAGCCGAATCCCTTGTCGACGTCGTACCACTTCACGGTTCCAGTAGGCATGCCCGAAAGGGTACCCAGAAGCCAGTGCGTAGGCTTGCTCGGGTGACCACAGCTGACAAGGTGATGCGAATCGGCATCGTGGTGACCGTCATCGGCCTGGTCTGCACCCTGGTTGCCATCACTCCCCTGCTGGTCCCGTCCGTTCACCTGGCCAGCTGGTGGTGGGGGATGTCGATGATCACCGCGGTGGGCTTGCTGATCGTGCTCTCCAGCTTTTGGGTGGCTGGTCGATCACGCTCAGCTTCGATCCACCGATGAGGCCGCGCAGTCTGGCGGACCAGCTTCGGGCGTTCACCGATGACCAGTTGCACACCCTGCTCAGCGGCCGACTGGACCTGGCGTATCCCATCGCCTCGGACGTCACAGCCCTGGCCGCGCGAGCAACCACCGCCCCATCGGTTGCCCGGTGCCTGGAGCAGCGCAACGCACTGGAATTGTGCGTCCTGGCGCACGCCTGCACGCTGTCAGCCAATCAACCGGTCGCATTGACCGTCATCGCCGGCGCCGCAGGCAGGGGCGTCGAGGATCAGGAACTGCATCTGGCCATCGAAAGTGCAATCCGTGTCCTGCGTGACCTGGCACTGCTGTGGGGGGATGACGATCACCTACGAGCCATCGCCGCCGCCCATGAACTCGCCGGAGTTCCAGGGCCCATGCCCTGGCCTATGCCCCGGCTGCCCAGCCACACCCTGCACGAGCAACGCTTTGTTGACGAGCAAGCAGGCCTGGCAGCGCTGCGAGCCGTGACCTGCATGCGCGAACTTCTGGACTTGTGGTCGGAATCCCCGCCACCACTGCTGCGCGGCGGCGGATTGGGCGTGAAGGACTTTGCGAACGTGTGCAAGGCACTGGCGATCGTGCCCGCCGAGGCAGCACTGTGGATCCAGTTGGCGGTCGCCGCAGACCTGGTAGCCGACAACGGGAACCCGGCACCTGCCTGGACTCCCACGGACGCCGTTGACGGGTGGACGCAATTACCCACCGTGCAGCAATGGCATCACCTGGCGGCCGCGTGGCTGGAACTCGCAACGATGCCGAGCCTTGCCGATGCAAAGTCCAATGTCTTGGCCGCCGATGCGGCTCGACGAGCCGTCGTGGACGCCCGAACGGCAACCATGACCCTGGCAAGCACGAGCTCACCCGGCCAGGTGCTGGATGCAAACAGCCTGCTTGCAGTGTTGAACTGGGCACATCCGCGCAAGGCAAGCGAACTTCGTGACCAGACAGTGGGCGCAACCTTGGTCGAGGCGGACCTGTTGGGCATCGTGGCAGCCGGTGCCCTCTCGCAGGCTGGTCGGGCGCTGGTGGTCGGCGAGGATGCCACGCTGGCCATGGCGCAGTGGATGCCAACAGAAGTCGATCATGTCCTCATCCAGGCGGACTTGACCGTGATCGTGCCGGGTCCGGCAACCGCTGAGCTGGCGCGGCAGCTGGTGCTCGTGGCAGATGTGGAGTCTCGCGGGCATGCCACGGTGTATCGGCTTTCGGCACAATCGCTTCGGCGGGCATTGGATGCCGGCTGGGATGCAGAGGGACTGCGAGAGTTATTGACGTCCATGTCATCGACCCCGCTGCCGCAATCGCTGGGATACCTGATTGACGACACGGCGCGAGCGCACGGATCGGTGCGCGTGGGATCGGCCGCCAGTTATGTGCGCTGCGATGAGATGTCAACGCTTGCGTATCTGCTGGCAGATCGCCGCTTGACCGCATTGGGCTTACATCGTGTGGCAAGCACGGTCCTGGTCAGCGATGCCTCCCCTGCAGATGTCATCACGACCTTGCGCAGCTTTGATTACGCACCGGCCGGTGAAGGCCCGGACGGGCAGATCATGATCTCCGCGCCTTCGCGCCACCGCACGTCACCGCAAGCGCGCCCACTGGTCACCAAGACCGCCACCGCGCAGGTCAGGCGCGCCGTGGTGGCTTTACGCGAGCAGGGACCGGTTCCAGACGGCGACCATCCACCGATCCCGCGCAGCGGCAGCGCGGCATCGGGCGCCTTGTTGCGGGAGGCCGTCACCCACAATCGTTCGGTACGCATTGCCTATGCCGATGCCGATGGCACCACCGTGGAGCTGGTGATCGACCCCATTCGGGTCGGGGGCGGTTCGGTGACCGCCTTCGAGCACCATTCGGCCACCGTGCGCACATTCGCCCTGTCCCGAATCGCCGGCGTGGGCGAGCTCGCACCACACCGGGAGCATTGAGCCCACTTCTGGAAGGCGTGGACAGCGAGGCCATGCCATCACGAATGCGTCAGGGATATCTCCGCAACAGCGCTGGTCAATTCGGCAATCACCTCAGAAATTGGATCGACACCGATACCGGCGCCCCTGGGCACCAGCAGTTGCCCGTCAACTAATTCGAACGGTGCAGTGATGTCCTGCGCGAAATACCGACTCGATGCGCTGGTATCCCCGGGCAGGGTGAACCCCGGCATGGCCGCAAGCGCAACGTTGGCGGCACGACCGATGCCTGTCTCGAGCATGCCTCCGCACCACACCGGGACATCACGAGCCAGGCACATGTTGTGTATGTCCACCGATTCCAAGATGCCGCCGACGCGGCCGGGCTTGATGTTGATGATGCGCGCAGCACCGAAGTTCAGTGCCGCCTCGCACGTACCGAGGGAGATGATGGACTCATCCAGGCAGATTGGGGTGCTGCAACTCATGGCCAGTTCGACATGACCCACCCAGTCGTCCTCGGGCAGCGGCTGCTCAATGAGCAGCAGATCGAACTCGTCTAGCTCCCGCATCAGCGCGGTGTCGGTCCGCCGATATGCCTGGTTGGCATCGACCTGCAGCGGGATCGTCGACCAGGTGCTTCGCACTGCTCGCACCGGCTCCACATCCCAGCCGGGCTGAATCTTGAGCTTGATGCGCTTGTAACCCTGGTCGATGTAGCCTGCGACTTCGCTCATCAGGGCGTCGATGGATTGCGCTTCAGGGATGCCCACCGACACCCCTGCATCCACAGCCGTCTTGTCTGCGCCAAGGAAGTCGGCCAGCGATTGATGACGCTCGCGAAGCCAGGCGTCGAGGACTGCCGTGGACAGTGCCGTCTTGGCCATCACGTGGCCCTTGATCTCGTCAAGTGCCGCACGCACCGCCTGCGGATTGGGATCGTGGCGAACACGGTCCAGGCGTGGCAGGAGGAATTCCAGCGTCACATCCCACGCACCATCGGTGTACTCGTGGGTGTAGCCGGGCCAGTCCATGGCCACGCATTCACCCCATCCGCTGATCCCGGTGTCCGTGACCGCCTCGACCAGATACGTATCGCGATGAGTCTCTACCGCCATTGAAGTGCGAAATGGAGATCGCAATGGCAGTGCCATGCGGTGCAACTTGATGCGCTCGATCGCCATGGTGTGCCGTCCTTTCGGAACTGTCAGGGGTTCGGATCGGAAAAGTGCAGGTGCTTGCCCGGCTTCATCAGGTACCGGCCATCGGCAGTGAAGCCGACGATGCCTTGTCCACGTCCTGCTGCCTGGCGAATCTGCTCGCGAACTGACAGCCGCCAATTGCCGGCAGCGGCAGCATCGGTGGAACGCAGTGCGCCGATGTCGGCTGGCGTTGCCACCGTCACCGCATCAGCACCGGCTTCAATGGTGCGCACATGCACCTGCCCCGACATCGCGGAAATGACCGCCGGGGCATCCAGTTGCCATCGAGTCACCAATCGATCGGTGGGATCGCCGGTGTTGATCGAGTCGTCAAGCTGGCCATAGAAATCCACGACATAGCCGGTGATGCCGGCAGCCAGCCGGGCCAGATTGAAATACGCATTTCGACGCATGAGCGGATCGAATGTCCAGCAGATGACATCCAGTTGCTGAGCCAGGGCCCACCACCGCTGATGGGCCTTGATCGCCATGCCGATGTGCCTGTCTCGATAGCCGGCAATGACCGCGGTGGTGTGCGAGTGCAGGTAGGTCTCCCATGCTCCCTCATGCAGGTGCCTGCCGATGAAGGAGATACACGACGCCACCGGCACCGTGCCGTCGTACGCCACCGATAGGTAGCCCCCAGCGTGTTCCATGGCTCGGAGGAAGTCCGGCTGTACCTGAGTGCCATGTTCGGTGCCCCACACCTGGTCAGTCACCCAGCGCACGTCCTCGATGCCGGATATGCCTGACACCGTGCGAATCTGGACGCCCGAGGCCTGCGCAAGCAGCGTGGCCTGTTCAAGGGCCAGTGACTCCAGCAGCACGACGCCAACCTAGCGGTAACCTGGAGGGTCACCATCTGAAGGGAACCCGCGTGGGCGACGGTCCATTGATTGTCCAAAGCGACAAGACGCTGCTGCTCGAGGTCGATCATCCCGTCGGGGCTGAATGCCGACGAGCGATCGCTGCCTTCGCCGAGCTCGAGCGAGCACCGGAGCACATGCATACCTACCGGCTGACGCCGCTGGGACTGTGGAATGCCCGCGCGGCCGGCCATGACGCCGAGCAGGTCATCGACACCCTCATCCGCTACTCGCGGTACCCCGTGCCTCACTCACTGCTGATCGATATCGCCGACACGATGAGTCGCTATGGCCGGCTGCAGCTGAACAACCACCCGGTCCATGGTTTGGTGCTCCAGGCCCTGGACGAGGCAGTGCTGGAGGAGGTCGTGCGTAGCAAGAAGATCGCGCCCCTGCTCGGAGCGCGCTTTGATGCGACCACCATCGCCGTGCACCCGTCCGAACGTGGTCACATCAAGCAGGCGCTGGTCAAGCTCGGCTGGCCCGCCGAGGATGTCGCCGGCTATGTGGACGGTGAGCGTCACGCCATTGGCCTGGACACCACGGACTGGCAGCCGCGCCAGTACCAGACCGAGGCATCTGAGGGCTTCTGGCACGGTGGCTCAGGCGTGGTGGTGCTGCCATGTGGTGCCGGCAAGACCATCGTTGGTGCATTGGCGATGGCGTTGGCCCAGGCCACCACACTCATCCTGGTCACCAACACCGTTTCGGCCCGTCAGTGGCGAGAGGAACTGCTGCGACGCACGACGCTGACCCCTGATGAGATCGGGGAGTATTCCGGAGCCCGCAAGGAGATTCGGCCGGTGACCATCGCCACGTATCAGGTGATGACGACCAAGCGGCAGGGGATCTATCCGCACCTGGAGGTGTTCGATTCCCGAGACTGGGGCTTGATCATCTATGACGAGGTGCACCTGCTGCCGGCGCCGATCTTTCGCTTCACTGCCGACATTCAATCCCGTCGCCGACTGGGACTGACCGCGACCCTTGTTCGGGAGGATGGCCAGGAGGTCGAGGTCTTTTCCCTGATTGGCCCCAAACGGTACGACGCACCGTGGAAGGACATCGAGACCCAGGGCTACATCGCTCCGGCGAACTGCGTCGAGGTTCGCGTGAGCCTGCCCGATTCCGACCGGATGACGTACGCGATGGCCGAGCCGGAGGATAAGTACCGGCTTGCCTCATGCGCGCATGACAAGGTCTCCCTGGTGGAAGTCATCGCTGCCCGCCACCCCGACGATCAGGTATTGGTCATCGGGCAATACCTGGATCAGCTCGCCGAGCTTGGTGAGCACCTCAACGCCCCGGTCATCACCGGAGCTTCCAGCGTGAAGGAGCGCGAGCGCCTGTTCAGCGACTTCCGCCATGGCCTCATCCGAGTGCTCGTCGTGTCCAAGGTCGCCAACTTCAGCGTGGACCTGCCTGAGGCCTCAGTCGCGATCCAGGTCAGTGGCACCTTCGGCTCTCGCCAGGAAGAAGCCCAACGACTAGGACGCATCCTGCGTCCGAAGGCAGATGGACGAACCGCGCACTTCTATTCCATCGTGACGCGGGATACCGTTGATGCGGATTTTGCGCAACATCGGCAGCGTTTCCTGGCCGAGCAGGGGTACGCATACTCCATCGTGGATGCCGATGATCTCCGGACGCACTAGGGATGACTTACAACGTGATACCACTTTCGGTATCACGTCGCCATGGCCATGACCCTCCGGATCCCCGCCGAAGACTCCGCCGCCCTGGCGCGGATCGCCAAACTGGAAAATCGATCGCAGCATGAGGTTGTCCTAGCGGCACTTCGTCAGTACGTGGAGTCCATGTCCCGGAAAGTCCTCATTCATGAGGTCATGCGGCGTGAACTGCCCCGTTACGCAGAAGCCCTCGAGCGTCTTGGTGAATGATCTACTTCACGCTCGAGGAATTACTCCACGTCGCTGAGCGGGCGATTGACGCCCAGGTTGCGGTACGCGATTACGGGCTGCTGGAATCCGCGGTCGCTCGACCGCGAGCTTCAGTGTTCGGCGAAGATGCCTATCCCGACCTTCAATCAAAGGCCGCGGCGCTCAAAGGCCGCGGCGCTCTTGCTGTCGATCTGCAAGAACCAAGCCCTCGTAGACGGAAATAAGCGCCTCGCGCTGGCGGCCACAATCGTCATGCTTGGAATCAACGGCTGGACCTTGACCTTCACCAATGACCAGGCATACGACTTGATCATCGATGCCGCCGCCGGCAAGACGCTGGAAGTCAGCGACGTGGCATTGCGGTTACGTGAGGGATCCTCGCCCATCTCGGTGATCTCGTTGCGCGAGCAATCCCACTGAGGCTTCGACGTCGAATCGGAAGTCGTCAATGGTGCCCAGACCGGGAATCGGTATGTGCACGGTACCCAAGCTGCCCTGTCCATTGAAGTGCAGCAGGGATTCGGACACCGACAGTGCCAGATCCAGATCGACCTCAACATCACCGGCACGGGCAATGCCGTGAACCGATGACAGCTCGGACCCGCTGCCAGCGAAGGTCAGGTCATGCACCTTGTGCATGGAGATCAAGGTGCGCGCCGCCGCCTGCATCACGAAGTTGCCCATCTTGATCTTGTCCAGCGCGATCACGATATCCAGGTGCACGCGCTGCGGTTCCACGATGAGCCTGCCGTGACGAACCGGCGCACTGGCCTGCGCGGACATCAGCCCGACGCTGCCGCTTCGCAGGCGCACATCCCCGTCGCTGACCGACTGCAGGTTCCAGGTACCAAGCACCACCTCACTATGACCCATCGGCTCCATCAGAAGCGGGATCTGCGTATTGCGCTGTATGCGCGCCACGAGAGTCAGTGATCATCCACTGACCCATTTTCCGCCGTAGGCTCACACCATCCGAGCAAGGGGGCAGCCATGCGATTGACGACATTGACCATCTCCACCGTTGCTGCACTGGTACTGACCGGGATTGGTGTGGCCCATGCGGCCACCACTCCCATCAAGTCCACCCATGCCTGCTCGCATGTCTACGCCGCCGGCAAGCCGACGACCACTCGCTATGCCTGCCTGGCCGTGAACGGCACCAGTGCACCTGCGGCCGCAGTGGTGCACTTCACGGCATTGCTTGGTCACAAGGCACTGCAGGCCACTGGGAACTGGACCGGCGGAAGCAACACCGTCTGCCTGTCCCGGTACACCATCGTCAAGGGTGTCCTGCGAGAGAACATCATGAGCAACGCCTGCGCGTCGGTGTCCAAGAGTGGTGCCTGGGGCGTGCGGGTGAATCTGCATACTCCCGGCGGCTTCTATTACGGCCTGATGATGGGTCCATGTGCGGCCTCGCAATCCCTCTGCGGCAACGGGGATCCCGGCCTGGTCGGCGTGGACAGCACCCACGCGGTGTGGTTCACCACCGCCAAGTAACCGCGAGTTTCTCTTCTGCCTGCTCGTGCCCGACCAAGGAGCCTTGGCGTTGGCATTTCCGAACACTTGGCACGTCCGCACTCACTGTGCACCATGCCAGGACCAACCTCGCGCACTGCGGCGGCCATCATGCCGTCCAAGTCCACACACGCCATCGTCACGGTGGCGATGGCAGCTAGCGACACTTCGACGACTGCTTCACACACATGTGCATCCACATAAGTATGTGCATCCACATAAGCAAGGGCGGCCCCCGAAGGGGCCGCCCTTGTTGTGATTCTGGTCGGACTTAGAAGTCCATGCCACCCATGTCGCCGCCACCGGGCATGGCCGGTGCGGCCTTTTCCGGCTTGTCAGCAACAACGACCTCGGTGGTCAAGAACAGACCGGCAATCGATGCTGCATTCTGCAGCGCCGAACGGGTCACCTTGGCCGGGTCGATGATGCCCTTGGCAATCATGTCGACGTACTCGCCGTTGCTGGCATCCAGACCGTGACCCGGGGTCAGCTCACGCACCTTCTCTGCCACCACGCCACCTTCCAGGCCGGCGTTCTCGGCGATCTGCTTCAACGGGGCGCTGACAGCAACGCGAACGATGTTCGCGCCAACTGCCTGCTCGTCGGTCAGGCCCAGTGCATCGATCTTGGGTCCGGCAGCCTTCATGGCCTGGATCAGTGCCACGCCACCACCGGCGACAATGCCCTCTTCCACAGCGGCCTTGGCATTGCGAACGGCATCTTCGATGCGGTGCTTGCGCTCCTTGAGCTCCACCTCGGTGGCTGCACCGACCTTGATCACTGCAACGCCACCAGCCAACTTGGCCAGGCGCTCCTGCAGCTTCTCGCGGTCGTAGTCCGAATCGGACTTGTCGATCTCGGCCCGGATCTGGTTGACGCGACCGGCGATCTGCTCCTGGTCCCCTGCGCCTTCCACGATCGTGGTCTCGTCCTTGGAGACAACGACCTTGCGGGCCCGACCCAACAGGTCAAGGGTGGTGTTCTCCAGCTTCAGGCCGACCTCCTCGGAGATGACCTGGCCGCCGGTGAGGATCGCGATGTCCTGCAGCATGGCCTTGCGACGATCGCCAAAGCCGGGGGCCTTGACGGTCACTGAGCGGAACGTGCCGCGGATCTTGTTGACGACCAGGGTCGACAGCGCTTCGCCTTCGACATCCTCGGCCAGGATCAACAGCGGCTTGCCGGACTGCATGACCTTCTCCAGGATCGGCAGCACGTCCTTCACTGCGGAGATCTTGGAGTTGGCGATCAGGATGTAGGGATCTTCCAGCACTGCTTCCATGCGCTCTGCATCGGTCACGAAGTACGGGGAGATGTAGCCCTTGTCAAAGCGCATGCCCTCGGTGAGTTCCAACTCCAAGCCGAAGGTGTTGGACTCCTCGACGGTGATGACGCCTTCCTTGCCGACCTTGTCCATTGCCTCGGCAATCAGGCCGCCCACTTCGGCGTCTCCGCCTGCGGAGATGGCTGCGGTCGAAGCGATCTGCTCCTTGGTCTCCACGTCCTTGGCCATCGAGAGCAGTTCGTCGCACACGATCGACACTGCGCGATCGATGCCCTTCTTCAGCGCCATCGGGTTCGCACCGGCTGCAACGTTGCGCAGACCCTCGCGAACCAGTGCCTGCGCCAGCACCGTTGCGGTGGTGGTGCCGTCACCTGCGACGTCATCGGTCTTCTTGGCGACCTCTTTGACCAGCTCGGCGCCGATCTTCTCGTAGGGGTCTTCCAGGTCGATCTCCTTGGCTATGGACACACCGTCGTTGGTGATCGTGGGAGCTCCCCACTTCTTCTCCAGGACGACGTTGCGGCCCTTAGGGCCAAGGGTGACCTTGACAGCGTCGGCGAGCACGTTCATACCGCGCTCCAGCGAGCGACGCGCCTCTTCATTAAATGCGATCATCTTTGCCATGGGGTGTGTTCCTCCAGGAACTTCCGGTCCGGACGACCCCGAGCGCATTGTCACTCTCGGGGTCAGAGTGCTAACGCAAAATTAGCACTCGACCCTGGAGAGTGCAAATGCTCGTTACCGCTTGCTTGTTCTGGTGGGCTTTGCGCCAGGCTTCTTAGTTGGCGTGGCGGTCACGGTCACGGTGACCACTGGCGTGGGAGTCACCGACGGGCTGGGCTTGATTGACCCCGATGCAGAACCGCTGGCCGAAGGGCTCGGGCTGGCGCTGACCCCGCTCGGCGTGGGGGCCGGGCCGGCAGTGGCACCGCCAACGGCAGTGCTCACGGCAGCTGCGGCAGCGGCAAAGCTGGTGGCAGCCGGGGTGGCAGCAGACCCCGACGTGGAACTGGCCCATGCCTGGCCGAGCGGCGCCCACACCTGGGACATCTGCGGCACCGTCGGCAGGGCGATCCCGTCGGTGGCAGCGACCCCAAACGCCTTGATCAGCGTCGATGCAGGAGCGGCACTGAGCACGGCCGGCATGCGCCCTGCAGCCGCGCCGAATGCGGCTTGCACGCCAGCTGCGGTCAGCCCCTTGCGCAAGAACGACTTGGTGACTGCCGTCAGCCCGTGCTTGGCTGCGAACTTGGTGGCCGCAAATCCCTTGGAACCAATGAAGGGGCTGGTGGCAAAGCCGGGCACGATATTGGGAACCGGGGACACCTGGTACGTGAACTTCAGTGAGGCTAACGTCGGAGCATCCCAGGGACCGGTGATCCAAAATGCGGCTTTCCCTGTGGTGAAGGCCGCTTTCGCTGCATCCGTAGTCAACGTGGAATCAACGACCTTTGCAGCATTCCAGGCATCGATCTTGGGCTGGTTCTGGACGAACATCGGATTCTGGATCCCGAGATTGTGCACGTCCACTGCACCCTTGGGCGCTGAGCCGAAGATATAGCCGCCAAGTCCGGCGAAGAGCGGTTGCATGTTGTAGGCATTTCCGGTCGTGCCTTGCCCGACCGCAAGCCCGGTCGTAATCACCCCGGCCTTCAGTTGCTTTTGCACCTTGACCACCAACGAGGCAAACGTCGGCGGCGCCACCTTGATCACTTTCGTGTTGGTGATCAGCGCGACGTTCTCGAACTGCACGGGAATACCGAACGTGCTGACTCCGTAGTGGAATGTGGCAAGGACATTGGCGGGAAATTGCGCGGCCAGGGCCGTGGGCACATTCAGCGGCACGATCAGACCAGCATCAGCCAGGGCGCCGGTCCACTCCCCTTGCATCTCCACCACATCGGGCGCCGTGGCCGCCGAAGCTGCCGCAAGGTCGGTCTGCAGCGTCGACAAGTCCTTGGTCACCACCTGCAGGGGATGGCCACCAAAGCCCTGAGGGAACTGCGCCGCCAGGACTGCCGCACGCGTGGAATCGGCCCATACAACCACCGGCTTGCCGGTGGGCTTGGGCTGTGGCGCCACGCCATTGGCTGCCGTGGTGGTGGCCGTGGACGTTGTCGATGCTGAAGCTGATGCCGATGCTGAAGAAGAAACGCTCACCTTCGCGCTTGCGGTTGGCTTGGGTGTTGATGAGGGAGCGGCAAAGGCCGGAGCGGCAGTGATCAGCACGAGTGCGGCACTGAGCGGAACAACTGACCTGGCGCGCATGAGAGCCCTTCCAAAGACAACCACGTTGTCGTTCCATGGTGCCATGGATGCTGCCCGGATAGCTGTAGCTGCACAGCCTGGCTTGCCCCTGACTGAGGCTACTTCGCGTCAGCGCCGAGGCGGCGTGCCGAGCGGGCACGCTGTCGGGTTGCACGCATGCGCCGCATGCGCTTGACCAACATCGGGTCAAACGCAAGTGCATCGGGGGAATCAATCAGGGTGTTCAGGATCTGGTAGTACCGAGTAGCGCTCATGTCGAACAGTTCGCGAATCGCCTGTTCCTTGGCTCCGGCATAGCGCCACCACTGGCGCTCGAACTCGAGAATCTGTCGATCTCGCTCAGTCAACGAAGTACCGGCAACCTGCTCAGACCGCGCGGCTTCCATTCAGATCCCTCCACTGTGGCGGCCTGCCAGGCCACCGACGTCCTTCAACCCCGTAATCGTATTGCCCCAATTACACCCATGTCATTCGACCCCGGAAAGTTTCAATTCCGGCCTACATCGGTGCCGCGGCCAGGATCATCAGTTGCATCCCGCCGGGCGAGCTCGGCCCGACGCGCGATGCGATTGCGCGTGCGGATGATGGTGAAACTGAAGGCGTAGCCCACGCCGTTCGTGGCCCAGTGAAGGCCCATCGGGGCCAGTACCGAGCCAGAGATCAGCCTCAGTCCGACGAACAGCCCACCGGCAATAGTGGTCGTCAGCACGGACAGCGCAACCGCGATGATGTTGCCGCGAAGCCCCTGCCCGGCGACGGATCCAAGTGCAGGGTTGGCCTCATGGGTGCCGATCGAAGGCAGGATGTGCCACAGTCCAAACAGCACTGAGGACACGACCAGCGCCCACAGCAAGCCGTACCGACGAGCCAGCATGGCGAACAGGACCGAGCGAAAGGCGATTTCCTCAAGCAAGACCGTGCCGAACGGCACTTCCAGCAATGCTTGGAACGCAAAGCGGCTGCCACTCATGTGCGCATTGCGCTCGTCGTGGAAGGCGTCGCGTCCCTTGGTGGTGGTGGCACCGATGAGGTAGACCAGCGTCACCGCCAGGATGCATCCGGCACCCCAGATCGCCCCACGCAGCCAGTAGTGCCAGCTCAGTCCCATGTCAGTGAACGTGCACCCATCGAGCAGGCCGATGGCCAAGAACATGATCGAGCCACCAAGAGCCCACAGAAGGAAATGACTGTTCGGGGCAACCCGATTGTTCACCACGTTCAACGCGATGAGCAGGCCAATGACCAGCAGTACCGGCCATAGCGGACCACCCACATGCTGGGCGGGCAGGACGAGGGTGAACACGATCCCGCCCTTCTGGCCCGATGGTCCCGGGACTTTTCCCGGGTTACTCCAGAAGTCTAGGTTGCCCGTACGTCGCTCAGCAGGCTGCGCGATTGTTGTCCGACCCTGGGGTGGACGACCACCACCGGCGACCTGACGGTCATCCCCGTCATCTGTTCACGGTGGTCGTACCTGCGAAGAAGTCCCGCCCGCATAGAATCTGGCACGGCCTTTCGGTCACCGCCCCTGTAGCTCAGTGGTAGAGCAACCGCCTTGTAAGCGGTAGGTCGTCAGTTCAATCCTGACCGGGGGCTCAAGAACGTTCCCGGACCAACAGTCCTGCGCGGTGACGCCCGCAGGAGGTAGAACAGAGCCATGGGCAAAATCGTGGTCGGCATTGTGTACGTCGCCGTGATGATTGCGGTGATCATCGGAGTGGATGTCGCCTTCCTTAGCCACCACTTCTGGCTTCGCCTGGCAGTCAACGTCACCATCGTGGTGGTGTTCGCGTCCATTTACCTGCGGTTCATGCGACAGACATAGCCGCACGTTGGGCATCTGATCGCGCCAGGACATGCCCTGCTGTCAAAGCGGCAGGGGTCGGCCAACCAGACCAGTATTCGGCCTAGCATCTGACTGTGACCCAACTCCCCGAACGCGCACGCATTGTCATCATCGGCGGCGGCATCATCGGTGCCTCAGTGGCCTACCACCTGACCAAGCTCGGCGAGACCGACGTGGTGCTGCTCGAGCAGGGCCAGTTGTCGTCAGGGACCACATGGCATGCCGCAGGCCTAGTCGGGCAATTGCGGGCCAGTGAGTCCGGGACCCGACTGGTGCAGTACTCGGCGAAGCTGTACCAAGAACTCGAGGCCGAGACCGGCCTGTCGACTGGATACAAGGAGTGCGGTGGGGTGACCGTGGCGCGCACGCCCGATCGCATGATTCAACTGCTGCGCACCGCTGCGTCCGCTGAGGCCTACAACTTGGCCTGCGAAATCATCTCGCCCGAGCGGGCGAAGGAACTCTATCCGGTCTTGAACACCGACGACATCCTTGGTGCCATCTGGTTGCCCTACGACGGCACTGCCAATCCCACTGACGTCACCCAGTCGTTGGCCCGCGGTGCACGCATGGGCGGCGCGCAGATATTCGAGCGCACCCGAGTGCTGGACGTGCTCACTGCAGATGGTGCCGTTACCGGAGTGCGCACCGATGCTGGCGATATCGAAGCCGAGATCGTGGTCAACTGCGCCGGTCAGTGGGCCAATGCGATCGGGGCCATGTGCGGGGTCAATGTGCCGCTGCACTCAGCAGAGCACTTCTACGTGGTCACCGAGCAAATAGCCGGCGTCCATCGCCAGATGCCGATTCTTCGCGATCCCGATGGGTACACGTACTTCAAGGAAGAGGTTGGTGGCCTGGTCGTCGGTGGATTCGAACCCGAGGCAAAGCCCTGGGTCGCGCCACATCAGATTCCGTACCCGTTCGAATTCCAGCTCCTGGACGAAGACTGGGAGCACTTTTCCATCCTGATGGAATCGGCACTGCACCGCGTTCCGGCATTGCAGGAGACCGGCATCAAGAAGTTCTACAACGGCCCGGAGTCCTTCACTCCGGACAATCAGTTCATCCTGGGTCAGGCACCGGAACTGCGGAACTTCTTCGTCGGCGCCGGATTCAATTCCGTGGGCATCGCCTCAGCCGGCGGTGCCGGCCGGGCCCTGGCCGAGTGGATCGTGTCCGGTGAGCCGCAGTCTGACCTGGTCGGCGTCGACATTCGACGCTTTGCCCCGTTCAACGGCAACCACACGTGGCTCAGAGCGCGCGTCGGCGAAGTACTGGGCTTGCACTACTCAGTACCGTGGCCCAACCGCGAGTTCGAAACAGCTCGACCGTTTCGCTGCTCGCCCGTCCATGATCAGATCCAGGCCGCCAACGCCTGCTTTGGATCGCGCATGGGTTGGGAGCGGCCAAACTACTTCGCGCCGATCGGGATTGATCCCGCAATTGCCTACTCGTGGGGCGAGCAGAACTGGCAGGGATGGGTCAACGCCGAGCAGCTGGCCACACGCAGCGGGGTCGCCGTCTTTGACGAGACCAGTTTTGGCAAGTTGATCATCAAGGGC
>CAIKZY010000085.1 GCA_903832025.1 uncultured Actinomycetes bacterium
ATCCCCGCACCCAGATGCACCGAGGTCAACGCACCGATATTGAAGAACACTTGAGACCCCAGCGAGGTCACCGAATCCGGGATCGACACAGACTGCAGGTGGGACTGGTTGAAGGCACTATCGCCAATCGTGGTGACCGTGCTTGGAATCTGCACGTTCCCCACCGTGGAATTCTGGAATGCCGAGGCGCCAATTGTCAGGACGCCGGACGGAATGCTCACAAACGTAACCGCTGAATTGGCAAACGCGTTCGGGCCAATTGCCGTGGTCCCGGTGCTGAGTGAGACAGCGCCCGTGCACCCGGTATTGCCGGTGATCACACCGGAAGCCATGGTGTACGAGCCGCCTCCTGGGCATGGGACAACGCCGTCGGTGGCGCTGGACGCCGGTGGGATCGCCGGAATCTGCGCGCCAGGCTCGTAAGTACCGATGGCATTCCGCGATTTCACCGCGACAGTGACAGCCCCGTTGCCAAAGTCAAAGCCGGAAGTGTTCATGTCATAGGACGTTTGACCGTCAGTGCCGCCACAACGGGTCGAGTTGGTGCTGGATAGACACACCGTGTAACTGGTCACTGGCGGTGCGCCGGGGCCAGGTACTGCTGCATTCCAGGTGATGTGCAACGTCGTTGCGTTGGTCCATGCGGCGGTGACCGCGCTCGGATTGGTTTCTGGAACGCGACAAATTTGGCTCACTCCGGGCGGAACAGTGAACTGCACCAGAGTCGGGTCCGATACCCAGCGGCCGTTCACCACTGCCACGACACCGAATGTCATCAATCCTTCCGGGATGCCACTCCAGTCAACACTGGTTCCGGACGCACTCCTCGTTGAAGTGAAACCCGGTGCCTGCAGTTCCACGACGTAATTGTCCGGAGTTGGCACTACCGCATCCCACGTCATGGAGACTTCGCAATCCCCCGAAGAAGTGACCACCAGATTCGTCGGTCCAGTCGGTCCATCCATGACCCGCACCCCGTGGGAGGCAGACGGGGATGGTGAAGCAGGAGACAGGCTTGGGCTTGCGGAAACACCCGGGGTGATCGCAGCGGTCGGACTGACGGACGGACTGGGACTGACGGACGGACTGGGACTGACGGACGGACTCGGGCTCGTTGAGGGATTGGGGCTGGCCGACGAACCAGCACTTGCTGATGACTCGGCGGCCGCCGGCCATTGAAGGTTGGAGCGTCGACCCACCAATCGGGCCGATGGCTTAGCCGAGTGCGGTGATGTCACAGAACTGCCGTGGACCCGCGCCTGCGCGGGAGCAGCCAGTGCACTAATTCCACCGGTTGCCATGCCAATCGTGATCACGATGGCCAGCAGACGCGGGAAAACGGGCATACGTCCTATCGGTAACCGCATTGGAGAACTCTACTTTCCAATTGCCAGCCCTGCTTCGCCGAATATGCCCTCCTCAGGCTTTCCCCCGGCGATCGGTGGTGCATCGTCGTGTTCTGCGTGACCGGGATGTGCGGTGAGCCAAGACGCAGGTGGCCAGCTCCTGGCGGAACTGGCCACCTGTCGTGCCAGATATCAATGCAATGCCCGCGTGCAAGCGCACCGCTGCGTGGCAGTGGTCAGATCTGGGTGTGCACTCGGTGACGGCACCGAGCCAATCATCGAGCGCTGCGCACTACGAGACCGTGGCCGCAGGCCGCGGACCGTGGGGTTGCGGGGTACCGCTTGGCACCGGTGCTCCGGAAGGACGAGGACGAGGCGTGGGTCCCTGCGTGCCGGTCGGGGCAGGTGCAGTTAGCCGGGCGCTGAGCGAGTCACCGACCCATGCCTCAAAGATGTCGCCGTGCAGCGTGGAGGCAGCCCCGCTGGACAAGGTCACGGCGCTTCCCCCGGTGACATACGCGGGGTAATTCACGTCCAGGCTCACCTGCGGGACAACCACCGCGTGATCGCTCGGGCACGCACCGCTGACAGCTGCCACCAGGTGCGAGGCGTGATTGGCACTATCCAGGCTGGTGCCGTCCCAGCATGATCCGAAGATGATGCGGGCGACCAGGTGCTGACCGGCCGAGCATGTGGGAACGGTGCCGACACTGGTGCCCATCACCGGTGGAGTCCCCGGGATCGCACACCCCCATGCTGCGGTTGTGTCTGTGCGACCAGTGACTGCCTTGAAGCCGGCCGGGAAAGCAGTCACCTGGCCGGGACCGGCCTTGTAGTTCACATGCATGGCAACGGGCTGCACGCGCGTGCCATTCCATAGCAAGGATGGCACCCAGTAGCTGGACAGGTCGTTGGGGTCATTGCAGGTGGTGCTTGCCGCGAGCAGCGTGTCTCCCGTGCTGTTCTCATCGGTGGAGGAGTTGCCGAAGAACTCATGCTGGTGGCTCATGCCCGTCATGCCCGGCATCACGATGGGGTCAACCGATGCCGTATGCGAGTACTGGCAGTCCACGGCAAATCCGTGGGATCGCTGAATCGTGGCCGCATGTGCCATTCCTGCAGCGGTCGATGCGATGACCACTGCGCTCAGTGCCGACGCAGCGGACAATCGTGCTTTCCTGCTGATCATGTCTGTCTCCTTGATGTTGGTGGGAGGAAGTACCGGCACACCATGACGGTTCAACATGTGCAGCAGGTGATCGGTGCGTGCGGACTTCGTATGCGTTCGGTAAGCCCGAGATCGCATCGTCATCGGGCCTTTCACGACATCATCAGCAACGCGTGTCAGTGGATTCGGCGTTGATGAATTCGGATTTCATGTGCAGTCCATCTGGTGACATCTCGCGGGTGCACCACGGCCATCTGGACCTGGCAGCATGGGTCCATGCTGTTCGGACCGGTGACTCCTGGCCTGCCGTTTCCTCTTGGCGTCAGGCTTGATGGCACAGGGGCGAACTTCGCGCTCGCCTCGCGCAATGCCACTGCAGTCATCCTCTGCCTCATTGATGACGACGGAAACGAGACGCACATCCCGATCACTGAGCAGGATGCCGAGGTGTGGCACGTGCGCGTGCCCCATGTCACCAACGGCCAGCGATACGGCTATCGCGTGGATGGGCCCTGGGACCCAGGGCGCGGACTGTTCTTCAATGCGCGCAAGCTCGTCCTTGATCCCTACGCCCGGGCAATCACTGGCGACCCGGATTACTCCCCGGCGATCTATGGTGCCGACCTCGCGAATCGATCGCGTCCCAGTCAACTGGACTCCGCCGGTCACGTTCCTGTTGGCATGGTGTGGGACTGCGGCTTTGACTGGGGCTCTGATGCACCACCACGACATCGGTACTCCGACACTGTTATCTACGAGACCCACGTCAAGGGGATCAGTGCGACGCACCCAGATGTCCCCGAGGAACTGCGCGGTACCTACGCAGGCCTGGCCCATCCGGTGATCGTGGAGCACCTGCAGGCACTGGGCGTGACCGCGGTGGAACTGCTTCCCGTTCAGCACTTCATCACCGAGCCCACGGTCCATGACCGCGGGCTGGTGAACTACTGGGGCTACAACACGCTGGGCTTCTTCGCACCGCATGCCAGGTACTCGGCGGCTGCCCGGTCCGGAGTTGCCGGCGGACAGGTGGACGAATTTCGCGCCATGGTCAAGGCCTTGCACCAGGCCGGTATCGAAGTCATCTTGGACGTGGTCTACAACCACACTGCCGAAGGTGGCATTGACGGTCCCACGCTGAGCTTTCGCGGCATCGACAACCCCAACTACTACCGCCTGGCCGCCAACGGGGATTACTACGACACCACCGGCTGCGGCAATGCGATCAATGCATCCAGCCCGCTGTCACTGCGGATGATCATGGATTCCCTGCGCTACTGGATCACCGAGATGCACGTCGACGGCTTCCGCTTCGACCTCGCGGCCACATTGGGCCGCGAGGACGGGGCGTTCACGGCTCAGTCGACCTTCTTCGACATGGTCAATCAGGACCCCATCGTCGGTCCGGTCAAGCTCATCGCCGAGCCCTGGGATGTCGGGCAGATGGACTCCTACGACATTGGCCGATTCCCGCAAGGTTGGCGGGAATGGAATGGCCCCTATCGGGGCACCATTCGCGATTACTGGCGGGGCGCAGACGGCGTTCTGCCCGAGTACGCATCACGGATCACCGGCAGTGCGGACCTATTCCACGGCTCGAAGCGACGGCCGACAGCCAGCGTGAACTTCGTGACGGTGCACGACGGCTTCACCCTGCGGGACTTGGTCTCCTACGACGCCAAGCACAACCTGGCCAACAAGGAGGACAACCGCGACGGTACCGACGACAACCGGTCATGGAACTGCGGAGTCGAGGGACCCACCGGCGACCCGGCGATCAATGCGCTGCGGGCAAGTCAGTCCCGAGCGATGCTCACCACGCTGCTGACCAGCTTCGGGATGCCGATGCTCAACGGTGGCGATGAGATCGGCAGAACGCAGCAGGGCAACAACAATGCCTACTGCCAGGACTCGCCCATCACCTGGTTCGACTGGGCGAGCGTCGACCATGACTTGCTGGCATACACCCAGTCCCTCACCGCCTTCCGCGCAGCGCATCCGGTCCTGCGACGTCACGCCTACCTGACCGGAAGTCAGTCGAGGTACATCAAGTGGTTCACTCCTGACGGGGAGCAGATGGACGGCAGGAACTGGCGTGATGCGGAGTCCAAGACGTTGCAGGTGTTCCTCGATGGCTCCGATCGTGCTGATGTCGCACGTGATGGCACGATCCTGATCGATGACGACCTCTTGATCGTGTCCAATGCCTACTGGGAGCCGGTGCGATGCGTGGTCCCCCTGACACGTGCGGGCGCATCATGGTCGCTGCAGATTGACTCGTTGGATCCGACCCTGGCACGTTCTCCGGCCACCTCGCTGTCCGCCGGGCAGGAGTTTTCCATCCCCGGTCGCACCATCCAGGTATGGCTATCGGCGAAGGAGCTCGCCCAGTAGCACTCGGTGTCAGTGACCACCATGGGTCCAGCACCAGGCAGACCATGCCGAGGTCACCATCTCGCGCAGGTCCCTGATGGCATGCCAGCCGAGTTCGTCATGGATCTTGTCAATGGCGGCAACGGTCGCCGGCGGATCTCCAGGCCGGCGAGCGATGACCTGCGCGTTCACGTCACGGCCGATTACCTGCGCGATCATCGACATCACGTCCTTGACCGATGCGCCCTGGCCGGTTCCCACGTTGTACACCTGCGAGCAGTTCCCCGCCTCGCATCGTGCTGCTGCTGCCACATGCGCACTGGCCAGGTCCGCCACATGGACGTAGTCGCGGATACACGTGCCATCGGGGGTCGGATAGTCGTCGCCGAAGATCTTGGGACGCTGGGCATGCTGGAGTGCGTCGAACACCATGGGAATCAGGTTGCTCACGCTGCGATCACCCAGGCAATCCTCACCGGCACCGGCCACGTTGAAGTACCGCAGCCCGATCCAGTTGAGCCCACGTGCCACGTGCTCATCGGCA
Organism: uncultured Actinomycetes bacterium; assembly: GCA_903832025.1. GTDB lineage: Bacteria > Actinomycetota > Actinomycetes > S36-B12 > S36-B12 > CAIKZY01. Next base: position 5,432 of record CAIKZY010000085.1, read on the forward strand.
GCCAGCCACTCCCCGACCACCTTGGTCTGTCCATAGGGCGATTCCGGAGCCAACGGCGCTGCCTCGGTGACCGGGTTGGTGTGCGGTGTCCCGTAGACCGCTGCCGAGGACGAGTACACCAGGTGATTGACGCTGGCCTGCGCCATCGCCGCCAGCAATGACTGCATGCCACCGACGTTCTCATCGAAGTAGTACAGGGGCTGGTGCACGGATTCGCCGGCGGCCTTCTTGGCGGCCAGGTGAATCACGCCATCGACGTGATGGGTGTGCATCGCTTCGACGAGCGCATCATGGTCGGCAATTGATGCATGCACAAATGGCACGTGGCCAGGAATGTTCTCCCGAACCCCGGTGGACAGGTCATCGACGACGACCACTGAGCGACCTGAGGCCAGCAGTTCGCGCAGGACATGCGCACCGATGTACCCCGCACCACCGGTCAGCAGCCACGTGGTCATGCGAAGGTGTCTCCGGTGAGCAGCTCATAGGCCTCCACGTACTTCGCGCGCGTGGCTTCCACGATGGCATCGGGCAGGGCCGGCGGCGGGGTATTGGACGACTTGTCCCAGCCTGATGCCGGCGAGGTGAGCCAGTCGCGCACGAATTGCTTGTCGAAACTGGGCTGGGCTGCACCCGGAGCCCATTGGTCGATCGGCCAATAACGAGAGGAATCCGGAGTGAGCACCTCGTCAGCGAGCACGATCTTGCCCGCATGCTTGCCTTGTGTGCCAAAGCCGAATTCGAACTTGGTATCGGCCAGGAGCAGTCCGCGTCGACCGGCGATCTCCGCGGCACGGTTGTACAGGTCAAGGCTCAGCCGCTTGAGCTCCTGGGCCTCCTCCTGACCGATCGTGACCATCACTTCGTCAAAGGTCACGTTCTGGTCGTGATCGCCCAGTGCTGCCTTGGTAGCAGGGGTGAACAGTGGCTTGGGCAGTTGCGAGCCGTCCTGCAGGCCCGGTGGCAGGCCGTTGCCGCAGATCTGGCCCGTGGCGCGGTAATCAGCCAGGCCCGATCCCGACAGGTAGCCGCGCACCACGCACTCCACCGGCAGCATGTCCAGTGGCTCGCACACCATCGCTCGGCCGCGCACCTGCGATGGCACCTTGATATCCAGCACATGCATGGGCACCACGCCCTCGAGCTGGGTGAACCACCACTGGCTCAGCGCTGTCAGGATCTTTCCCTTGTCCGGAATCGGCGTGGGGAGCACCCAGTCGTATGCCGAAATCCGATCCGAGGCCACGAACAGCAGATGTCCTTGCGGAGTCTTGTACAGATCGCGCACCTTGCCCGAATACACATGCTCGTATTCAGCCGGCAGTGCGTAGTCGGTGGCCGCAATGTTCGTCACAGGATGTCTCCGGGGGTGTAAGCCGCAGCTGCCGGGTACTGGGCTGCAATCTGCTGAACGCGTTCGGCGATGTGGCTGACTTGGGCACGCGCGGCACCGGTGAACTCCAGCGGCTGGGCAACCAGTGCACTGAGCGCCTCGGAGGACAGCTGCAATCGCGGATCGGCCGCCAAGCGGTCGAGCAGGTCATTGCGTGCCATGCCCTGCTCGCGCATGGCCAAAGCAACGGCCACCGCATGCTCCTTGATTGCCTCATGGGCCACTTCGCGCCCCACCCCCGCGCGCACCGATGCCATGAGCACCTTGGTGGTCGACAGGAACGGCAGGTATCGCTCGAGCTCACGATCAATCACTGCCGGGAACGCACCGAAGTCATCCAACACGGTCAGGAAAGTCTCGAACAGACCATCGATGGCAAAGCAGGCATCGGGCAGCGCCACACGACGCACGACCGAGCAGGCGACATCGCCTTCATTCCACTGGGTGCCGGCCAAATCCGCGGTCATCGTGACATAGCCGCGCAGCAGCACCGCGAATCCGTTGACCCGCTCGCATGAGCGCGTGTTCATCTTGTGCGGCATTGCCGATGAGCCGACTTGGCCAGGTCGAAATCCCTCAGTCACCAGATCGTGACCGGCCATCAGCCGAATCGTGGTGGCCAGACTCGATGGTGCAGCGGCAACTTGGGACAGCGCCGAGACCACGTCGAAGTCCAGGCTGCGCGGATAGACCTGACCCACCGACGTCAGGACCGTGGTAAAGCCCAGGTGCTTGGCCACGGCGTGCTCCAGTGCAGCCAGGGTCTGCTTGTCGCCCAGCAGGTCCAGCATGTCCTGCGCGGTCCCGACCGGTCCCTTGATGCCACGCAGCGGGTATCGCTCGATGAGGTCGCTGAGGCGGTCGTAGGCAACCAGCAGCTCATCGGCCGCACTGGCAAAGCGCTTGCCCAAGGTGGTGGTCTGCGCAGCCACGTTGTGGCTTCGACCGGTGATCGCGGTGTCGGTGTACTGCACTGCCAAGCCCGACAGCCGCACGAGCGCGGCGACCACCTTGTCCCGGATGATCAGCATGGACGAGCGGATCTGAAGCTGCTCGACATTCTCGGTCAGGTCACGACTGGTCATGCCAACGTGGATGGCCTCATGGCCGGCCAGGGCATTGAACTCCTCGATACGCGCCTTCACGTCATGCTTGGTGATGCGCTCGCGTGCGGCAATGGACTCCAGGTTCACCTGCTCGATCACCGATGCGTAGGCCTGATAGGCGCCGGGATCAACACGCAATCCCAGGTCCGCCTGGGCAGCCAGGACCGCCAGCCACAACTGGCGCTCGGCGACGATCTTGGCCTGCGGACTCCAGACATCGACCATGGACGCCGACGCATAGCGACCGGCAAGCACGTTAGGAATAGGACCGGTCACCTGGACATTGTTTCATTAGCGGCACCTGCTGCCATCAAGCCCCAGATGACGTTGCCAAACCAGGACTGCATGACTGGCTGACCATCGGCGTGTGCCAGCCTTGCGATCACCGTGTGCGCGCAGCTCACCGGTTCCTAGCCTCGTGAAGCCGCCAGGGCGATATCGGTTCGATGGTGGGACCCGGGCAGGTGGATCAGGCTGACCGCTGCATAGGCCTGTTGGCGAGCGGTGGCCAAGTCCGCTCCCGTTGCCGTGACCGAGAGCACCCGTCCGCCCGAACTCACGATGTCCTGGCCGAATGCCCGAGTCCCGGCATGCAGGACCCGCACGTCATCGGTCGCAGCGGCCGATTGGAGTCCGGTGATGACGTCGCCGGTGATCGGTGCGGCCGGGTATCCATTGGCAGCAATCACCACCGTCACCGCAGCATCCGGGCTCCACTGCAGGGGACCGAAATCGGCGAGGGTTCCGGTCGCAGCAGCCATCAGCAACTGCGCAACCGGGCTGCGCAACCGGGCCAGGACGACCTGGGTCTCCGGGTCACCGAAGCGGGCATTGAACTCGATCACGCGAATGCCGTTGGCGGTCAGCGCCAGTCCGGCGTACAGCAAGCCGGAGAATGCGGTTCCCCGAGCGGCCATGGCATCGATCATCGGTTGCAGGACCAGATGCTGCACGTGATCGACAAGATCAGCCGGCGCCCACGGCAGCGGCGAGTAAGCGCCCATGCCACCGGTGTTCGGGCCGGTGTCGCCGTCGCCGACCCGCTTGAAATCCTGGGCGGGCACCAACGCCACGATCGTGGACCCATCGGTGATACCGAACAGCGATACCTCCGGGCCATCAAGGTACTCCTCGATCACCACCGTTGATCCGGCGTCCAGGCATGCGGTCGCATGATCCACGGCAACCTGCATGTCCTCGGTCACCACCACGCCCTTGCCGGCCGCAAGTCCGTCGTCCTTGACCACATGCGGTGCGCCGAACTGCACCAGCGCACGCTGGACGTCCTCGATGGTGGTGCACACCGCAGCCTGCGCAGTCGAAACCCCCGCCTCATCCATCACCTGCTTGGCGAATGCCTTGCTGCCCTCCAGCTGAGCCGCTGCCGCCGATGGGCCAAAGCAGGCAATGCCCGCCGCACGAACGGCATCGGCTGCCCCGGCCACGAGCGGAACCTCCGGGCCGATCACCACCAGGTCCGCCGCAAGCCTGACCGCCAGTGCCGCGATCTGCGTTGGATCGTCCACGCTCACCGGCTCGATCGGCACGCACATGGCGATGCCGGCATTGCCCGGCGCACACCAGGTCTGAGTAACCGCAGGATCGGCGACGATGGCATTGACTAAGGCATGCTCACGCGCACCTGAGCCGACGACCAGTACCTTCACTGCAGCAACCGTGCACTCAGCCGGTGTAGAACGCGTCGACAGCGGTCAGTGCCCGATCGACGATGGCAAGTCCGGTGCGCAGGTCCTCGTCGCTGATATTGCACGGCGGAACGATGTGCAGACGATTGCCATTGGTGAACGGCAGCAGGTGCTCCTTCTTGCATGCGGCAACCAGGGTGTTCATCGCATCCGAGGTTCCGCCATAGGGGGCGATCATCTCCTTGGTCGCACGATCGGTGACCAGGTCTAGTGCCCAGAACACACCGGTGCCGCGCACTTCACCGATGACCGGGTGCCGCTCGGCCATGGCACGCAGCTCCGGGCCGATGATGTCGGTGCCCAGACGTGCCGCATTCGGCACGATCTGCTCATCCTGCATCACGTCAATGGTGGCCACGATGGACGCCGTTCCCAGCGGATGGCCGGAGTAGGTCAGTCCGCCTGGGAAGACCCTGTCGTCGAATGTCCTGGCGATCTTGTCGCTGATCACCACGCCGCCGACCGGGACATAACCGGAGTTGGAACCCTTGGCGAAGGTGATCAGGTCCGGTGCCAGGTCACCGCCGAGCTGGTAGCCGAACCACGTGCCGGTGCGACCGAAGCCCGCCATGACCTCATCGGCGATCCACATGATCCCGTACTTGTCGCACAGTTCACGAACACCGGCCAGGTAGCCCGGCGGCGGAATAAGCACCCCGGCGGTCCCAACGACGGACTCCAGCAAGATCGCGGCGATGGTGCTGGCACCTTCGTACACGATGACCTGCTCCAGGTGCTCCAGCGCGCGCTGGGTCTCCATGGCCTCGTCGGTGGACCAGAACGGTGAGCGGTACAGATGCGGCCCGAAGAAGTGCACCTGGTGCATCGCGAATTCATTGGGCCAGCGGCGCGGGTCACCGGTTGCCTGGATCGCTGCCCCGGTGTTGCCGTGATAAGAGCGGTAGTGACTGAGCACCTTGGCGCGGCCGGTGTGCTGACGTGCCATGCGAATCGCATTCTCGTTGGCATCGGCACCACCGTTGGTGAAGAAGACCTTGACCATGTTGTCACTGGCCAGCTCCACGATGCGCTTGGCCGCCTCGCCACGGGGAAGCACGGCGTGCTGCGGTGCAACCGTGGACAGCTTGGCGGCTTGCTCGGCGATGGCAGCAACCACCTTGGGGTGCTGATGGCCGATATTGGTGAAGACCAGTTGGCTGGTGAAGTCCAGGTACTTGTTGCCCTCGTAATCCCACATCCAGCTGCCCTGGCCGCCGGCGAACACCATGGGCTTCAACGCCCCCTGGGCACTCCAGGAATGGAAGACGAACTGACGATCAAGGTCGTAGGTGAGCTGCTGGTCAGCAGGGTTTAGGTCCATGACGTCATCCTTCGCGGTAACCAGGATCGGGGAAATGCGCTGTAGCTGGACGCCAAGCATACGGGTACACCCGATGCTGGCCGCCGTGGATCGGCTGAACGATTGCGCTGCCAACCTGCGCGTCACCGGGCTAAATCAGGAGCCCGACTCATGGATGAGGTCGTGAATGGCGATGGTGGCATTGCGATCCTGGCCAACGCCAATCGCCGAGATCCGGGTGCCGGTCTGCTCTTGCAGGAACTCAACGTACGTGCGGGCATTGGCCGGCAGGTCCTCGATCGTCTGCGCACCGGAAATGTCCTCGGTCCAGCCCCGGCAGGTTCTGGTAGATCGGCGTTGCATGATGGAAGCCGGTCTGGGTCACCGGCAATTCGGTGCATACCGTGCCGTCCACGTCATAGGCAACGCAGACCGGGAGCTGCTCGAAGCCGGTCAGCACGTCCAACTTGGTCAAGAAGATATCGGTCAGTCCATTCACCCGTGTGGCAAAGCGAGCAATGGGGCCATCGAACCAGCCGCATCGACGCGGACGGCCCGTGGTGACTCCGCGCTCGCCGCCGATCGTGCGCAAGCGCTCCCCATCGGCATCAAGCAGCTCCGTCGGGAACGGCCCCGATCCCACACGCGTGGTGTACGCCTTGAGAATGCCCACGACACCGGTGATGCGCGTGGGACCAATCCCCGAGCCGGTACAGGCACCCCCGGCAGTGGGATTGGAACTGGTCACGAATGGGTAGGTCCCATGGTCGACATCCAGCAGTGTCCCCTGGCCACCTTCCAGCAGCACGACCTTGTCCTCATCCAGTGCCCGATTGAGCAGCAGCGAGGTGTCCTGCACGTATGGCGCCAAGGTGTCGGCGAAGCCGAGCAGTTCCTCGCACACCGCGTCCACATCCAGTGCGCGACGGTTGTACACCTTGACCAGCACCTGGTTCTTGCCCACGAGCGCGCCTTCGACCTTCTGGCGCAGGATCGACGTGTCGAACAGGTCCTGCACTCGGATTCCCAGGCGCGCGATCTTGTCCGAGTAGGTCGGACCGATGCCTCGACCGGTGGTACCGATCTTGGACTTGCCGAGAAATCGCTCGGATACCTTGTCCAAGGTGACGTGATAGCCGGTGATCAGGTGAGCGTTGGCGCTGATTACCAGTTTCGAGGTGTCGATGCCCTGGCTTTCCAGCCCGGCCATCTCCTGCAGCAGCACGGCCGGATCGATCACGACGCCGTTGCCGATGACCGGCACGACTTCAGGGGTCAAGATGCCACTGGGCAGCAGATGCAGCGCGAACTTCTTGTCGCCGATGACCACGGTGTGGCCGGCGTTGTTGCCGCCTTGGTACCGCACGACGTAGTCGACACGTCCCCCGAGCAGGTCCGTGGCTTTCCCCTTGCCTTCGTCGCCCCATTGGGCGCCCACAAGGACGATCGCTGGCATGAGTCACAGGCTATCGGACCGCCGAGATCAGTCCGAATCCCCGAGCAGGTGCGCCATCTGCTCCCCGAGCAAATGCCCCGAGAGCCAGGCAGTCTCCACGCGGGGTCCATCCGCCCAGGCATCCCCGGCCAGTCCCAGCATCGAATCGGCCTGCAGGTGGAATGCCTCCCGGTGGGCAGCCAATGGCTTGGCGTAAGTCCACCGCTGCGCATCAGTCCACACGGGCAACTGGCCCAAGGACATGATCCGCGACACGGTCGCGATCACCAGCGGCACGACCGACGGCGCATCGTGCAGGTGGTGAGCGGCCAGCACCGGGTTCACGTGCGCTACCAGCACTGGCGCGCCATCGCCTCGACGAGATCCGTCATTGGCAACCCACGTCAGCACCGGATCGTCATTGATGAACATGCCGTCGAAGTCATTCCAGCACTGCTGGGCGAAGACCAGCGTCACCGCGATTACCGGCTCATAGGTGACGGCCGTCAGTGCTGATTCCACCTCCGCGGTCATCACCGAGGCGTCGATGATGCGGTGTGCTTGCGCATTGGGCATGCACAGGGCCACGGCATCAACCACGCGCTCATCCACCACCAATCCGCCCCGGTCAGATCGCACCGAGCTCACCTCGCACTGGACCGACACCTGCGGCAATCGCGAGGCCAGGTCATGCAGCAGTGATCGCAGGCCGGCATTGGCCGCGTACCGCATCGGTCCCGTTCGCACACCGAGCACGCCGTCGGAGTCGGCGACGTGAAAGGTGTCGGTCCAGGCACGCGCCAGGTCACGATCGATCCAGTCCTGCACGACGTCCTGATACATCGGTGTCGAGGCGGTGAAATACGACGCACCGATGTCCACCGTTCGTCCATCGCATGCACTGCCGGTGTCCCGCAGCCTGCGACTGGCCATCCTTCCGCCAACCGCGCGACCCCGCTCGGCAACGGCAACGTCGATGCCGGCGGCATGTAGTGAGGCGGCGCAGGCCAGGCCACTGATCCCTGCCCCGACGACCAGCGCGGTGGTCACTGCTTGGGGATCAGCAGATCGCAGTCATCAAGGAAGACCGTCAGGCGCGCAGCTTCATCGATCTCGTTGATGGCTTCCGCTGCGCGCTGCAGGCACAGCAGGCAGCGCAGGAATCCTTGGTTCGGCTCGTGCGCCCACGGCACCGGACCATGACCCTTCCAGCCATTGCGCCGCAATGCGTCAAGTCCGCGGTGGTAGCCAACTCGGGCGAATGCGTATGACTCCAGCACGAGGCCGTGCTGCCAGGCCTGCTCGGACAGCATCGCCCACGCCAGCGAACTCGTTGGATGCTCGCGAACCGCCTGCTCTGCCTCCTGCCCGGACGCCAGGGCGTCAGCGGCCGGGTCGACCGGCAGGAAGGTCGGTGGTGGGCCGTCGAGGAGGTCTTTGCCAATAGTCATGGCCTAAGCCTCTCACCGCCGAGGATTCTCGGCCACTGATCAGGTCGTGCACGCTGAAGTCGCGCGCATGCTCCGGTCGGCTCTTCGTGCACGCACAGATCACGCGCCGACATTTCGCATCCTGATGCACCCGACGCGCATCCGGCTCAGGTAGGTGCAGCAGGATCCGACTACTGCACCTGCGCCTGCACGGTCCAAGTTCCCGCGGACGTCAGGGACGGCTGGCGTTCACACACGAACCCGCCCGTTCCGTTATTGGGCCATTGCTGCCAACTCATTCCCCACGACGCGTACTGCTGCGAAGCGATGCCAGGCCAATTCACCCACGAAGGAGCATTGTCGTCACAGGTGCCTGACTGGGAACGACCATAGGCCTGCTGGGGGCCGCTTGGTCCAAGCGACGGCCCAATCACCGAAACCGTGCCATCGTCCTCATTGACAACGTAAACATCACCGGCGTTCGCTCCCGTCGGTGACACCGCAACTTCGATCGGTCCACTGCCAACCGGAATCGTTGCAACCACCGTATTCGTCGGATCGATCACCGACACAGTGTTATCGCCAATATTGGTGACGTACACGTCACCAGCGTTCGCACCCACCGACGACACCGCAACCCCAGACGGGTTGTTGCCGACCGTAATCGTCGCAACCACCGTGTTGCTCGGGTCGATCACCGACACCGTGCCAGGGGCGTTATTGATCACATAAACATCACCAGCATTCTCACCCGTCGGCGACACCGCAACCCCAAACGGGTAGTGACCGACCGGGATCGTCGCAATCACGTGGTTAGTTGGATCGATCACCGAGATGAAATCGCTCTCAGTGGTGACGTAGACATCACCGGCGTTCGCTCCGGTCGGCGATATCGCAATCGCAGACGGGTAGTACCCGACCGTGATCGTGGCAATCACCGTGTTAGTCGGGTCGATGACCGACACCGTGTTGTCGTCGCTATTCGTGACGTAGACATCACCAGCGTTCGCACCCGTCGGCGACACCGCAACCCCACATGCGGTATGGCCCACCGTGATCGTCGCAATGACCGTGTTGCTCGGGTCGATGACCGACACCGTGTTGTCGGGCGCAACGCCCGCATTAGTGACGTAGACGTCACCAGCATTCGGGCCCGCCTGCGACACCGCAACCCCACAAGGATAAATTCCGACCGGGATCGTCGCGATCACCGTATTGCTGGGACCAATCACCGACACCGTGTTGTCGCCACGATTAGTGACGTAAACGTCACCAGCATTCGCACCCACCGTTGACACCGCAACCCCGGACGGGGCGACACCGACCGGGACCTTCGCAATCACGGTGTTGATCACCGATGCCTGCGCAACCGGTGCGAGTAGCGCACATGACGCGGCAAGGAACAACGGTGTCGACACCAACACGGACTTGCGCATGATCATGTACTCCTCAGTCAAGCTGACGTTCTGTCCGACTCCTGACCCGACGTCTAGGAAACCCCTTGACTGCTGTCGTGCAATTCCACGACTTCTATCAGGGAACCCTGGCGCTCAGGTCAACGCTTTTCAACGGACCGTCCACGAACCAGCAGCGGTGTAGAACGGCTGACGCACGCACACGAACCCACCCGTCCCATTGTTCGGCCACTGCTGCCAACTCATCCCCCAGGAGATGTACTGCTGGGAGGCAATTCCCGGCCAGTTCACCCAGCTCGGGGCAGTGGTGGCGCAGGTGTCCGCCGTGCCCTACCGTACGCCTGCATCGGTGCATCGGCAACTGGGGCCCTTGGCGGCTGAATAATCGACACGGTGCCATTGCCGAAATTGGCGACGTAGATATCCCCCGCCGCAGGTCCGACGGGCGACACCGCAATCCCATTCGGGTCACTTCCTGCCGGCAGGGCAATCGTGGCAATCACCACATTATTCTGCGTGCTGATCACAGACACGTTGTCACTCAAGGAGTTGGTGACATACACATCACTGGCATCAGTGCCGGCCGGTGACACGGCGGTATAGCCCGGGACGTGACCGACTGCGATGGTGGCTACGACAGTGTTCGTCAGATCAATCACCGAAACGGTATCGTCGCCGAAGTTCGGAACATAGACCTCACCGGCGTTCGGGCCACTGGCAGCAATCGCGGGTTGCACGGGCTGTTGTCCGACGGTGATCGTCGCGACCACGGTGTTGCTGAGATCGACCTCCGACACCGTTCCGATGACACCGTCCTCCCAATTGGAGACGTACACATACCCGGCCTTCGGACCGGTTTGTGCCACCGCAAACCCAAACGGGGCACTGCCGACCGTGATCGTGGCGATGACCGTATTCGACGGGCTGATCACTGACACCGTGTCACCGTGTCACCGGCACCGTGTGCCCAGTTGTTGACATACACGTCACCGGCGTTCGGTCCCACCGGTGAGACCGTAAGGAAATTCGGCTCTGTGCCGGCAGGGAAGGTAATGGTGGTGATGACTGAGCCTGAGGGATCTATGACCGAGACGCTGTCGCTTCCATCATTCGCGACATAGACATCCCCGGCAGTTGCCCCGACCGGAGAGATCGCTACCGCGGATGGGCCGCTGCCCACGGTGATTGTCTGAACCACCGCACCCGAGGGGTCAAGGACCGACACCGTGTCACTGCCATAGTTGGCGACATAGGCATCGCCGGCATTCGGACCTGTCGGTGACACGGCGACTCCGACTGCAGAACTGCCGGTCGGAATATTCGCCAGCACGGTATACCCGCTGGATGCATGCGCCATTGGGGCGAGCAGCACCGCTGCCGATGTCAGCAGCAGGTTTCCTGTCACCACGATCTTTGCACGCATGACGAGCCCCCTTGCAGTCCTGCGACCATGCGCTTACGCGTCACGGCTGTCTCGCATCACCGTTATTACATATCACCGCGCTCACAGAGCACGATCAGCGAGCATGCGTGGAAAACCGCTAGGCAATCTTGGTGCCCACTGAGCGAAGGTCCTCGCACCCCTTGGTGACGCGGGCGGCCATGCCGGCCTCCGCGAGCTTGCCGTAGGTGCGTGGGTCGTATTGCTTCTTGTTGCCCACCTCACCATCGATCTTCAGCACGCCGTCGTAGTTGGTGAACATGTGATCGACAATCGGCCGGGTGAAGGCGTACTGAGTGTCGGTGTCGATGTTCATCTTGACCACGCCATAGTCCAGCGCTTCGCGGATCTCGCTGAGCAGCGATCCTGATCCGCCATGGAAGACCAGGTCGAATGGCTTATCCACCCCGTACTTGGCCCCCACCGCCGTCTGGATGTCGTGCAGGATGGACGGGGTCAGCACGACATTGCCCGGCTTGTAGACACCATGCACATTGCCGAAGGTTGCCGCCACCATGTACCGGCCACGCTCACCGAGCCCCAGCGCCTCGGCGGTGGCCAGTCCGTCCTCAACCGTGGAGAACAACTTGGCGTCATGGGAGGCCTCGATGCCATCTTCCTCGCCGCCGACGACACCGATTTCGATCTCCAGGATGGTGCGCGCCTTGACCGATGCATCCAGCAGTCGCTGGGAGATCTCCAAGTTCTCCTTCAGCGGCACCGCCGAGCCATCCCACATGTGCGACTGGAACAGCGGCTCCAGGCCCTTGGCAACGCGCTCTGCGGAAATGGCCAGCAGCGGCTCCATGAATCCGGCGAGCTTGTCCGGAGGGCAGTGATCGGTGTGCAGGGCGATGTTGACGTCGTAGCTGGAGGCGATGGAGTGCGCGAACTCTGCCAGGGCGACAGCACCGGCGACCATGGACTTCACGGTCTGTCCCGAGGCGAACTCGGCCCCGCCCCAGGAGAACTGGACGATGCCATCGGACTGCGCCTCAGCGAATCCGCGCATGGCTGCCACGATGGACTGAGACGAGGTGCAGTTGATTGCCGGGTAGGCGAACTGACCGGCCTTTGCTCGGTCGAGCATGTGGCCGTAGACCTCGGGGGATGCAATGGGCATCGAGTACTCCTGGAGTTCAGTCGGGTTGAGGTGCCCATCCTCCCACCGCGTGATGGCCACGGCCTGCCCAGGTGTTTGTTTGTAGGACGTTCAGATATCCGACGTTCAGGTGTCCACGCGCAGGTTGCGCACAGCCGGCGATAGCAACGTGGCAAGAATGCAGACGATGACGATGACGGCACCGGCGATAAATGTTTCCTGCAATCCGATCGCTGCCACCAGCGGGCCGGCGACGGCCAAGCCAATCGGTCCGAACACCATGGAGCCCAATGCGTCATAGGAGTTCACGCGACTGAGCGACTCTCGGGGGACGTTGCGCTGCGACACCGTGATCCACAGGACATAGAACAACTCAATGGCAATGCCCCAGCACAAGGCTCCTGCCGCGGCTACCGGCAGCCAGGCCCGACATGCCAGCAGCATCAACCAGACCGGGAGGGCGAAGGTGATGAGCATGCCCAGGAGCATCGGGCGCTTGACCGCCAGTCGTGCCCCCATCAACCCCCCGATGAGAAGCCCGATCCCCTGGAAGGCCATCACGAGTGACCAGCCGCGCGGACCGTTGTACTGCTGCAAAGACAGCACCGGGCCAAGGACTTCCTCCGAGCCGCGCCACACCATCACGATGAGCGAGAAGGATGCCACCACGACCACGATCCATCGGTATGAGATGAACACCTTCCAGCCATGCACCAAGTCAGCGATCACTGTCTGGCCACTGTCCTGCGGTCGCCCGACATGCCTGATCGAGAAGACCAGCACTGCCGCTACCAGGAAGCTCACCGCGTCGATTCCGATGGTGGGACCGGCTCCGATTGCCGCAACCAGGATGCCGCCAATGGCCGCGCCGGTGATGAGGCCGACATTGGAGGAGATCGAGATCATCGAGTTGGCGGCCTGCAGGTGCTCGTCCTCGACAATGTCCGTGGCCAGGCCGGCCATCGCCGGGTACCACATGCCGTTGAGCACGCCGGCGATGGCACCGGTGACCGACAGCAGCAGCACCGAGGCATGCCCGGTGGCCAGCAGGACAGCGTTGACCATGATGACCAGGCTGATCATCCCGTCGGTCATCCACACCACGCGCACCCGACCAATGCGGTCGGCGATCACGCCGCCAAGCGGAAGCATCAGCACCAGGGGGATCGCCTGCGCGGCCAGGACGATGCTCAGGGACGCAGGCGTTGCCCCGGGAAGTGCCAGCACGCCGAATGCCAGGGCAATGGGGGCGACCCCATTGCCGATATTGCTGATCGCACGTGAAACGAACAGCCGGCGAAATGCCGGATCTGCAAGCACGACGCGGTTGCTGGACACCTGATCACTGTATGACGCACCACGGGTGCGACACCTGATGACCTTCGGGACATCTGCACCGCATCAGCCGGAAGTCATGAGCCGTTGTCAGACCAGTCAGCCGTGACGGCAGAGAATGGGAACGGACTTTGTCCTGGGGGGATGATCGTTCCGGACATGACCACCAGTCCTTGGGAACTCGGCGTTGCCGGCGTCAGGGTCCAACTGGTGGAGGCGAACACTGTGCCGGCGCAATTGAGGCTGCTCGGCAGATTCAGCGTGGCCTGGGAAGGCACCAGGACGCCCTGGTAGCAGAGCGCGGGCATGCCCATCAGGTTCACCAGGGCTGTTGACGGATTTTGCACCGTGGTGCCGGACGACGTGTTGGGCGTCAGCATGTAGGTGCTGCTGAACGGGAATGACCTGGCCGACAGTCCCGGTGCGCGATCGATATTGACACTGACGTCGTGCAGGTGCGCCGGAATCAGCTGCTGGGAGGTGAAGTGCAGATCGATCTCGCGATGGTGGGTCAACGTCGGGCGGGAGAGCCGGACCAGTGCCACTGCCTGGTGGCCACCATGGCTGTTCCAGGTCACGGTCGCGCGATTGCGCGATGCGGCATCCAGGCGGAACTGATCCCATGCCGCGTTGAGCCCTTCGGGTGGCAGTTGCCCGACATCCAGGCCACGGTGACCGTTGGCGTCCACTCCCTGCCCGAGCCAGGCGACCTTGAGCTGACCTTCCAGGCGCAGGGTGACCTCACCTCCGTGCTCGGCTGCGGTGGCACGTGGTGCATCGATACGCACCAGCGCCGCTCCGGCAGGCCGCACGGGAGAGGTGCTCGCGATCGCCGGGCTTGCGGAGAGGATGAGCCCACCAACGACGGCGCCACACAGTGCGCCGATCACGACGCCGATCCACGAGGCTGCTGGCTTCATGCACCGAACCTAGCCCGACGGGGTCTGTGCCCGGACCTGGCTCAGCCCACTCGTGCCAGGAGGTAATCCCGGCGTCCGGCGAGCACCGCCGCCGGCGCTGCGGCGCTGGGAGGGCCGGGCACGGCCTTGCGCAATTCCACGTGCACCATGGCCGGGGTCTGCTCGCTGCGGGCCGCCCAGGTGCGCACCAGACCGGCGACCTCCTTGCGCAGCATGTCCACGTCGCGCCAGTCGCTGCCCGACCCGGCCACGTCAATGTCATACCTGGCGGACTTGCGGATCTTGGCGTCGCGCGCAGCCAGGACGCGAGCAGTGTCCTGGGCATCAAGCAGGCCCGGCAGGCCCAGGAAGTCCTCATCGGCATCACTGGGTCCGGTCGGCTGTGCGGTATGCGCGCGACCGCCCTGCATGACGTGCGCGAACTCGGCTTCGGAGTCCAGTGCAGTGAATGCAGGGGCACCGGGCTCGGTGGCGATGCGTTCGATGAGCGTGTCGTCCAGTCTGGCCTGCGCGGGAATGCGAACGGCTTGATTGCGCTCGGTTTCCATCTGCGCGGCCAAGGCCAGCAGCGGTCGGACCGCGGGCAGGAAGACCGTGGCCGCCTCAGCCGCATTGCGGGCACGAACCACGCGACCGACTGCTTGTGCGAAGAACAGCGGCGTGCGGTAACTGGTGGTCCACACGCACACCGCAAGGCGGGCGATGTCCACGCCTTCCGATACCTGGCGAACTGCCACGATCCACCGGTCATTGGACGAGTTGAACGATGCGATGCGCTTGGATGACGCCGGATCATCGGAGACCACGATGACGGCCTTGTGCCCGGTCACCTTCTTCACCAGCAGTGCATATACCCGGGCGGTCTCCTGGTCGGTTGCCAGCATCAGCGCGGCGGCGTCCGGCACTGCCGAGCTGCGCAGATCACTCAGCCGCTGATCGGCGGCCGCGATGACATGCGGGATCCACTTGCCCTCCGGGTTCAATGCGGTGCGCCAGGCGGTGTCCTCACGCTTGCGACTGCCGGACTCAGACAGCGAGGCGCTGATCACCTCACCGGCACTGTTCATCCACCGGCTTGTTCCCGAATACGCGGCGAACACCACCGGTCGCACCACATTGTCGGCAAGGGCCTGGGCGTATCCGTAGCTGTAATCGGCCACGGACACCATCTCGTCCGCATCGGTGGCATAGGACACGAACGGAATCCGTTCCCCGGCCTTGGTGCGAAATGGCGTTCCGGTCAGGCAGAGCCGACGCTGCGCCTCGGCGAAGGCAACCTGCACAGCCTCACCCCAGGTCAGCCCGTCCCCGGCATGGTGCACCTCATCCAAGATCACCAGCGTTCGCTTTGCCGTTGCCCGTGCGCGATGCAGCATCGGATGGGAGGCAACCTGGGCATAGGTCGTGACATAGCCGGAGACCGATGCCGGCACCGGCCCGGTGGCATTGGTCAGCGTGGGATCCAGCGCGATACCGGCGCGATGCGCGGCATCAGCCCATTGCTTGCGCAGATGATCGGTGGGAACGACCACCACGATGCGATCAATCGCACGCCGAGCCATCAAGGTCGATGCCAGCGTCAAGGCGAATGTGGTCTTGCCCGCACCGGGCGTAGCGGTGACCAAGAAGTCCTTCGGCACCGACTTGAAGTACTGCGACAGTGCCTGCACCTGCCAGTGGCGCAGGGTTGGTGTACTGGTTTGCATGGCCGCGGCAGTCTACGGCTGCCCGGTGAACCCCGGTCGCTGGCCGAATGCGTGTCGCCTGATCCACGCATGCATCGCGATCGCCGCTGCAGCCCCGGCGTTGATCGACCGAGTCGAGCCGTACTGCGCGATGGACAGCACCGCGCTGACGTGCTCTCGCGCTATCGGGCTCAGGCCAATGCTTTCCTGGCCGAACAGCAGCAACGCTCGTTCGGGCAAGTCGAAGGTTTCCAACGGCACTGACCCCGGCAGGTTATCGATGCCGATCAAGGTGATGCCCTGATCAGCGCACCAGGTAGCCAAGGCGCCGGCGTCAGGGTGATGCATCAGATGCTGGTATCGATCGGTGACCATCGCGCCGCGTCGATTCCACCGCTTCTTGCCCACGATGTGCACCTGCCTGGCCGCAAAGGCATTGGCGGTACGGATCACTGAGCCGATGTTGAAGTCATGCTCGAGGTTCTCCACGCCGACTTCGAAGCAGTGGCGGCGGGCGTCCAGGTCGGCAACGATCGCCTCCAGTGACCAGTATCGGTATCGGTCCACCACGTTGCGTCGATCGCCCTCAGCGAGCAACCGGGGGTCCTGTCGACCGTCATCGGGCCACGGCAGCGGGTGTGGGCCTACACCAACGGCATGCCCGGCTTCCTCATGACCGGCTTCCTCATGACCGGCTTCCTCACCGTCGTGCCTGTCACCAGCGCCCGATTCGGGGTTTTGCCCGACCTTTGCGTGCGCATCCGACCCATCCACGGATCCGACGATAGCCTTCGGCCCATGATGTTGATGGCGGCAGCGACCAGCGCTGTACATGCACTTGGACCGGCGTGGTTGAACCCGCAGACGTTGATCACCGATTTAGGCACGGCCGCCTTCTGGGTGGTCGCGGCAATCATCTTCGCTGAGTGCGGGTTGCTGATTGGCTTTTTCCTACCCGGTGACTCGCTGCTGTTCGTAACCGGCCTGTTCATCGCGGCCTCGCCTCCGAGCTTCCACATCGGGATCAACATTGGCCTGGCCTGCGTGATCTTGGCCATTGCCGCACTCGTCGGAAACGTGACCGGATACTGGATCGGGCACAAGGCAGGTCCCGCGCTGTTCCGACGACCAGACTCCAAGGTGTTCAAGCAGGAATACGTCGATCAGACACATCATTTCTTCGAGCGGTACGGCCCGCGCGCGATCGTGATGGCGCGGTTCGTGCCGATCGTGCGGACCTTCATCACCGCGGTGGCCGGCATTGGCCGGATGGACTTCGGCCGCTACTTCTTCTTCAGCGCCATCGGAGCGGTGCTGTGGGCAGCCGGCGTCACGCTGGCCGGCTACTTCCTGGGCAACGTCCCATTCATCGCAAACCACGTGGAACTGATCTTGATTCTCGTCGTAGTCATCAGCGTCATCCCGATGATCGTGGAATACCGGCGGCACAAGGCCGCTCGGTCCTAGCCGGCCGTTATAGGCCCAGGTCTGCCAGGGAGTACGCCGCCCGATAGGCAAAGCCACGCTCGATGATGGCCGCACCGGCGCCTCGATCGACGATCACGGCGCAGGCCACAACGGTGGCGCCGTCCTCGATGAGGGCATCGACGGCGGTGAGCACTGACGCGCCGGTCGTGGAGGTGTCCTCCACGGCCAGCACCGCGCGGCCGGTCACCGACGGTCCTTCAATCCGACGCTGCAGTCCATGAGCCTTCTCGGACTTGCGCACCACGAATGCGTCCAGGACCTCACCGGCGGCTGCGGCTTGATGCATCATCGCGGTGGCAACCGGGTCGGCGCCCAGGGTCAGCCCGCCGGCTGCCTGGTATGCCAGGTCTGAAGTGAGCTCTCGCATCACCTGACCAACCAGCGGGGCAGCAGCATGATCCAAGGTGACCCGGCGCAGGTCGACGTAGTAATCCGCCTCCTTGCCACTGGACAAGATCACCTTGCCATGAACAACGGCCTTGGCCAGGATCTGCTCGCGCAACTGGTGCCAAGCCGGTGAGTGCATCTGCTCTGCGGACATGGGGCAAACCTTATGCTGCACTCGATGAGGCCTTCCACCGCGATCACGATTGGTGTCGCTGCTGCCACCACCGAAGCGTTGAACGCCCTGGCCATCCCCGTCATGGCGATCACGGTTGATCCCGACGTCACGCGCATGGCCGCGCAGATCTATGCCATGGCACCGGCTTCGCCATTGGCAATCCTGACCGGACCGGGCCTGGGCTCGGTGGTTTCCTCCTTGGCTCGGGCCCAGCGGGCGGCGGGTCGAATCATCTGCGGCTATCTCCTGGGCGACGTTCCCGACGTGGTCGATGATCTGTGGCCCGATGCCCCGGTCGGGGTCATCACTGACGATCCGGCACACACGCGCATGGCTGAGCTGCGCGGCTGGACCACCTGGTCGCCAGGGCAGGTCCGGCAGGCAGTGACCGAGCTCTTCGACCGGGACTGATCGCTCAGCGCTACTGGATTCGGACTCCTCCACGCCGGCTGCCCACTGCGTCCGTGGCGGTGATCAGCCCGCCCATGAGCGGCTATCTGTACGCACTCGCGATCGGCACGACAATCGTTCACCTGGTGCAATTCGGCAAAATCGCAATGTCCGACGTACCGTGGACAAGTGCTTCCCCGCCATCGTCGATCACTGACATCCGCCCTGGCGCTGCTGGCTACCGTGGCAATGGGTGTGAGCACGGCATCAGTAGCCCATGCTGCTCAACCGGCCCGCGTCGGGGCAGTCGTGCACGGGGTGCCGGAAGCTGCCGGTTCGCACCCGTATCTGGTGGCACTGCTGGATACCTCTCGGCTGGCAACGGACGGGGCATTCCAGTCGCAGTACTGCGGAGGCACCCTGGTCAGTGCGACACAGGTCATCACCGCGGCTCACTGCACCGTGGACTTATCCACCGGTCAGGTCCACGCACCGAGCTCAGTCGTCATCGGCGTCGGGCCGTCGCTGAAGTCACCGACCCTGCAGCAGGTCCCCGTCAGCGCGATCAGCGTGCATCCGGGGTACAACCCCAGTTCCAATCAGAACGACATTGCGGTGCTGACCCTGGCCAAGCCGGTGACCGGGGTGCCCACGTTGTCCCCGATCAGCGCAGCGCAGATGGCCACGCTTCCCGCCGGCACCCCGATGGTCGCCGTGGGCTGGGGCAATCAGGTGGCCACGGGCAAGAACTTTCCTGACACCCCCCAAGAGGCCGATGTCGTGCTGTTTCCAGATTCCGCGTGTGGTGCCGGTGCCAGCTACACCGTCAACGGCGTGACGTTCAATGGCTTTTCCGCTGCCG
>CAIKZY010000086.1 GCA_903832025.1 uncultured Actinomycetes bacterium
GTGACAGCGCGGTGAAGACCTACGAATACAACCTCGGTGGCAACGGCAAGAGTCAAATCCTGGGGACAGCAGGATTCATCAAGCTCGTGCAGTTGGTTGATGGCCCGGTCATTGGCATCCACATGGTCGGCTCGCGCATCGGCGAACAGATTGGCGAGGCGCAACTGATCGTCAACTGGGAGGCCTACCCCGAGGATGTGGCCAACCTGATCCATGCGCATCCGACACAGAATGAGGCAATGGGCGAGGCTCACCTCGCTCTTGCCGGCAAACCATTGCATGCGCACGCGTAAGGACACGTTGTAAACGCACCACCCGCACGACTCCGTCGCCCACCAGCGACAACCCGCGACGGGCCACAAGCCCTGCACCGAAGGAGACGCATCAGATGTCGGTTTCAGTAACCATGCCCGCGCTGGGTGAATCGGTCACCGAAGGCACCGTCACTCGCTGGCTGAAGAACGTCGGGGACACCGTGGTTGCCGATGAACCGCTGCTGGAGGTTTCTACCGACAAGGTTGATACTGAGATACCAGCTCCGGCCAGCGGCGTGCTGCTTTCCATATCTGCGCAAGAAGACGAGGTCGTAGCCGTCGGCGCGGAGCTCGCAAGCATCGGCGCTCCGGACGAGTCGACGATCGCACGTGATTCGAATGCGCCCGCTCCGGTGGCTTCGCCGGTACCTGCGCCTGAGTCAACACCAGCAGCGGCCGAAATCACGCCCGTTGGTGACAATCCATCCTTCGCGGCTGCCACCACAGCCATCACGATGCCTGCACTGGGCGAATCGGTCACTGAGGGAACGGTAACGCGCTGGTTGAAGCGCGTCGGCGATGCGGTCAACGCCGACGAACCGATCCTTGAAGTGTCCACAGACAAGGTCGACACGGAAATTCCGGCTCCGGCCACAGGCGTGCTGATGCAGATCACCGCCGATGATGACGCAGTCGTTGCCGTGGGAGCAGAACTCGGACTGATTGACGTCGGTGGCGCGGCCCCGTCAGCACCGGCCCCGTCAGCACCGGCTCCGTCAGCACCGGATTCCCTCAACTCCGCCGCCGTTGCGAATCAGGCCTCGGTGTCGCCCGTGCCGGTAACGTCACCAGACAGTGCAGCTGACAATGCCGATGCCTACGTCACGCCATTGGTGCGACGCCTGGCCGCGCAGCAGGGCGTGGACCTGTCAACTGTGGTCGGAACCGGTGTCGGCGGCCGCATCCGTAAGCAAGACGTCCTATCAGCAGGGGCCGGTGCACCCTCATCTGATGGCACTAGTCAAGTGGGCAGCGCTCCCCCGACTGAAGTATCAACAGCGAGCGTTCCGGCAGCAGCCCAGGCCTTCGCATCGGTTTCACCACTTGCAACTGCCACGACATCATCGCTAGCGCTTCGCGGGCGCACCGAAAAGCTTCCTCGCCTGCGCAAGGTCATCGCCGAGCGCATGGTGGAGTCCCTGCAGGTCTCAGCGCAACTCACCACGGTGATAGAGGTCGACGTGACTCGTATCGCCCTGCTGCGTAGCAAGGTCAAAGGTGCATTCGAGGCGCGAGAAGGAGTGAAACTGTCATTCCTTCCCTTCTTCTGCAAAGCCGCCGTCGAGGCGCTCAAGCAGTATCCGCAGGTCAATTCCTCGATCGACATGGTTGCCGGAACGGTGACGTATCACGAAGCGGAAAACCTCGGCATCGCCGTGGACACCGATCGTGGACTCCTGGTTCCAGTGATCCGCAGTGCAGGGGACCTCAATATCGCCGGACTGTCCCGGCACATCGCCGACGTGGCAGAGCGAACCCGGACCAACAAAGTGTCCCCCGATGAGCTCAGCGGTGGAACATTCACCGTGACCAACACCGGCAGCCGTGGTGCGCTGTTCGATACCCCGATCATCAACCAGCCCCAGGTAGCCATCCTGGGAACCGGTGCGGTGGTCAAGCGCCCGGTCGTGGTCACTGATTCCAGCGGTCAGGACGGTATCGCGATTCGATCCATGGTGTATCTGGCTCTGTCCTACGACCATCGCATCGTTGACGGGGCTGACGCAGCACGCTTCCTCGGCGCCATCAAGTCGCGCCTGGAGGACGCTGCCTTCGAAGCCGAACTCGGCTTGTAGACCGTGCACGTGCAGATTCAACTCCGATGGACCAGGCTGGGCCCATGAAAATCGCGATGACCGGCTCAAGCGGCTTGATCGGAACTGCTCTGGTGCAGCACCTTCGGGCAGGTGGTGCCCAGGTGACCCGTATTGTGCGCAAACCTGCAGTCGGTCCTGCAGAGATCAGTTGGGATCCCTCGGCGGGCATCATTGATGCGTCCCGACTGGAGGGTATGGACGCCGTGGTGCATCTGGCCGGCGCGGGCGTGGGCGACCATCGATGGACCGACGCCTACAAGCAGCAAATCCTCGATTCACGCGTACTGTCCACACGGACACTGGTCGATGCCCTGTGCTCGCTGGAAGCAAAGCCCGCGGTCTTGATCTCGGCCTCGGCTATCGGCTGGTACGGGGACACCGGTGCGACCCCTGTCGATGAGTCTGCTCCCGCGGGTAACGGTTTCCTAGCCGATGTGGTGTGCCAGTGGGAGGCTGCGAGCCAACCAGCAGCAGCCGTA
>CAIKZY010000087.1 GCA_903832025.1 uncultured Actinomycetes bacterium
CTGACGGCGATGAAATCTTCCGGTGAGCTGCAGGCCATCCAGGACAAGTGGCTGGCTGGCGAGGCAGCGCCCTACATCAAGCAGTAGTGCACTGTGGCTGAGCGCTGATGGCATTCCTGGCACCACCACCAGGCAGTGAAATTCCGTTTGCTGACCCCCGCAGGGTTCGCGCACTGCAGAAGCGAGCCCGGCGCAATGCGCTAACCGGCGTAGGAAGTCTGCTGGCATTCGTTGCCATCATCGCCGTGGTGCTCACGCACACTCCGGGCTGGCCCGTCGTGCAGGACACGTTCTTCAACGCGCAGCAATTCACGTCTACCTTTCCGGATCTGCTGTCTGCATTCATGCTCAATGTGCAGATCTTCATCACGGCCGAGCCGCTGATCTTGATCCTCGGGCTGGCAGTGGCAATGGGACGAACCCTGCATGCCCCGATCTTCTTACCGATTCGGGTTGTCTGCATGGTCTATGTCGATGTCTTCCGTGGCGTGCCCACGATCTTGGTCATCTTCTTGTTGGGCTTTGGCGTACCGGCACTTCGACTCCAGGGAGTGCCCAATGGGGCGGTGTTCTGGGGGACTGCTGCGCTCGTGCTTTCCTATGGTGCCTACGTTGCGGAGGTGTTCCGAGCCGGTATCGCCTCTGTTCATCCCAGCCAAACCATGGCATCGAGATCGCTGGGATTGTCCGCCTGGCAGACCAATCGATATGTCGTCCTGCCCCAGGCAGTACGCAATGTGCTCCCGCCCCTGCTCAATGACTTCATTTCCCTGCAAAAGGACACCGCACTCGTGGCGGTGCTTGGCCCCGTTGAAGTCCTTCGACAGGCCCAAATTGATTCGTCGAGCAGTTTCAACTACACCCCGTACGTGGGAGCGGCAATCATCTTCATCGCCTTGACGATTCCGATGACGCGTCTTGCCGATTGGGTCCAAACCCGCAGCAATCGTCAAAGGCGACAGCAGGCGGTGAACTGATATGGCAATTGGTGGTGATGTGCTCCTGGAGGTCAGTGGAGTCTGGAAGTCCTTCGAAGGTCATCCGGTGCTTCGCGGCCTGGACATGCACGTGACGGCTCATCAGGTGACTGCATTGATCGGGGCCTCCGGCTCAGGAAAGTCGACACTGCTTCGCTGTATCAACGCCCTGATACCTGTGGATGCGGGAGACATCGTTCTTGATGGCTCGATCGCAATTACCGCAATTGATGCCGATATCGACCAGATCAGGCGCACCGTAGGCATCGTGTTCCAGTCATTCAATCTGTTTCCCCACATGAGCGTGTTGGACAACATTGCCCTGGCTCCGCGTAAGGTCCTCGGCCAAACCCGTGACCAGGCCACTGATAGCGCGCTGCAGTTGCTGGATCGATTCGGATTGCGGTCGAAGTCCGGGGAGTATCCCGATCGCCTTTCAGGCGGTCAGGCCCAGCGCGTGGCCATCATGCGTGCCCTGGCGATGCAGCCTCAGCTGATGCTGTTCGATGAGATCACCTCGGCTCTGGATCCGCTGCTGGTCGATGAAGTTCTCGACGTGGTTCGTGAACTCAAGCAGTCCGGGTTGACCATCGTGATGGCAACCCATGAGATGCAGTTTGCCTCTGAGGTGGCTGATCAGGTCTGTTTCGTTCGTGAAGGTATCGTGTGGGAACGAGGGGCTCCGCAGGATCTGTTCATGAGCCCGCAACGTGAGGAAACACAACAATTCCTGGCACGTATGCATCGCTGACCCGTGTGTCGTGGGCTGAGTGCGGGCTGACGCACAATACGCTCAGGTGAACGTGGGCGCACTGGGCGCTCATTGACTCACGGAGGTAATCCACATGGCATCGGTGAACACCGGTCCTTCTGAGGCCGTGACGGCAGAAGTGCAGGCAATCGCCCGCAACTGGTGGCTGTTGCTTTTCTTCGGCATCATCAGCGTCATCGTCGGCATCTTCTGCGTCGTCCAGCCGGAATCGGCAATCAAGGTTCTAGCAATCCTGTTCGCGATCTGGCTGGCCGTGACTGGCATCTACCAGATCATTCATTCATTCGTCCACGGTATCTCCGGGGGCGTTCGCGCGCTGTACATCATCAGCGGCGTGATCTCCCTGTTGTTGGGCGCCATCGCACTGCACTCTTGGTGGCACAACGATACCCCGTTGCTGGCTGCGTGGATCCTCGCGATTTTCATCGGCATCGGCTTCCTGTTCCGCGGCATGTCCATCCTGTTCGCCGGCATCGAGGGCAAGGGTCTACCCGGTCGTGGATTCAACATCTTCGCCGGCATCGTGTTCTTGCTGGCGGGCTTGATGATCCTGACCGTTCCCACCAGCGTGGTAGCACTTGCCTGGATCGCAGGCATCTGGCTGATCGTGCTGGGTGTATTCGAGATCATCAGCTCCTTCATGGTCAAGGGCGCAGCCTCCAAGTAACTGCTCTGTAGTGGCCCGCACCGTCCAACGGTGCGGGCCACTACATTTTGCGCATGGCTTCGGAAATGTCGCAGACGCTCTCTCGCGGGCTGCAGGTACTGGAAGCCCTGGCCGAGGCCCCAGATGGCCTGACAGTGACAGAGCTTTCGCAGCACTTGGGTATCGGTCGAACCGTGGTCTATCGGCTCGTGGTCACCCTTGAGCAGCACGCCTTCTTGCGACGCTCCCCGGACGGAAAGTGCCGACTGGGGCTGGCCGTGCTCACGATGGGCCGCCAGGTGCAGCCCCTGGTGCGAGATGTCTCCCTCCCGGCCCTTCGGTTGCTGGCTGATGCTGTGGGAGCCACGGCACACCTCACCATTGTCGATGGATCTGAGGCGCTCACCGCAGTGGTTGTCGAACCCACTCGCTCAGACCTGCATGTGGCATATCGACTGGGTGCAAGGCTTCCTCTGGAATCGGGAGCGGCCGGCCGCGCCATCCTTGCGGCAAGAACGGCAGCAGGTCGCCCCCTGGACCCACCGTGGATCGTTGCCAACAGCGAAGGGCCTCAGGGCGCCTACGGCATTGCGGTCCCGCTGGTAGGCGTGCCTGGTCTGGAAGCCAGCGTGGGCATCGTCTCCCTCAGAGAGCTGCCCGAGAGCGATACCGGTGCACGAGTGGTGCGAGCTGCCACGGATATCGCCCGAGCGCTTCGCTAAGGCTATTGATAGCAGCCGTTGATGGTGGCGACCAGTGCGTCGACCGCTTGACGGGTGGCCAGAATTGGATATTGCTCCGGGCGCTGATTCACCAGGATGGAAAAGATCCGCTCGGATCCGTCTGTGCTGTCGGTGACCCCGGACATGGTCACGGTGTCATGCAGGGTCCCGGTCTTGCCCCGAGCGCTGCCGGCAACACATCGGGAGACCGCGGAGGTGAAGCGACCAAGAGCGGCTCGCAATGTTCCGGTCTTTCCGGCGATCGGCAGGGCATCGGTGGCGTAGATGTCGGAATAGGGGGCCCGCGCTGCGCCTCTGGTCAATGCCAAGACCTGCACAAGCGACTGGGCGGTGACGGTGTCTGCCCGTGATAGCCCGCTGCCGTCCGCCAACGTCAAACCTGCCGTTGAAACCCCAAGGCTTTGCAGTGTCTGAAGTGCAGCGACTTGCGACCCACTCCAGGTGGGTGGCAGGCCTCGGGAGATGGCCACGTGACGGAACAGGGTCTCGGCAATGTTGTTCTCCGAGACCTGCAACATGAGGTGAATTGCTTGAGACAATGTGTGATGAGCCGAGTCGGCAAGCATCGCGGTGCCGGCAGGAACGATTGCATCAGGGCCGACACTGGCGTGCAATCCTTTGGCATTGAGCTCGGTAACAAACGATTTGAGTACCTTGACCTGCGGGCTCGCACTGTAGTCACCGAGATAAGCAAGTGGTGAAACTGCCGCTGCTTCGGATGGGACGTACGACGCCGGCCAGCCCGGTGCCAGGCTCGCTGGCGCGAAATAGGTCATGTCCAGATGAACGGTGACCGAGCTGGCCGACGCAAACGTTGCCGCGGTGTCATCGGCGAGCTGCCGCACGTCAGTGACCGTGAGCATCGGATCACCTTGTCCCTTGAGCACGATGTCCGATGGGCTTGCCCCGGCGAACACCGATGTGTGAAACGCCGAGGAGGCAGGCATTGTGGTCAGGGCATCCACGGCCGTGATCAACTTCATGTTCGAGGCACTGTGCATGGGTGCTGTGGGCTGGCGCGAGAAAATCAATGCGCCCGTAGCCGCGTCACGAACGACTACCGCAACATCTGTACCCAACTTGATGTTGGTCAGGCGATGGCTCAGTCGCACGGCCACCCGGCTGTTCAAGGCGGCTGAGCCGGCAATGCGCACGGCAGGGGGCAGTGGCTCAGGGATCGGTCGGAGCGACGGGGGCGGCTGGCTTGGGCCCAGTGTCGTGGCCGATGGAGTCGCGGCCGGTGATGGGGAGATCGGGGAGGCCTGGGGCATCGTTGAGGCACTCGATGTGGCACCAGGGACCTGCGAGATGCCTGGCGTGGGCGCCACGGAGGTATCGGCCAGTGCAGGGACTGCCAACCTGGCAATCACGGCGACGCTGAAGGCCGCCACGGCGCAGCCGGTCGCCAAAGGTCCCATTCCCCCATCATGCGACAGGCCGATCAGGTGGCCAACTGCAGGGTTCACAGGTTGATGACGCACAATGGACAGCGATCAACGACTTGGAGTGTGCTGTGCGCCGTGTATTACGCCGAATGGCAATTGGCTTGGCCTGCCTGGCAACGGTTGGTGCCCTGGCCGCACAGCCAGCCGACGCCTCACCAAATCGCATCCTGAGCGGATGGATCCCTTACTGGCTGTCTGGCTCCACCAGCGCCTCTGGCATTGCCAGCGCGATCGCCAACGCCTCACTGTTCACCGATGTTTCCCCGTTCTGGTTCACCGCCGTGCCCGGTGGTGCCAATGGAACCCAGGTCATCATCAACAAGGCATTTGCCAACGGGGTGGCAGCAGCAGCTGCCGATACCCAGGCACTGCATGCCGCAGGAATCCCCGTGCTGCCAACGGTCACCGATGGCATGGGTCGGGGTGGCATGGCCGCGATCTTGGCCGATCCGGCAAAGCGAGCTGCACATGTGGCCGACCTGGTCCACATCGTCATGGCCGGTGGCTACGACGGAATCGATCTCGACTACGAGCAATTCGCGTTCAGCGACGGGCAGAGTTCGTGGGCGTCCACCCAGCCGAACTGGACTGCCTTCATCACCGATCTTGCTGCTGCCCTGCACGGGCAGGGAAAGCAACTGTCCGTGACGATTCCGCCGCCCTGCGACACGGCCACCGCGTGCGGGGCCCCGCATGGGTACTGGGTGTACAACCTGGCGGGAATTGCACCGGCGGCGGACAAGATCCGCATCATGGCCTACGACTATCACGTTTCATCCCCGGGCCCGATAGCCCCGCTTCCGTGGGTTACCGGCAACGTGGCGTACGCGGTGGCCCATGCCCCGGCTGCCAAGATCCAGATCGGCGTTCCGAACTATGGACGCAGCTGGACGGAGAAGTCATCCAGTGGTGCGTATCAACTGTCCGGCAATTGCCCTACGGCCGGCCAATCTCCGTCGGCCTGGTCATCCTTGACATCGAAGTCAACGATCACCGATTCGCAGATCAACGCCGTGCTGGCAGCCCAGGGTGTCGATCCGAGCGCGATCCAGTGGGATCCGGTCAACGCTGAGAACTTTGTGGAGTACAACAAGCCAGTTCAGTGGAAGGACTCGACCGGCGCGATGCAGACATGCAACGCCAAGCGCATCATGTGGTTCGTCGGACCCCAGGCAGTCCTTGCCCGGACGCAACTGGTCGGTGCCTACAAGATTTCTGCAGCGGCGTCATGGACTGTCGGCGGTGAAGATCCGGCGCAGTGGCCACTCCTGGTTGCCTACGACGCTTCGCTGTCCCCGGCAGTGACTGCCGTGGCTATCGCCGGGCCGACCAATGCCAGTTTCGGCACCTCGGTGACCTACTCCGCGCAGGCGACCTACAATGGGGTGCCGGTATCGGGTGTAGGCGCGCAATTGCAGTTCAAGCCTCAGGGCACCACGACGTTCAGTCCGGTGGTCACGACACCGACCGCTGCCGACGGCACAGTCTCCTTCACCGTGCCGGCGAATGCCCCCGGTGCTTATCAGGTGTACGTCCCAGGCGACACGACCCGGGCGGCGCAGACGTCCAGTGCGGTACCCCTGCTGGTGACATCGGTTGTGAATATCGGCACGACACCTGCTCGGGCAAAGCGTCACGGACATGTGGGTGTGGCAGTGCAGGCCCTTCCCGCGCTTCCAGGACAGCCTATCGTTGCGCAGGTGCAAGTCGGTGCTGGGTGGGTCAGCGTGGGTCACGGAGTTGCCGATTCAGACGGTCGGACGGTCATCATGCTGAAGCTGCGGCATCGCGGATCGTTCACCTATCGGGTCGTTGCCGTTGCCCAAGGTGGATTCCAGACCGGCGCCAGCAGCGAATTCGGCATCACGGTCCGCTAGTGCGATGACGTGCTTTTCTTCGGCCCACCCATCGCAGGTTGCGACGGCGTCAACGGCAACGCAAGAGTTGAGTGCGACCGATCTGACCACGGACACCCCATGGGTGACGATGGTCTGGAATGACCCCATCAACTTGATGTCCTACGTGACGTATGTGTTTATGGAGTATTTCAAGTATGACCGTGCCAAGGCGGAACGATTGATGATGGACGTGCATGAGCTCGGTCGAGCCACGGTGTCGGTCGGTACGCGTGAGCAAATGGAAGTCGATACCGCAGCCATGCACGGATACGGATTATGGGCAACGGTGGCGAAGCACTGATGGCAACGGCTTTCACCCGATCGCGGGGAGACATGTTCACGTGTCGACTCGAACCCAGTGAGATCGAACTCCTGAATTCCCTCGCAGATCAAGTGCTGCAGCTTCTGGGTGAAGTGGTCGGTGCCAGCGGCGCTGATCCGCTGAATGCGCTGGTGGAAATTGCTGACAGCTCGCAGATGCCGCAGGACTTGGTGCTGCAGCGCTGGTTTCCTGATGCCTACCGCGATGATCCCGAGGCCGGGTCTGATTTCCGCCGTTACACGTCCGCAGACTTGGCCCGGCACAAGCGGGCAGCCGCAAGCGAAATTCTTCAGGGAATCCCCACCGATGGGGTGGTCAGGCTCACCCGCGCTCAGGCCCAGCTCTGGGGAATTGGGCTCAATGACATGCGCTTGGCAATCGGCACGCGGCTGGAACTCGATGACACCAGCCAGCGACAGGTGCACCCTGATGACCCTGAGGCAGCAATGTACGGGGTCTATGACTGGCTCACGTGGTTGCAGGAATCACTGGTGCAATGCCTGTTGCCATAATCCGCGCATGCTGCAGATTCCGCGGTCGTTGATTGATGCGATGGTTGACCATGCCACGGCAAGTCATCCCATCGAGGCGTGCGGGGTGATTTCGGGCTCGTGGGCCACGGGTATTCCGACCCGACACATTCCGCTTGTGAATGCAGCTCAGTCGACAGAGTTCTACGAGGTTGGCTCGGCTGAGTTACTGAAGTTGTATCGAAATCTCGATGACGCGCAGGAAGTTCCGGTCATCATCTATCACTCGCATACGTCAACCCCTGCAGTTCCCTCAGCCACCGACATCGCTTTGGCCAGTGAACCTGATGCGCATTACGTGCTGATATCCACCGGTGACTGGGTAGTGCCAGGTGATCCGATCGAAGTGCGAAGTTTTCGCATCGTTGATGGACAGGTAAGCGAGGAGCCACTGGAAGTGCGGCCTGACCAAGGGCGGTGACGCTGAATGGGCACCCTCGAATGTTCCGAGGGTGCCCATTTCGTTCATCGCGGGATCAACCGCAGGTGCGGCTACGCAGTCTGAGAGAACCAGAGCTTTGCCTTTTGCGTGTTGACCAGCAGTACCACGATCAGGTTGACGATGATCTCGGCCCAACCGCCGTATCCCAACTGGAAAAAGCCGAAGATGATGTTGATCACGGCGAGCGCGGTGATCAGGAAATGTGCGGTGTTCGAGCCGGCCAGGGTCAGTCGGGTCAGCCAGAAGTAGATCAGGCCGAGCAGAATCATCATCAGACCGTTGAACCACAGGTAGAAGCCTGAGACGGTAGCCACCTGACCAAGGGAGTTGGTGTAGGTCGGATTGGAACCCAACGAGGCGAAGATCAAGACAACGCCCATGATGATGTTGCCCAATGCGGCAAGAATGATGAGCACGGCGATCAGCAGGACGCTGAACGGCCGTGCGGGGCTTGATGATTGTGACATTGCATCCTCCGGGGAAGCGTTGACCGACCACCATGGCCAGACCCCTGCACTGTAGGGAACTTCGCCCTTCAGTGGTGGGATGCACGCCGATAGTGTGTGAACTATGACAGATGCCCCCATTGGAATCATGGATTCCGGCGTGGGCGGATTGACCGTGGCACGCGCGATTTTGGACCAATTGCCCAATGAACCGGTCGTGTATGTCGGTGACACCGCCCGCGGCCCGTATGGTCCCCGCCCGCTCGCGCAGGTGCGGGAGTACGCGCTGGAGGTGATGGATGCACTTGTCGACCAAGGCGTCAAGGCATTGGTGATTGCCTGCAATTCGGCTAGCGCTGCCACGTTGCGCGACGCCCGTGAGCGTTATCAGATCCCGGTCATTGAGGTGGTCCACCCTGCAGTGCGGCGAGCGGTTGCAGCCACTCGCAATCGACGGGTAGCGGTGATCGGCACGGAGATGACCATTACCTCCGGGGCGTATCAGGACGCATTCGTCGCTGCGCCGGATATTGAGGTGTTCTCCGTGGCATGTCCGCAATTTGTGGAATTCGTTGAAGCTGGCACTACGAGCGGACCTGAGCTCCTCGCGGTTGCCGAGGAATACCTCAAGCCCGTGATCGCCGCGAATGCAGACACCCTCGTGCTTGGCTGCACGCATTACCCACTGCTGACCGGCGTGCTGTCCTACGTCATGGGTGAGCAGGTGACGTTGGTCTCCAGCGCGGAGGAAACGGCCAAGGATGTGTATCGAACCCTGACGGCGCAGGGGCTGATCCGAACTTCGGGGCTGTCTGATCCCATTCACCGATTTATGGCCACCGGCAATCCTGAACAGTTCCAGCGTCTCGGTCGACGGTTCCTGGGTCCAGAGATCGGAATCGTTGAGCCGCTGGGGGACTACTAGGGTCTAGACATGACGCGCTCTGATGGACGTACTGCCGATCAACTTCGACCTATCGCTTTCGAGCGGAACTGGCTCGACCACGCTGAAGGCTCATGTTTGGTCTCCTTCGGTCGCACGCGCGTCCTGTGCGTGGCCTCATTGACCGAGGGAGTCCCGCGCTGGCTCAAGGGCAGTGGCAAGGGTTGGGTGACGGCCGAGTACTCCATGCTCCCGCGTGCGACCGACACCCGATCTGACCGGGAGTCAGTCAAGGGCAAGCTGGGCGGGCGCACGCAAGAAATATCGCGCCTGATCGGACGTAGCCTGCGAGCGGTGGTGGATATGGGGCTACTGGGCGAGAACACCATCGTTATCGATTGTGACGTCCTGCAGGCTGATGGAGGCACGCGAACCGCGGCGATAACCGGTGCCTATGTGGCGCTGGCTGACTCGATCGACTGGGCCATGAGCCAGGGGATCCTGAAGCGGTCGCCCCTGACCGACTCAGTTGCTGCGGTGAGCGTGGGAATCATCGACGGCGAGCCTCGGCTGGACCTCCATTACGACGATGATGTGCGCGCGGATACCGACATGAACGTCGTCATGACCGGTGGCGGCCGATTCGTGGAAGTCCAGGGGACAGCCGAGCAGGAGCCCTTCGATCGCGTGCTCTTGGATCGACTGCTCGACCTGGCGGGAACCGGCTGCGCGCGATTGACTGACCTGCAGGTCGCTGCGCGGGCATGATTCGCGCATACCTGGCTTCTGGCAATAGCCACAAGGTCACAGAAGTCCAGCGCATCCTGACGCGATTAGGCGTCGAGATCGACCTACTCAGTGCCGACGGCGTGGACGGATTCGACTCGATCGTGGAAAACGGCAGCACCTTCGCGGCCAATGCATTGATCAAGGCGCGTGCTGTGTGTGAGGTTACGGGAGTCGCGGCCATTGCCGATGATTCCGGCATCTGCGTTGATGCGCTCAATGGCATGCCAGGGATCTTCTCCGCCCGCTGGGCGGGTCGCCATGGTGATGACAGCGCCAACTTGCACCTTCTGCTGCGGCAGCTTGCTGATGTGCCCGACTCTCGCCGAACGGCCAGTTTCTGGTGCTCGGTTGCACTCGTCCTGCCAGACGGAAGTGAGGCAATAGTCGAAGGTGACGTGCAGGGACGGCTCCTGCGAGCCCCTGCCGGGGAATCTGGATTCGGCTATGACCCGATTTTCGTGCCCGATGGTTTCACCTGCACCACAGCGCAAATGTCCGCCGAGGAGAAGGACACGATCTCGCATCGAGGTCGAGCGTTGTCCGCCTTGGCCCCCATCCTGATCGAGATGCTCCGGTGATGGTTCACAGGTGTGAGTTCGCCCGAGTCAGATCTTCCTCGAAATCAACCTCAACAGCGAATAAGTCCGTGATGTCCAGCGGCGTGAACATGGCACCGTCATGGTGTATGGAAAGCTCAATGCCACGTTCGAAGTAGTCCGAGTCGGCGCATTCGGACAATGCACGGATCAAGTTCTCGCGATCTGCCGATGACACGAAGTTGATTCCGACCGCCTCGCCAAGTGCGTCAGTGACATTCTTGGATAGTTGCGCCACATGACCGGATGCATCAACGGTGTACTTGACCTCTTCCTCGGCAACTGCCGAGGTGTTCACGCACACGAAGGACTGATCAGCGTCAATCAACGGCTTTGCCCGGATCAGGACGGCTGGGTCGAACACGACATCACCATTCATCCACAACACGCCGCCGGGTTGCGCGAGGCGCAAGGCCTTGAGCAAGCTCCGATTGGTTTGCGTCTGGTCGAAAGCCTCGTTGTACACGTACGCCACATCGGGAAATGCCTCGATGATCAACTCGAGCTTGAATCCGATCACGGTCATGATGGGCGTCTGCGGACCGAAGGCTGCGTGCAGGTTGTCCATCTGCTGAGCCATGATCGTGCGCCCATCGGCAAGTGGGGTGAGCGGTTTGGGCCAGGGGCGACCTAGGCGCGTGCCCATGCCCGCGGCCAGGATGACTGATTGCATCCTCATCACCCTTTCCCAGTGTGAATTTGCGTGCGCCGCACGATCGTAGTTGCACGGGCCTCCCGGGCGCTTCTGGGTACGCTGGCCACGTACTCATATCCGCGGCATAGGAGCGTGCGCACCTTCATGACTGACCGGCCTGCACGTCCCACGGTGTCCCAGATCCGGCAGGTGTGCCAGCCACCGTCCATCCGGGGCAGGCGAAATGCCGAGCACTGGGTTGCCGATGCCTATCAGCGCAACATCTCCCCGTACCTGACGCGCTTGCTGTTGCGCACGTCCATCACCGCCAACGGGGTGACGTGGCTCATGATCGCCACCGGAACCCTGGCCGCACTGGCGATCGCGATTCCGGGCTTGGTCGGCGGAGTGCTGGCCATGCTCCTGGGGCAGATGCAAATGCTGTGGGACTGCAGTGATGGCGAAGTTGCGCGCTGGCGCAAGACGTCATCGCCCAAGGGGGTCTTTCTCGATCGTATTGGTCACTACACGACCGAAACGCTGATCCCCATCACGCTGGGACTTCGTGCTGCAGGATTTCCCCATGGTGCTTGGGTCCATTCCAGTTGGACGCTCATCGGCCTCGTGCTGTCGATTCTGGTGTTGTACAACAAGGCGCTGAACGACATGGTGCACGCCTCGCGTGCCCATAATGAGATGCCCAAGTTGCAAGATCGAGCAGAGGTTGCGGTTCCTGCATCCTCCGGCCTGCGCAAGGTGCGCTCGGCGGCTCGGTTCTTCCCATTCCATCGGTCGTTCCACTCCGTGGAGATGACCATCATGGTGTTTGTCTTTGCAGTACTTGACGCTGTTGCTGGTTCGCTCACGCCCACCAGGATTCTGCTCGGCGCGTTGACCTGCTTCGCGATCATCACGGTCCCAGGGCATCTGGCTGCGATCTTGTCATCCAGCAAGTTGAAGTCATGACCCCGCGCTTTGGGGTCGTGATCTTGACGATGGGAACACGGCCAGATGCGTTGAAGCGTGCAGTCGAATCAGTCCGTGCGCAGCAGCAGGTCACCTGTGACATTGCCGTGGTGGGCAATGGCTGGAAACCGATTGGCCTGCCCGATGGTGTTGCCTGTGTGCACCTGCCAACGAATCTGGGCATTCCTGCAGGGCGCAATGCCGGCGTGCCACATGTCAGTGGAGAGATGCTGTTCTTCCTTGACGATGACGCGGAGCTGGCATCGACCGACTTCCTGGCACAGGTGGCACGCCGATTTGCCCACGATCCGACCCTTGGCCTGCTCCAGCCACGCATCGATGACCCGACCGGCATCCCCAGCCCGCGCCGCTGGGTACCGCGACTTCGCGTGGGAGATCCCAAGACACCAGGCCCTGCCATGGCCTTGGCTGAAGCGGCCGTGGCCATCCCGCGCCAGCTGTTCGATGACGTTGGCGGGTGGCCCGAGAACTTCTTCTATGCGCACGAAGGGGTTGACCTGGTATGGCGAGTATGGGACGCCGGGTTCGTGTGCTGGTACGCCGGTGACATGGTGGCCTATCACCCGGTTGTCGACCCGGCCCGCCATCAGGAGTACTACCGACTCAACGCACGCAACCGGGTCTGGCTTGCCCGACGAAATCTGCCGGCCATCATGGAACCGATATACCTGGGCACGTGGGTCGGCATGACCGTACTGCGCATGCGGGATAAGCAGGCATTGCGTGCGTGGTTCGGCGGTTTCCGGGATGGCTGGGTCCAGGACGCGGGCCCGCGCAAACCGATGCGCTGGAAGACTGTGTGGCGTATGACCAAAGCCGGCCGGCCGCCGGTGATCTAGGCGCAGGGGCTGCCTGTGGCGGTGCAGTTACTTCGCGCAGAAAGACTGCCCCGCGTTATTCACGTTCGCATCCCCTGCCACAGCGACAGCCTTGCTGATCACGACAGGCCGAACACCGTTGAAGTTGGCACCGATGATCAAGTTCATCGTCTTGCCCTGTCCGGTGACTGCCTGCTGCGTGGCATTGGCTGCATAGGTCAAGGTGGCGGCAGATTGATCCCATTTCGGGTCGTATTGCAGCGTGGTCGTGGCATAGGTCTGGCCATTGGGCACGTTGTGGACCGCTCCGATCCGGAAGCCCTCGGCTTTCAATTTGGCGGCGGCCTTGCGAGCCGCGCCGGTGACCCCGGTGCCGTTGAGCACGTTGACGCGAACGAGAGTGGGATCGATGGTGAGTACGGGTTGACCATTGACTGGCTTGGGTGGCCAGGGAGTGTCGTTCGCGATCGCGTCCAAGACTGGCTTGGCCTTGACCGCATCCATGTGGACGGTCGCCCGATCAGGATTCGGCAACCACGGCAATGTCAAGAAGGTGATATCCGATGGCTTGATGTTCTTCATGCTCAGCGCCAACGCCTGCAGGTTGCTGATATTGGCAAGGTAGGTATCGGCAGTCAGCGATTTCGTCGCGGCATCCATCACCGAAATGAACTTGGCCGGATTGAGCAGGGTTCCGCCTGAGGAGATCTTGCGAATGACTGAGGACAAGAACGCCTGCTGCCGGCGAATACGGGAAGTGTCTGAGCCGTCGGAGATGCCGTGGCGAATGCGAACGAACGCCAAGGCGGTCTTGCCGGTGATGTCATGGGTCCCCGCGCTCAGGTGCAGCCCGGATTTCACATCATTGACCGGCACCGCCA
This sequence comes from uncultured Actinomycetes bacterium, assembly GCA_903832025.1. Classification (GTDB taxonomy): domain Bacteria; phylum Actinomycetota; class Actinomycetes; order S36-B12; family S36-B12; genus CAIKZY01. The sequence goes on from CAIKZY010000087.1 coordinate 13,810, forward strand.
GGCACACCTGAACGCCGCCTAGGGCGTCAACGATGTTCTTGAATCCGCCGAAATCCACTTGCAGGAAGTGGTCCACATTCAGCCCGGTCAGCTTATTCACTGCCTTGATCGTGCAGGCAGCTCCGCCGAGGTCGAACGCCGCGTTGATTCGCGTGTATTGGCCGCCGACGGTCTGGCCCTTGCTGTTGGTGCACAGTGGAAGGGTCATCTTGGTGTCTCGCGGAATGCTCACCCCGATGGCCGTCTTCCGATCCGCCGAGATGTGGAGCAGGATGGTGGTGTCTGAGCGGGCGCCGGTGATCAAGTTCGCGTGACCGAATCCACCGTTCCCTGCGCCGGCTCGGGTATCCGATCCAATCAGCAGCAGATTCAAGGGCTCGTTTTGGCCCGTCTGGGCGTTCACGCCCGACGCGGCGCTTTGCCCCGAGCCACTGGTTCCCAGATTGACCGCGGTGATGTTGCCCTGCAGGTGTCCCAGGAGCAGGTTCACGCCGGCCCCGACCGCCGTCACGCCGAGCACGAGCACCGCCAGGAGCCCGGCGACAATGCGCGGTAGTCGTGAACGACGAGAGGACATGCAGACTCCTTTTGCGGAAACACTCCATGCTAAGTGGGGTTTCGCAGAAAACCCGCCAACACCGCCAGACACTGTGACGTGCCTGAGACGGCAAGAGTTCCCCCGCACTGGGGCGGATGTGATTGATGTGACCAATGGGGCATGAGATCATGGGGATTCGGAGCAGGGCCTTCCTCACCTGTCCGGAAAGGACCCACGTGCCCCAGGCTGGAACCCGCAGGTGCCGAACTGCGCGCTTGGCCGTGGTGAGCCTTGCCGTGGGCTCGATGACCGTGGCGTCCTTCGCCTGCGGAGCCACTGCCGGGGCAAGTGAACGTGCGGCACACGCCTCCTTGGTCGCGCGGCAGACCTCGGTTGCCGGCTCAACGTGGGGCACGGCTGATCCGGTCGTGGTCAGCAGCGTTGCCAGTGCACCGACATCGTGGACCCTCACCGTCAGCTCGCCCTGCCAGGGGGCGGTGCGCACAATCTCCGGCACACAACCAGCAGCCGGCGCATTCCAGGTCGCCTGGGACAAGGCAACACAAGCCGGTGCCCCAGCAGCGCCGGGACTGTACACACTGGCTTTGACCGTCAATGGCTCAGCCAGTGATGCCTACACCGGTGTGGCCCGCATCCTGACTGCTCCCGGTGCACCGGCTGATCCCTGCGGAACACCGGCGCAATTCACGGTGGTGGGCGCTGGCTTCGGCCACGGTGTGGGATTGTCCCAATGGGGGGCGTATGCCATGGCCAAGGCTGGCTATGACGCACCCTCGATCGTGTCGCACTACTACGTCGGCACAACGGTGGCGCCGGTCACGGACTCGATGGATGTATTGATCAACATCCTGTATCGGGTGAAAGCGGCCAAGCTCCGCTCTGAACCCGCCGAACCCGGCGGCGGCTCGATTGAAGTGACCGTGGGATCAACGGTGGTGCTCGGATCTCCGGCGGATGCGTTCACGTTTACCCCTGCTCCCGGGGCAATCGTGGTGAACAAGATCAATGGAGGCGTCACGACTCCGGTCGGCACAGCGCCATCGGTGGGCATTCACTGGGCAGGCACACGCACACCGGGAACTGCGACTGGTCCGGCCACATTGGCAAACATCACCAGCGGGACGGGAAGCCTCACCGCTGCCGGCCATCGCTACCGCTATGGCTCGATCACGATCACGCCCGCGGCCGGGGGCAGCGTCCTCAATGTGGTCAACGCCGTACGCCTGCACGACGAGTACCTGTACGGCATCTCCGAGGTCTCCAGCTCCTGGCCGGCGGCGGCGCTGCAGGCGCAGGTGATCGCGGCGCGGTCGTATGCGCTGCGGAAACTGGCCATGGGTACGCGATCGGCATGCGCATGCACGATGGATAACGGTCACGGCCCCTATTCGGATCAAACGTTCAGCGGCTGGAGCAAGGCAAGCGGTGCCATGGGCGCCAACTGGCTCGCGGCGGTCAATGCCACCGATGTCTCCGATACCACAGGTCTGGCGGCCGTTGGGGCGGACGGACAGCCAATCCAGGCCTTCTACACCGCCTCTACCGGCGGCATCACGACCGCCGCCAAGGATGCCTGGGGCACGAACTTGCCATTCGCCCAATCAGTGGATGACCACTGGTCACAAGACCCGGCAGACCCAGATGCCTCTTGGACCGTGTCGGTACCACAAGCAACGATGGCCTCGGCATTTGGCGTGCCCGCTGTCAATCTGGTGATGATCACTGACCGATTGAGCTCGGGGGCCGTCAAGACGCTTACGGCAACGTTGCCCGATGGAAGCACGCGATCGATCACCGGAAGTCATCTGCAATCGGTGATGCACCTGAAGTCCAGGTACTTCACCTCTGTCGATGGTCTCCTGGGAGTGCCGTTACCGGCTGTTCCGCTCACCCCTCCGCCTGCGTCGGCGCCATCGCCCACAGCGTCACCGGAAGTGGCACCATCAGTCTCGACACCCGTGGTGCCGGCAAGCCCGGCTCCGTCAACCTCGCCGTCGGCGACTTCAGCACCGAGCTCTGGCGGAGATTCGGTTGCCCTGCCGGCCAAGGCCACGCTGTTTGTGCGTCAAGGACTGCATCCTGCTGCCGGAATTGCACTTCGCTTTCACGGCAAGGTCAATCTGGCCAGGGCAGGGCTTCAAGCACAACAGCAGGTGCTCAAGGATGGCACCTGGGTGACGCGCGCCAGTGTGGTTACCGACCGACGCGGTCACTATGTCTTCACGGTTCCCAAGGCCACACCAAGTGGTGCGACCTATCAGTATCGGGTAGTGGTGGCAAACAGTGCCGGTCCGATTGCGATCTCAGATCCGCTGACGATCACGATCCGTTGACAGTCACGATCGACTGACTGTTGCTATGACGGGATGCATGTGCGACCAGGCCGGGCCTAGATGCACACGATGCGATCTGAGCGCTCAGTCTGGGCGATGACGTCAAGATCTGCTCCGTCGCCGGTCATGACGATTGACCCGCCATCCATGATGGGGGAGCATGCGGCCCATTGCCAGGATGC
>CAIKZY010000088.1 GCA_903832025.1 uncultured Actinomycetes bacterium
GCGAGTTCACCGGGCGCATGGCCGGACTGCTCTCGGGCGGGCAGCAGCAGCAACTGGCGATCGGTCGCGCGCTCATGGCCGACCCGGACATCCTGCTGCTGGATGAGCCAAGCCTGGGCCTGTCGCCGACTGCGATCGACGCGGTGTTCTCCGCCCTGGATGCGATCCGCGATGCGGGCAAGGCCGTGCTGGTGGTGGAGCAGCGCGCGGAGTTCACCGTGGCGTTCTGCCAGCGCACGCACGTGCTCCACGACGGCGAACTCACCTTGGAACTGCGCCCGGAGGATGCGGAGAAGGTCGACATGCTGACGGAGGCATACTTCGGATGAATCAACTCATTCAGTCACTCCTGGATGCCATCAGCCAGGGCGCGATCCTGGGCCTGGCCGCCCTGGCCATCGGACTGGTCTTCGGCGTCATCCGCCTGGCCAACTTCGCGATGGCCGAGATCATCACCGGCGCCGGCTACGCACTGGTCCTGACCTGGCAGTGGGGCTGGTACGTGGCCATCCCAACGGCGATCGTCGCGGCGGTCCTGCTGAGCCTGCTGATGGAAATCCTGGTCTTCTCCCATCTGCGCAAGGGCGGCCCGGCGACGTTGCTGATCGCCAGCTTCGGGCTGAGCTTCCTGATTCAGCAGGTCTACTCGGTGGTCTTCGGCAACGACGTGCGCACCGCACCGGTGGCGTCCAACCTTGCCCAGACATGGGATATCGGATCGTTGCGGGTGCAGTCACTGTCGATCGTGTCCATCGTGCTGACCGCGATCATGCTGGCAATCCTGCTGTGGTTCTTGCGCAAGACCTCCCTCGGGCTGCAGCTGCAGGCAGCAGCCATGGACTTCACCACCGCTCGGCTGATCGGGATCCCCGCCAAGCGGGTCATCGCCGTCAGCTTTGCGGTGTCCGGCATCCTGGCGGCGGCGGTGGCATTCGTCCTGACCGTTCAGTCCGGTGCGGTCGGCCCGACCTTCGGGGTGAACATCACCGTCCTGGCACTGGTTGGCGCGGTGATCGGCGGCATCGACAAACTGGTGGGTTCCCTGGTCGGTGGCTTCCTCGTTGGCTTCGCCACATCCATGCTGTCCACCTGGCTTCCCCAGGACGTGTCGAACTTCCGCGACGCCTTCGTGTTCGTCCTGGTCATCATCGTGCTGGCCTTCAAGCCCGCCGGACTGTTCATCCAAGGCAGAGGCGTGGTGCGCACATGATGATGAACACCGGAAAGGACACGATGGACACCCGCAACACCCTGCGGTGGCGCCTTGCCCCCGCCTGGTCGCTGCTCAGCCTGCTGCTCATCGTCGTGGCGGTCACCGAGCTGAACAACATGTTCGGCTCCAGCATGCAGTCGCAGATGCAGTTCGCCCTGGTCAACTTGATCATCGTGGTCGCCCTGCAGATCTTTGTCGGCAACTCCGGGGTCCTGAGCTTTGGTCACATCGCCTTCGTCTCGGTCGGTGCCTGGACGGTGGGCCTGCTGACCTTGGATCCGGCGCTGAAGCAGTCACTGCTGTCAGGCCTGTATCCGTTCTTGTCCACCGCCTCAGCACCGTGGCTGGTGGCGGTGTTCATCGGCGGTGTGGTCGGCTTGGTCCTGGCGCTGGTCGTGGCCCCGATCCTGATGCGACTGAACGGGCTGCAGGCCGGTATTGCCACCTTCGCCCTGCTCGGGGTGGTCAACCAGGTGCTCACCTATTGGTCAGGCATCGGTCCGCAGTCCGGACAGTCCATGGCCGGACTGCCCACGGATCTGAACCTGCAGGAAACCATGCTCTTCGCACTCGCAACGATCGTGTTCGCCTGGCTGATCCAGCGCAGTCGACCGGCACGGCTGCTGCGCGCTGCCCGCGAGGACGGGGTGGCGGCACCGGCATCGGGCATCAACGTGGTCACCCAGCGAGTGATCATCTTTGCCATCTCCGGCTTCGTCGCCGGAATCGCCGGTGGACTGTTCGCACTGACCAACGGCGTGGTCAGCGCGAACCTGTTCTTCGTCGACTTCACCTTCTTGACACTGGCGATGCTGGTCCTGGGCGGTGCCTTCTCCCTGTTCGGCGCCGTGGTCGGTGCTCTTGTGTTCTCCTTGATCAACGTGCTGCTGACCAACCTGGAGAACGGGCTGACCGTGGGAAGCACGACCCTGACCATTCCCAACGGCTCCCGAACGATCGTGCTGGGCCTGGTATTGGTACTGATGCTGATGTACAAGCCGCGCGGCCTGACCGGCGGTCGAGAGCTTGCCTGGCCACTGCGCAAGCAGCCGCCGCCGGGAACCATCGTGACCAACGACTAAGGCGATGCCCGGCGCGCGGTCTGCGCTCCTGATCAGTCCGCGCTCCTGCGTGACCCATGGTCACGCAGGAGCGTTTATGCGGTGAAGATCAATCTGCGGCAATCTGCTGGCAGGAACTGCCGTCAGGCAGGCAGTGACGTCAGGGCAGCGCGCAGCGCCGTGCCGGACTCGTCGGCCAGCGCAGCAGTGCGCAGCCTTTGGAGCTCACCGGCCGGGTTGGTACCGCTGGCGACCTGATCGATGACCGCAAGGATTGCCTGGTAGTTGGCCACGCCATTGGCGTGCGTGCTGCCGTATCCGCGAACCAGTGATTGCAGCAGGACAACCTGCTCGGCAAAGGCTCCGCCGGTCGCACATCCGCGCACCACGGTGTCCAGCCAGCTGTCGATGCGTTGCTGCTCGATGGAAAAGCGCAACGATCGGCGACGCAGCGGGCGCAGCCGGGCGGTGATGTACAGCATGGAGTACCCGGTGACCGAGCTGGTATTGAGCTTCAGCCCCTTGTGCGTGACCTTGTGGATCAGGGCGTTCATGGCCCGTGACTGCAGCACCCAGCGGCCGAGCCCGGTGGGCAAGGTGTCGGCAATCTCCTCGACCTGCGGGTGCAGGTAATCGCGCACTTCGAGCATCTGCCCGTCGCCGATGCGCACTTCGCCCTCGATGCGATCGAACCGGCGCTCGCGCGTCTTGTGGAATGCCACGCGAATGGTGTCCTCGTACGTCATGGCCACCGCGACATGCTGGGCCGCTGCAGTCGTCAGGGCAAAGTCATCACGACCATCGTCGACGGTGGCAACGCGGGCGACCCGATCCAGGTACTGGTCGGCGTAGGCCACGTCCTGGTATTGCGCGCACCGCTTGATGCCGTTGACCAGCATCCAGGCGGCAGCGGTGGGGAACTGGTGCGCAATGCGTTCGGCCTGGGTCTGCAGCTTGCTGCCGACCAGCCCCTGCGGATTGCTGGCTGCCATCGCCTTGTCGGCTGCCAGCTGCGCTTCGGCTGGGTCAACGGGGCGCATGCCAATCTGGATGTCCACGGTTGGTCGCTCTGATGCTGCGGCAACGCGAAATCCCTCACCGAATGCGCGCAAGCTCGCCTCGACCCCTTTGCCGCCCTGGGCAATGGCCGCCTCGAATTGCTCGCGGGAGAACGGCAGCACCGCCGCAGCGGCAATCGCGCCGAACAGCACCGCGGAGATGACACTGCGGGTGTCATCGGCGATCTTGGCGAAGTCACCTCGGACAAAGCGCAGCGAGGCTGCCTTTGCTGCGTCGATGATCTGCGCACTGTCGATGCGACCGTCGGCCATCGCGGTGCGCTCGGGCATGGCATAGGACCGCGAGGTCGATGAGATCAGGACGGTTCGCTGCGGGGTGACCAGTCCACGCTGGATGGCGCGCCCGGCCTCCATCAGCTCAGAGGCCACGACCACATCCACCTCGCCGGGAGTGGGCATGGTGCTCAAGACCGGGTAGCGATGCGGATGCTCAAGGTCCCTGGGGAACATCTCGACGTAATAGATGGTCGCGCCGGTGCGCTGTGCCACCCCTGGGACTGACGTCGACTGCGCGAACCAGGCATTGGCTTCGCCCAGGGCCACCAGCCAGTCACTGAGGACGCCGCCGCCCTCGCCGCCCATGGCCAAGATGGCGATGGTGATTGGTCGGGTTCTCGTTGCAAGACTCATGCCGGTTCAATCCCCACCAGTCGACGTTCGATACCGCGCTGCAACCGTGCGATGTACCAATTGCGGACGCTCAGCTTTGCCCGGTCCCACCAGGTCGGATTGGTGATGAGCTTGGCCTGATAGAACGACGGGCACAGGGCTGCAGCATGGGCGTTCTCCCCGCACAGGCCGCAGCCCACGCAGCTGCTGATGACCTGGGCGATGGGGTCATCGCGCATCGGATCGGGGTTCTCGGCGATCGTCAATGACGGACAGCCGGAGATTCGGATGCAGGAGTGGTCACCGGTGCAGGTTTCCGGGTCTACGCCGAAACGATCCTGGGTGGCCCGATGGCCGGCCTTGATGGCCTGCTGCATCGCCGGCTTCTCGCGGCGCTGCTTATTGAGCATGCACTCGCTTTGGGCGATGATGACCTTGGGGCCCTTGACGTCAGTGGTCAGCGCATCGATGAAGACCTCCTTCATCTGTGCCACGTCGTAGGTGTTGGTCACGGTCTTGGCCCAGGTCACCCCGACTCCGCGGACGGCGGCCTCGATCGGGTGCTTGGTCGAGCGGGTCGGATTCTCGGCCTGGGAGCTGAGGACATCCTGCCCACCGGTGGCCGCGGAGTAATCGTTATCGACGACCAGCAGCACCTGGTCGTTCTCGTTGAATACGGCATTGCCCACACCGGAGGTCAGGCCGTTGTGCCAGAACCCGCCATCGCCCATGACCGCGATCGCTCGCTTGCCGGCGGACTTGGAGTTGAATGCCGCCGCCGATGCAGAGCCCAGTCCGTAGCCCATGGTCGTCGCGCCGATATTGAATGGGGCATTGATGCTGAACAGGTGACAGCCGATGTCCGCGGCGACATAGTGCTCGCCGACCTCGCGCTGGGCCAGGGTCAGCGCCGCGAAAATCGGCCGCTCGGGGCAGCCGGTGCAAAAGCCGGGTGGGCGCCCTTGCACCAGGGCCGGATCAATGCGCGGAGCCAGCGGTGAACGAGGATCATCGTTGGGCAACGCCAGCGCCGGAAGGCTGTCCTCGTCCAGCCGCTCAGGAGCGTAGGCGCGCAAGAACGCCAGGATGCCCTTGGTGACTGCTGCGGGGGTGTACTCACCGGCCACCGGCAGCATGTCCTTGCCATGCAACACCGCAGTGGCCCCGGCCCGACGCAGCACTGCTTGGATGTTCTGCTCGATGTAATCCGGTTGCCCCTCCTCGACCAGGAGCACTGCGCGCTTGCCCTGGCAAAAGCGCACGACCTCCTCATCGATCACGGGGTAGGTCACGTTCATGATGTAGAGCGGAACGCGAGAGTTGCCGTAGATATCGGACTGATTGAGCAGCTCAAGGGCTCGGTTGACGTTGTTGAACAGGCCGCCTTGCAAGATGATGCCGATGTCCTGGCCATCGTCGGCAACGAATTCGTTGAGCGCGTGCTCGGTGATGTACTTCACCGCCGCAGGCCAGCGCTGGGTCACTTTCTCCTGCTCGTGCGCGAAGTTCATCGGGGGAAGCACGATGCGTGACAGGTCGCGTTGCGGATGCTCCAACGCCTGCTGGATGGTCATCGCGGGGCCGATGTTGTCCTTGGCAATGAAGGATCCATGCAGGTGGCATGAGCGCAGGCGCAATTCCAAGATCACCGGGGTATTGGACGCCTCGGACAGCTCGAAGCCCTTTTGCACCATGTCCACGATTGCCGTCAGGTTCGGCCGCGGGTCCAGCAGCCACATCTGGGACTTCATGGCGAAGGCATGGGTGCGCTCCTGCATGATCGAGGAGCCCTCGCCGTAGTCCTCGCCGATGATGACCATCGCGCCACCGTTGACTCCGCCGGAGGACAAGTTCGCCAGCGCATCGGAGGCCACGTTGAAGCCGACCGTGGATTTAAACGTGATGGCGCCGCGCATGGGGTAATGGACCGACGCGCCCAGCATCGCGCCGGCTGTTGCCTCGCTGGCGGAGTTCTCGAAGTAGATACCGAGTTCTTCCAAGATCTCCTGGGCATCGCCCAGCACGTCCATCAAGTGGGAGATGGGCGCACCCTGGTAGCCGCCGACGTAGGAAACGCCGGACTGCAGCAGTGCCTTGGTCACCGCCAGGATGCCCTCGCCGTGGAATTCCTGGCCGGCACCGATGCGCAGCTTTTGCACTTCGGTGGCGAATGAGCGTTCAGCCATGGTGTGGTGTCTCCTTCGTTACGTGGTGCGTTCAATGACGGTGCACACTGCGCTGGTCACCAACGCGGTGTCTGCTGTTCCGCCCAGGTCAGCGGTGCGTGTTGCCGGATCGGCCAGGGTGGTGGCGATGGCGTCCATGATCACCTGCGCTACCCGGCCCAGTCCCAGATGCTCGAGCATCATCGCGGCCGACCAGATCGCGGCAATCGGATTTGCGATGCCCAAGCCGGCGATGTCTGGTGCACTGCCGTGCACCGGCTCGAACATCGACGGAAAGCGATGCTCGGGATCAAGGTTGGCGCTTGGCGCGATGCCCAGGCTGCCCACCGTTGCCGCAGCCAGATCGGACAGGATGTCTCCGAACAGGTTCGATCCGACGATGACGTCAAAGTCATGCGGGCGTTGGACCAGTTCTGCGGCCAGCGCATCGATCAGCACCTTGCGCACGGTGACCGCGGGGTAGTCCTGGGCACAGTGCGCGACGACTTCGTCCCAGAACGGCATCGTGTGGATGATGCCGTTGGACTTCGTCGCCGAGGTCACCTGACCACGACGGGTGGTTGCCAGGTCCAGGGCGTAGCGGGCCACCCGCTCGATGCCGGTTCGGGTGAACACGTTCTCCTGCACCGCGAATTCCCGGGGGGTGCCACGGCCAAAGCGCCCGCCGAGCTCGGAGTACTCCCCCTCGGTGTTCTCCCGGACGATGACCAGGTCGATCCGTGCGCCATCGGGCTGCACCACGCGCGCGGGGACGCCGTCGAACTGCCGAACCGGTCGCAGGTTGACGTACTGGTCGAAGGCGCGGCGGATCGGGATGAGCAAGCCCCACAGCGACTCATGATCAGGCACGTCCGGGCGCCCGACGGCACCCAAGAACACCGCCTGATGGTCGGCCAGGACCCCGATGCCATCTGTGGGCATCATCGACCCGTGCGCGACCAGGTAGTCACAGCCCCAGTCCAACCAGGTCCAGCTCGCGGTCTTGCCAAACTTCGCCAGCGCCAGGTCGGTCACGGCGACCGCTGCCGGCAGCACCTCTGTGCCGATGCCGTCACCGGGAATGGCGGCTAGGGAAAGGTCAGGCATTGCGTCCGGTCACACGTCCTGGTGGCCGTTGTTGGACGCAAAGGACTCCTCGCGCCACAAGTCCAGCGAATGGATCATCGGGAAGTCATTGAAGTTGAACAAGAATGCGGGATTGTCCGCATCGTCGTTGTGATGCTCATGCCATGCCCAGCTCGGCACGACGAAGATGTCGTGCTCCTTCCAGTCAAAGCGGCGCCCGTTGATGATCGAGTGTCCGCGACCCTCGGCCACGTGGTACACCACGCTGCCGGTATGGCGGTGCGCTTGGCCGGCGAAGCCGGCATGGAGCATCTGCATGTGCGCGCCCATGGTGGGCATGACCGAGCCACCGGTGACCGGATTGACGTATTCCATGATCACCCCGTCCCACACGGTTCCGTCGGAGACCTTGCCCAAGTTCTCCACGGCCTCTCGGGTCATCGCCCACGGGTAGCCCAGGCACGGGGAATAGCGCCTGCTCCAGGACCGGCCGTCGGGCTTGAGCATGCCCGCACCGTGCGTCAGGAGCGAGGTGTTGATCACCTTTCCCGGCACCTGGTACAGGTCGGGGTGTACTTGGTAGAAGTTGGCATCGAGGGCATTGACCAGCGGGATGTCCAGGCCGTCTTGCCAGATCACGAAGTTGTCCTGCGCCTCATTGCCATGCTCGTGCCAGGTGCCATTGGGCGTGATGGCAAAGTCGTTGGGGCCAACGCGCAGACGATCGCCGTCCACGATCGTCCATGCGCCGGATCCCTCCACCACAAAGCGCAGCGCACTGGCCGCATGCCGGTGGGCGGTCATCGACTCACCGGGATTCATGATCTGCAGTCCGGTGTAGAGCAGGCCCACCGCGGCAGAGATGTCCTTGCGGCCCTCATTGACCAGCATGATCACCCGGCGTCCGGCCTTTTCTCCCTGGACCAGGGAGGCTGATTCCACGACCAGGGGCCGAATGTCCTGGTAGGCCCAGTGCATGGGCACGGACTTGGGCATGGGGAACCAGGGCTCGATCTCGTTGGCAACGGTCCATAGGGCGCCGGTTCCCAGCCCTTCCAGCCGCTGGTAAAACTCCTCGAGCTCCTCGGTGTCGTGGACGCGCGCGCGGCCGGCGACTTCTTCGATACGGGCCATGACCACACTCCTGTCTGATTGCTGCAATCGCGTGAAACCCACGGAAACCTGCCGTGATCTTTGATCAAATGATACCGTACTGCCCGCAACCTGACCAGAGTTCGCCCCAAGTGGGCTGGATTGATGCAGTAGTTAAAGAGGTGTGAATCGGTGCTGACCTACCCGTCCTATCGAGCCGCCGCCGTTCAGGCCGCGCCGGTGTTCTTGGACACCGACGCCACGATTGCCAAGGCCTGCGCACTGATAGCCGAAGCGGCCACCAATGGGGCGAAGTTGGTGGTGTTTCCCGAGGTGTTCGTCCCGGGGTATCCGTACTGGAACTGGACCATGACCCCGGGCCAGGGAAGCCCATGGTTTGAACGGCTGTTTCGCTCGGCGATCAACGTGCCCGGCCCGGAAGTGGACACCTTGTGCGCTGCTGCTGCCGCCGCCGGTGCATTCGTGGTCATGGGTGTCAACGAGCGCGACCCCTATTCGATGGGGACGTTGTACAACTCGCTGCTGTTCATCTCCGACACCGGTCAGCTCCTGGGCGTGCATCGCAAGCTGGTGCCGACCTGGGCCGAGAAGCTCACCTGGGGTAACGGTGATGGCAGCTCGCTGCGCATCTATGAAACATCCATCGGCCGTGTGGGCGGCCTGGCGTGCGGTGAGAACACCAACACCCTTGCGCGCTTTGCCCTCTTAGCCCAGGGGGAGAACATTCACACCGCCAACTACATCGCCTTGCCCACCGCGCCAGAGGACTACGACATGGTCGAGGCGATCAAGGTGCGCGCAGCGGCTCACTCCTTTGAGGGCAAGGTCTTCACCGTCGTGGCCAGCTCGGCCATTACCGACCACATCATCGACGCTGTGGCACACGATGACGCCAGCCGCGCGATGCTCTCGCGCAAGCACTGTGCGTTCTCGGGGATCTTTGGCCCAGACGGGCGCCTGATCTCCGAGCCCTTGATCGATGTGGAGGGCATCGCGTACGCCGATATCGACCTGAACAAGTGCATTCAACCCAAGCAGATGCACGACATCATCGGTCACTACAACCGCTTCGACGTCTTCCAGTTGCGCATCAATCGCGCGCCTTTGGCCTCAGCCGAATTCGCCGACTGGCAGGACGTCACCGACCTGAACCCGCCGACCACCTAAGAACAACACCGACAGGAGCATCATGCGTTTTGTAACCTTCAGTTCCCCGGACAACGCCACGTCCCGCATTGGCGTGGTGCAGGGGGACACCGTGGTTGACCTGGCAGCCGCGCTGGCCGGCACCGTGGCCATTCCGCAGACCCTGTTGGCATACATCAGTGCAGGCAAGGCATTCCACGCGCAGACCGAGCAGGCACTGGCCGCGGCAACGGTGCCCGATAGCACTCGGTTCGACATCAGCTCGGTGCAGTTGCACGCACCACTTCGTCCGACCAAGGTCGTTGGGGTGGGACTGAACTACGTGGAGCACGTCGAGGAATCCTCGCGCACCCTGGACACCGACAAGGACCTGCCGACGCGTCCGGTGCTGTTCTCCAAGCCCGCGACCGCCGTCACCGGACCGGGTGCACCGATCTGGCACAACGGCGAGCTGACCGCGCAGTTGGACTGGGAATGCGAACTTGCCGTGGTGATGGGCACTGAGGCCAAGCATGTTGCCGAAGCCGATGCCCTGGACTACGTCTTTGGCTACTCCATCATCAATGACATCTCCGCCCGTGACCAGCGTCGAAGTGGCCAGTGGTTCTTCTCCAAGGGCCAGGACTCCTACGCTCCCTTCGGGCCGATGGTCGTTACCGCCGATGAGATCGGAGACCCGCACACCCTGCAGCTGTCGCTGACGGTCAATGGCGATCAGCGCCAGAACGGCAACTCCAAGCACATGCTGTTCAAGATCCCGACGCTGATCGCCGACATCACCTCGGGCATGACGCTGGAGCCCGGCGATGTCATCGCGACCGGTTCGCCCCAAGGAGTGGGTGCGGCCATGAACCCGCCGACATTCCTGCAGCCCGGTGATGTCGTTGCGTGCACCATTGATCGCATCGGCACGCTGTCCAACCCGGTCGTGGCGGTCACGGCATGAGCAAGACCAAGTACCGCGTGGGCTTGATCGTTCCGAGTTCCAACGTCACGATGGAAACCGAAATCCCGGCCATGCTGCACGCGCGGGAGGCAATCCGCCCCGAGCGTTTCACGTTTCACTCCTCGCGCATGCGCATGAAGTCGGTGACCAAGGAAGAACTCGAGGCGATGGACGATGAGTCCGATCGCTGCGCCGTGGAACTGTCGGACGCCGCCGTTGACGTCATGGGGTACGCATGCCTGGTGGCGATCATGACCCGAGGCGTGGGCTACCACTGCATGTCCCAGGAGCGGCTCAGTGCGCGGGCGGCGGCTGAGGGTAGCCCCGCGCCGGTCGTGACCAGCGCCGGTGCCCTGGTGGATGCATTGCAGGTGATGGGCGTGAAGAAGATCGCCCTGATCGCCCCGTACATGAAGCCACTCACCGAACAGGTCGTTGCGTATATCGAGCACGAAGGTGTTGCCGTAGTGGACTACACCGCCTTGGAGATTGCGGACAACCTTGAAGTTGGCGCGCAGGATCCGATGAACCTGGTCGAGATCGTCAAGGGACTGAACCTTGACGATGCCGACGCGATCGTGCTCAGTGCCTGCGTGCAGATGCCCAGCCTGGAAGCCATTCAGGTGGTGCAGGATGCCACGGGCAAGCCCGTGCTGTCCGCGGCGGTGGCAACCACGTACTTCCTGCTGAAGGAACTGGGGCTGGAAACCGTGGTGCCCAATGCCGGTGCCCTGCTCAGCGGGCAGTACTAATCAGTGCGATGAGTGTGGCCATCGATGTGCATACGCACTTGGCTCCGGTTGCCGCCGCGCTGACCGATCCGGGTGTCACTGTCGATGCCGAGCGCATCGTCATCGATGGTCAGACGGTCGGCGTTGCCGACCTGTATCGGCCTGCAGCATTGGTGGACTACCTCGATCACGCCGGATTTGCATCGGCGTGGGTGTCGGCACCCCCGCCGTTTTATCGCCAGGACCTGGCCGCGGATCGCTGTGCGCAGTGGGTCCAGGACGTGCATGCCGGACTGGTGGAGGCGTGTGCGCAGTCCGGCAGGCTGCGCCCGATTGCCTATCTGCCACTGGAGCATCCTGAAGTGGCGATCGAGCGCTACCAAGCCGTTCGCCACCAGAACACGGTGGTCACGGCCGCAGCAGGCGGAGGTTCGGTGCGCCTGGATGATGCGGCCCTGGCACCGTTGTGGCAGGCGATGAACGCCGATCAGGGGGTGCTCTTGCTGCACCCGGGCTCCACACCGGACCATCGTTTGGCTGCGCATTACCAGGAGAATCTCACCGGGAACCCGACCGAAACCGCGATTGCGCTGTCCCAGTTGATCTTCGGAAACGTGCTGAGCGCACATCAACAGCTGCGCATCGTGACCGTCCACTGCGCCGGCACGATGCCCATGCTGGCCGGCAGGTGGCAACGAGGCATAGACACCAAGCGTCCGGGCCTGCCCGAACCGGCAGTCGACCTTCCTGCCGCGCTGCGCCAGATCTGGTTCGACTCCATCGCCCATGACCCCGCAGCGATGGCCCTGGCCGTGCAGGTCCTGGGAGCTGATCGACTGGTTCCGGGCAGTGATTGGCCCTTCCCGATGGGCTCCGGTGATCCGCTGGCCGACATCGCCGCGTGCGATGCGACGCTGGTGCAGCAGGCTATTGACACCGTCGCGCAGCTGGCAACCGCATGAAGCAATGCCTGGACACCGAACTCATCACGTGCGTGATGCAGCTGTTCCAGGCCGTTGGCGTCAGTCAGTCCGATGCCCGGCAGGTTGCCACGCACCTAGTTGATGCTGATCGCCAGGGCCAGCCGTCGCATGGGGTGATGATGGTCGAGCTGTACCTCAAGCGGTTGCAGGCCGGATCGGTCAATGCCAGTGCGCAGCCGGTCATCGTCTGCGATGCCGGCGCAGTGGTGCTGATGGATGCCCAGCACTGCCTGGGCCAGATCAGCGCCGAGCAGGGCATGCAGGTGGCCATCGGCAAGGCGCAGGCGCTGGGCATCGGACTGTGCACCGTGCGTCATGCATTTCACTTCGGGCTGGCCAGCACGTGGGCGTCGATGGCCGGTGCGCACGACATGATCGGTATCGCGATGGCCAATACCCGGCCGCTGATGCCGGCACCGGGCGGTGGTGCACCGGTGGTCGGCAATAACCCGCTGGCCATTGCCATGCCGGGCAGGCATCCGGTCGTGCTGGACATGGCGATGTCCGCGGCGGCGATGGGCAAGATCCGTCATGCGGCCCAATCGGGTCACGTGATCCCCGATACCTGGGCCACCGATGCTGCCGGCATCCCCACGACCGATCCGCAGGAGGCGATCACCGGCATGCTGCTGCCGGTCGGCGGGGCCAAAGGCTTCGGGCTGGCGCTGATGGTGGACCTGCTCACCGGCGGCCTGTCCGGTGGCGGAGTCGGTGCCAGCGTGAACGGACTGTATGCAGACCCGGCAGTGCCATACGGCAGCTCCCAGACCTTCATCGCGATCAATGCCGAGCTGCTGGGCACCGCGGATGCATTGCTCGCCTCGGTGGACCAGCTGTCCGGTGCCGTGCATGATTCCCATGGCCGGGTGCCCGGAGAGCGCACCGCTGCCCTGCGCGGCAGCGGTGGACACCGCATCACCCTCTCCGATGCCATCGCTGCGGACCTGGCGGATGCATGCCGGCGCCTTGATGTGCCAGGGTGTGTCATGGAGGAGGTCGCGTGAAGGCACGCTTTGATGCCAGTGGCTGCGTCCTGGTGGTCACCGGTGGTGCACACGGCATCGGCCGGGCGATCGGCGAGGCGTATGCCGCCGCCGGTGGAACCAGCTACCTGCTGGACATTGCCCCGAGCACGGACCTGCCGGCCAATGTGCACGCCCTGCCGTGCGACGTGTCCGATCGGTCAGCGGTGTTGGCGGCCATCGGGACCGTGAGCGATGCCCATGGCCGGATCGATGGCCTGGTTGCCGGCGCGGCCATTCAACCGCGCATCGCCGTGGCCGATATCAGTGAGGACACCTGGCGGTCGGTGCTGGACGTCAACCTCAATGGCGTGGTGTGGGCAGTGCAGGCGGTGTTGCCGGTCATGCAATCCCGGCGTACAGGGTCGATCGTGATGTTCGGTTCAGGCCTGGGCACCAATGGTCGTGCGCAGGCTGCTGCCTATGCCGCCAGCAAGGGGGCGCTGGTCTCGCTGGCCAAGTCCGTTGCGGCCGAAGTGATCGCCGATCGCATTCGGGTCAACCTGCTGTATCCGGGGGTTATCGATACCGCGCAGTTCCGGGCAGCCAATCAGGGACCGGAGCGGGAGTTTTGGGAGCAGACCATCGGGGTGGGTACCGCCGGCGATGTCGTCGGACCGGCGATGTTCTTACTCTCCGGCGCGGCGACGATGACCGGATCGATTCTCAGCAGGGACCGAGCCTTCTCCGGAGATGACGATGACTGACCAGCTTCCCGTTGCCATCATCGGCGGCGGCCCGATCGGCCTGCTCACGGCACTGGGCCTGCATCGGTACGGCATCGACTGCCAGGTCTTCGAGGAGGACGGGTCACTGTCCTTGGACACCAAGGCAGGCACGATCCTTACGCGCACGCTGGAGATCTTCGACCGGTACCAGGTGATCGGACCGGTGCTGGCCGGTGCCATGCGCCTGGACGAGATCGGCGAGATCGATCGCGCCACCAACACCGCCAGCAATGGCGTGCACACCGATCTGCTGGCCGGCGAAACGCGCTATCCGTTTGCCGTCAACATCCCTCAGCACCACCTGGAGCCGATCCTGGCCCAGGCATTGGAGTCCAAGTCACCGGGCACGATCGCGATGCATCATCGCCTGGTCGGATTCACCCAGGATGCCACCGGCGTCGACCTGCAGTTGCAAACCCCCGAAGGGCAGGTAACCCGACGATGCCGGTACCTGCTTGCCTGCGATGGAGGTCGCAGCTTCGTCCGGGAGTCCCTGGGGATCTCGGTGGAGGGCATGACCCTGGCCGAGCGCTACATGCTGGTCGACCTGGAAGTCGACCTGGACGTGGAGCATCAGCGCGACTATCCCTACCTTGCCTACTTCGGTGATCCGACCGAGTGGATGATCCTGGTGCGCCAGCCGCACTGCTGGCGCTTTTTGTTCCCGCTGCCCGCTGACGCTCCCGAGCCCACCGCGCAGGAGATGGCAGAGCGCGCGCTGCGATTCATCGGTGAGGTCTCGGACATGCGCATCCTGGGTTCCAATGTGTATGCCGTGCATCATCGCGTGGCCAAGACCTGGCAGGACGGACGCATCTTCTTGATGGGCGATGCCGCGCACCTGATCACCCCGATGTGGGCTCTGGGCTTGAATACCGGCGCGCTGGATGCCTCGAACCTGCCGTGGCGCATTGCCTACGTGGAGCGCGGGTGGGCGGCGCAATCGCTGTTGGATGGCTATGCCACCGAGCAGGCACCGGTTGCGGTCGAGGGCTCGGGGGAAATGGCTGAGGAGGCCCGGGCCAACATGGAGCGGCGCAGGGGCACCTTGGACGCCATGACCGGTGGTGCGTGGGGCGTGGCGATGACCCGTGGCCTGCTCGGCGTCAGATTGGACCTGACCGGCCAGGGGGACTGGTCGATGGTCATGCATGGCCATGAGCCGGTGCCGGTGCGCGTGGGTGATCGCATCCCGGACATGCCGGTCTTCACCAGCCAGGGCCGCCAATATCTGCACGACCTGGCCACCGAAGGGTTCATCGGGCTGTGGTTTACCGACCTGCGGCGCAATCCCATCATTGCCGCCGATACCCAGCCGGGACTGCGCCACTTCGCGGTCAGCAGGTGGGATGCCCCGTTCAATCAATCGCTGCGCCCGCGGGCGATCTTCGACCCCGGTGAGTCGGTTGCCACCCGATTGGGAGTGGCGACCAACACGTGCATGCTGGTGCGACCGGATGGGCACATCGCCTACATCGGCCCGTTTGATCCGCGCAGCGATCACGATCCGCTGACCGAGTGCTACCGCCGCATCGTGGGCGCGTAGGGGCCGGCACGGTCTACTGGCTTGTTCATCGACGAAAGGAATGCACCATGACAGCCCAGGCCTCCTTGCCTGATGGCACCGCAGTCACCCTGGGCACGGTGGGGCAGACCATCGTGTTCGAAAACGACACGGTGCGCGTGTGGGAAATCGTGCTGGAACCGGGCTCCATGGTTTCCTGGCACCAGCATCAGCACCCCTATCTGGTCATCGCATTGCGCGGGTCAAGCAATCGCATCGAGTCCGTCGATGGTGGAGTGCGGCACGTGGTCGAGCCGGATGGAGGGGTCGTCTACCGCGAGGCCGGCGAAGTCCACCGCCTGATCAATGAGGGCACCACGCAGTACCGCAGTCGCCTGGTGGAACTGATCGGCCTGCCTGGAGGGGAGCACCATGGACGCTGAGGAGTATCCGATTGCCGCACCCCGTGCCTGTCCGCCTGGGGTCAGCCAGGCCGATTGGGAGAACAATCTGGGCGAACCCGGGCACTACGCCGGCCTGGCCGGTGACGCCGCCCGCGAGGAGCAGGTGGACGAGCACCTGTATCGATTCCGGGAAATCCTGGTCCATGCCGATGACCATGAGTGGGTGGACAAGACCCTGGCCGGCCTGAGCCACAAGATGCTGTGGCGTGATGAGCAGACCGAGGCCTCGATCGGCCTCATCCGCTTTGCCAAGGGAGCCGGCATTCCCATGCGTCACTCCCACGACTCCAACCAGTTCATGTACTGCCTGTCCGGTCGGTACACCTACGTGCCAACGGGCATCACGCTGGTGCCGGGCAGTTTCTACTGGAACCCCAAGGGCAGCATGCACGGACCGACCCTGGCCGAGGAGGAGTCGATCCTGCTGGAGATCTATGACGGACCGCATTACCCCACGCAGCCGGCGTGGTACTCCGACCCCAACGACGCCCGATAGGACCGATCATGAGCAAGGAACAGATCATCAGCCCGGACCTGGCCGAACCGAACGGGCACTTCTCGCAGGCGACGGCGATCACCGCGTCGGGCACGATGGTGTTCATCTCCGGGATGACCGCGCGTACCAAGGACGGAACGGTGGCCGGGATCGGGGACATCACTGCCCAGACCCACCAGGTGTGCCAGAACGTGCAGGCCGCTGTCCAGGCTGCCGGCGGGACGTTGGATGACATCGTGCGCGTTGACGTGTACGTGCGCAACATGGAGGACTTCGCCGCTATCCATGCCGTTCGCCGTCAGTACTTCACCGGGATTGCCCCGGCGTCGACCATGGTGGAGGTCAGCAAGTTCGTCAACAAGGACTACCTCATCGAGATGAACGCGATCGCGGTGCTGGGAGCCGATCAATGAAACTGGCGATGGTGCGTTCGGCAGCCGGCACCACCTTCGATCGGCCACGACTGGCTCGCGTGGACGACCAGACCGTGCAGATCTACCCCGACGACGCCGGCACGCTGGACGACTACATTCGCAATCCTGCTCCGATGGCGCTGACCGGGCCGAGCCAGCCCGCACCGCTGGACCAGGTCACCTTTGACGCACCGGTTCGTCGGGTGAATCGAGACATCTTGTGCACCGGCTGGAACTACTGGGACCACTTCGAGGAGGGGTACGGCAAGCGTGGCGGCCAAGACCCCCAAGAACGCCCCGCCCACCCCACGTTCTTCACCAAGGGCCCGCACGCGATCGTCGGTCCCACCGACCCGGTAGCGGTGGACCTGGAGCTGGCCCAGGCCTGGGACTACGAAGTCGAGATCGCGGTCATCATCGGCACCCAAGGACGCTCGATTCCCGCCGAGCGCGCATGGGAGCACGTATTCGGCATGTGCGTGGCCAACGACATGACGGCCCGAGACATCCAGCGCCAGCACGGCGGGCAGTGGTTCAAGGGCAAGAGCATCGATGCCACCATGCCGATCGGCCCGTGGGTCACCACGATGGATGCCCTCGACGATCCGGCAGCCCTGGAACTGCGATGCCTGCTCAACGGCCAGGTGCTGCAACAGGCACGCGTGGGGCAGATGGCCTTTGACATCCCGACGTTGATTGCCGAATTGAGCTGGGGCATGACGCTGTACCCGGGCGATGTGCTGCTCACCGGCACCCCGGCGGGGGTGGGCTATGCCCGCGAGCCGCAGATCCTGCTGCAGCCCGGTGATGTGCTGGTCAGCGAGGTCGTCGGCCTGGGCAGGTTGCACAATGCCGTGCAGTCGGTGCCCTTGCACGAATATCGCCGCTGAGCCCGGCCGCATCACCGCCTGCGTTTGGTGAAGTGACTTGCGCCCTGATCCGATATGTCGGAAGATTTGCGATAGTCAATTTATCGAAATACTGGAGGACGCATGCGGATTGCAGTGATCGGTGGCGGACCGGGCGGGCTGTACTTCTCGTCACTGGTCAAGCAACTGGACCCCGCGGCGTCGGTGACCGTCTGGGAGCGCAACGCCCCAGATGACACCTTCGGCTTCGGCGTGGTCTTCAGTGACCAGACGCTGTCGGGCATCAAGGCCTCCGATCGCGATGCCTTCGACGAGATGGGCCGTTCCTTTGCCTACTGGAATGACATCGACGTGTGGGTCGACGGGGAGCAGATCACTATCGGCGGCAATGGCTTTGCCGCCATGAGCCGCAAGCAGCTGCTGAACGTGCTCCAGCGCAGAGCCCTGGAGCACGGGGTAGATGTGCACTTCCAGACCGAGGCGCCGCCGGTGGAAACCCTGATGGACCAGTACGACCTGGTCCTGGCCTGCGACGGCATCAACTCCCCGATTCGCGCGCACTACGCCACCGAGTTCGGGACGACCATCGATTCGCGTGAGTGCAAGTACATGTGGCTGGGCACCAACACCGTGTACGACGCATTCAAGTTCTTCGTCCTGAACACCCCCTGGGGTGTCATCCAGGTGCACGCCTACCCCATGGACGACAAGCAGTCCACCTTCATCGTGGAAATGCATGAGGATGTCTGGCGTGCCGGTGGCTTTGACCGAGTCGACGCTGCCAGTCTGCCTCCGGGGGTATCGGACGAGGAATCCATCGCACGGTTGCGTGAGCTGTTCGAACCGGTGCTGGACGGCGGTGACCTGCTGGCCAACAACAGCAAGTGGCTGGCCTTCCGGACCGTTCGCAACAAGACACTGGTGCACAAGAACATGGCGTTGCTGGGCGATGCCGCGCACACTGCGCACTTCTCCATCGGATCGGGCACCAAGCTGGCCATGGAAGACGCACTGGCCCTGGCGGCATGCGTGGCCGAGCAGCCCACGATCGAGCTGGCCCTGAAGGCATACGACGCCGAGCGAGGCCCGGTCATCAAGAGCACCCAGCGGTCGGCACAGGCGTCGAGGGAGTGGTTCGAGGAGAACGGCCAGTACCAGGACCAGGACGTGATGCAGTTCGAGTTCAACCTGATGACGCGCTCGCGTCGTATCACCTACGGCAACCTGCAAGAGCGCGACCCGATGTACATCCAGGCCATGGACGCCTGGCTGCTGGACGATCAGATCGCCGCCGGCAACGTCGCTGCCGGAACCAGCCCGCGTCCTCCCGTGTTCATGTCGTACACGCTCGGTGAGCTGCCCCTGGACAACCGTGTCGTGGTCAGCCCGTACGGGATCTATGCCGCCACCGATGGCGTTGTGAACAGCACGCACATTGCGCACTACGGCGCCCGAGCGCTGGGCGGTGCCGGGCTGCTGATCACCGAGATGACGGCGGTGTCACCCAGCGGTCGGATCACCGAAGGCTGCCCGGGCCTGTGGTCGGCTGAGCAGGTGCAGGCCTGGCGTGCGGTGACCGACCTGGTGCACACCACCAATGCCAAGATCGCCGTGCAGCTGGGCCACTCCGGTCCCAAGGGTGCATGCGAGCCGGCCTGGATGGGAATGGACATCCCGATGGCACGCGGTGGCTGGGAACTGATCGGACCCGAGGCGGTCCCATACGCCCCGGCCGGAGCGGTGCCCAGGGCGATGACCGAGGCCGATATCGAGCAGGTCGTGGCCGAGTTCGTGGCGGCCACGGTCAACGCCGATGCAGCAGGATTCGATGCCCTTGAACTGCAGTTCGGTCATGGCTTCTTGCTGTCGGCGTTCTTGACGCCGGTGTCTAATCACCGCACTGACCAGTACGGCGGTGACCTGAACGGCCGCTTGCGTTTCCCCCTGCTGGTCCTGGATGCCGTGCGCGCTGCATGGCCGGCACACAAGCCGATTCTGGTTCGCATCTCGGCGACCGACTGGGTGCCCGATGGGCTGACCATGGACGATGCCGTGGCGATCTCGCGGACCGTGGTCGACCATGGTGCGGCCCTCATCGACGTGTCCACCGGGGAGACCACCGTCAAGGCACGGCCCGCATATGGGCGCACGTATCAAACCCCGTTCGCCGACCGCATTCGTCAGCTGGCCAAGGTGCCGACGATGGCCGTGGGCGCAATCAGCAGCTACGACGATGTCAACACCATCATCGCGGCCGGCCGCGCTGACCTGTGCGCCATTGGCCGACCCCATATCTACGACCCGAACTGGACCCTGCATGCCGCTGCCGAGCAGGGCTTTGCCATGGACTGGCCCCCGATGTATGCCGTGGGTGCGGCCAAGCCGCCGGCCGGGCGGGCCGAGGATCCCAAGCCCCGCCTGGAGCTGGTCATCGACAGCTCGTCCGTGGTCGACCGCCCACGTCGATGGCAACCGGCAACTTGACCGTGCCGTGCGCTGACTTCCGCTACCGTCCACGTCACCAACTGCACATGCTCCGCACCCCACCACCACCGCACCGCGAAGGGAAATGCAATGTCCGATCTGTTGAGCCTTGCCGCAGCGATCGCCAGCGGCTCCGTGCAGGTCATTGACCTGACCAGCCCGCTGCACCATGACACCCCGATCCTGGGACTGCCGCCGGAGATGGGCCAGACCGCGCGGTTTGAACTGGAGGAGATCAGTCGGTACGACGATCGCGGGCCAGCCTGGTACTGGAACAATTTCACGACCGGCGAGCACACCGGCACGCACTTTGATGCGCCCAACCACTGGGTCACCGGCAAGGACCTCGATGACATCAGTCAGGTTCCCGTCACCCGCATGATCGGTCCTGCTGCAGTGATCGACAAGACCGCCGAGGTCGCGGCCAACCCCGACTACCTGCTGACCATGGATGACATCACTGCCTGGGAAGCAGCCAACGGAACATTGCCTGACGGCGGCTGGCTGTTGCTGCGCACCGGCTGGTCCAAGTTCGGCGACGATCCGGCGGCATTTGCCAATGCGGACGAGCAGGGCCCGCACACCCCCGGCCTGTCACCGCAAGCCGCCCGCTACCTGGCCGAGGAGACCAAGCTGCTGGGCTTTGGCACCGAGACAGTAGGCACCGATGCAGGTGGGGCCTTCGGATTCGATCCGCCGTTCCCGTGCCACTCGCTGTTCCTGGGCAACAACAAGTACGGCCTGACCCAACTGCGCAACCTGGACAAGCTCCCGGCCACCGGCGCCGTGGTCATCGCGTTGCCGTTGCCGATTGTCAACGGCTCCGGCAGCCCATGCCGGGTGATCGCGCTGGTGTAGCGGCCGTCAGGGCACGGATGCGGGCTGGGGCAGGCGGGAGACTGCGCCAGCCCGTGTCATTGCCATGGTGTCACCAGGACAGGGTCATTGCCGCACTCATCAGTGGCGAAGCAGTCGTTGGGCGACCAGGAATCCTGAGCCACCACCTAGACCCGGACCGGGGTGGGTGGATGCGCCGATATGCCACAGTCTGTTGATGTCGGTGCGGTGACCGCGTGCGGTCGACAAGGGGCGCCACGCGGCGTACTGGTCCACGCGGCAGTCCCCGCCGTAGGGATCCCCGCCCACCAGGTTGCAGTTCATGGCCTCAATCTCTGCTGGTCCCAGCACCACGGTGCCGGTAGCCGCTGATCGAATGTTGGCGATGTGCGGCTGCAACTGGTCGATCACGCGATCGGCATAGGCATCGCGCAGCTCCGAGGTCCAGGCGCCGGCACCGGGATCGATCACCCCGGCCAGGTCCCCGCGCACGTGTCGGGGATTTTCCTGCAGCTGAATCCACAGCAGTCCCTTGCCCTCTGGCACGCGAGTGGCATCGATCGTGGCTGGTTGGCCCACCACGATCGTTGGCCGGGACGGCAGCATGCCGCGCCAGGCAGCATTGACCGATTCAGACAGCGATCCCATCGAGTCCAGCACATGGACCATGGCCGTGCGCGCAAGACGGTCATCGCCCACCCAGGCCGGCGGTGCGTCCAAGGCAATGTGAATCTGCATCGCGGCGCGGCCATAGCGAAACGCATCAGCGGCCTGCGCCGTTGGCGCCGGCACCACGTCACTGGGCAGCAGGTGTTGATACAGGGCTTGCGGAGTGACCGATGCCACGATGGCCTTGCGTGCGGCGATCACTGAGCCGTTGGACAGATGCACCGCGCGGGCTGTTCCCTCGGTGACCTCGATGCGCTCGACGGTGGAGTCGGTCATGAGCGCACCGCCGGCATCGGTGATGATGCCGATCAGCGCATCAACCACGGTGACGCCACCGCCGACCGGCACCGGCATGCCGCCCCAGGCGATCGCCGCAGCGATGACCTTGGTGATGAAGGCACTGGATGCGTCATCTGGCCCCAGCCCGTTGTGCAGTGCCCATGGAGCCAGCAGGGCATGGGTCACCGGTGAGGTGAACGTGCGCTCCAGCCACGGCGCCGCCGGTTCCAGCATTTCGGCTCCCTGACCGACCAAGCCGCGAGTGCCCAGGGCACGCCAGGCCTTCCAGCCGAACTTCATCGCCGAGGAGCGCCAAAAGTCAGTGCCCAGGACCCCGAAGGCCAGATCCGCCTTGGCGGCGAAGTCACCGATCATCTGCTCCCACGCCGGCCCATCACCTAATGCATGCATCTGCTCGGCGGTGGCTGCGGCGTCGGTGGACAGCACCGCGGTCCCGTCGGCACACACCACCCCGGTCGGGGAGTCGGTGTTCTGGTAGACCACCCCGCGCGCGGCAAGGTCACCGGACAGCGCCCCATAGGCCGGACCACCGACAAACAGCGGATGCCAGCTCGAAAGCTGCTCCACGGTGTAGCCGTCAAACATCGCCGTGGTGGTGGCGATCGCACCGCCGGGCACCCGGTTGCGCTCGATCAGCGCAACCGTCCACCCGCCCTTGGCCAGCATGGCCCCGGCAACCAGCGCATTGATGCCACTGCCGATGATGACGGCATCAAAGCGCTGCTGCGTCATTTCCCCTCCAAGGCTTGCCCATGACTGCGTATATCGCAAAGATGTCGATCGTCAGTTTTGCATAGGACACGCGGGATTGGGTCTGTTCATGGCAACAGCGGTGGATGTCATCGTCATCGGATCAGGGGTCAACGGCCTGTCCGCGGCGGCCCTGCTGGCCAAGTCCGGCAAGTCGGTGCTGGTCCTGGAAGCCAACGACCGCCCAGGCGGCGCGGTGCGGACCGAGCAGATCACTCTGCCGGGGTTCCATCATGATCTCTTCGCCATGAACCTGGGCCTGTTCGCCGGTGGCCCGGTCAATGCTGCCCTGGGCGCTGACCTGGCCCGACACGGCTTTGAGCTCGTGCCGTCGGCCAAGCCGTTCTGCTCACTGTTTCCCGACGGTTCGGTCCTGGGGGTGCAGGCAGACCCCGCGGCCACCTTGGCCAACGTCATCGCCCTGGCTCCCCAGGACGGCCTGGCCTGGCAGTGCCTGACCGAGCAACTGGGCTCCTGGGCACCGCACCTGATCGGGATGCTCGGCGCCGACATGCCCAGCGTGAAGGCGGCCAAAACCCTGTACAAGGCGCGCAAGGACCTGGGGAACGACGGTGTCTACGAACTGGTCAAGCTCGCCTTGGCATCCACGAGGTCGTTCACCGATCAGCACTTCACCGACCCACGTGTGAAGGCACTGATGGCCTCGTGGGGGATGCACTTGGATTTCGCCCCCGATGTTCCCGGCGGTGCGATGTTCGCATTCTTGGAAACCTTCGGCGGACAGCTGTTCGGCATGGTGATCGGCAAGCACGGTGCCGCAGGCATGATCAACGCCCTGGTCGGGGTGATCGAGGAATACGGTGGAACCGTGCGCACCAGCGCACCGGTTGAGCACATTGATGTCACCAATGGTCGTGCGACCGGGGTGCGCATTGCCGGCGGCGAGCAGTTCACTGCACGCAAGGCCGTGATCTCCAACGTCAACCCCGCGCTCATGCCGGCATTGCTGCCACCGGAGATTGCGGCCCGGCCTGCGGTGGCGCGGGCCAGGCAGTTCCAGCCCGGACTGGCCACGATGATGATGCACCTGGCATTGGACGCCCAGCCGGACTGGATCAATCCTCAGGCAAAGGACTACAACTACGTCCACATCGGTCCGTATGTCGATGACATGGCCATGACCTATGCCCATGCACAGGCAGGTCGCCTGCCGGACCACCCCACGCTGGTGGTGGGACAGCCAACGGTCACTGACCCATCACGGGCACCGGAGGGCAAGCATGTGCTGTGGGTGCAAGTACGCATGCTGCCGTTGACGTTGGCCGATGGCCGCACCTGGGACGACGCCGCCCCGGCCTATGCCGAGCACGTGCTTGACCTGCTGGAGCAATACGCACCCGGCCTGCGCGGGCACATCCTGGGATCGGCAGTGCTCTCCCCGGCAGACCTGCCCCGATACAACGTCAATCTCGTGCAGGGGGATTCGCTGGGCGGCAGCCACCATCCGGCACAGTTCTTCTTCCTGCGTCCGGTTCCCGGCTGGGGACGGCATCGGACCCCAATTGACGGGCTGTATGTGTGCGGCGCCAGTACCTGGCCAGGCGGTGGCGTGGGTGGCACCTCCGGTGCGCTGGTCGCAGACAGCCTGACCTAGGCAAGCACCCCTGATTGGGGCCTGCTCAGGTGGGAATCTGCTCCCTGGCGAAAGCCAGGGCTTGGCCGGCCAGCTTGTCGTGAATGTCGAAGAACACCGCCGTGCCGGTACGACCAGGCCAGGACTTGGGCAAGTACGCCGCCGGCAGCCCGGGATCCAGATACGGAATAGCCCGCCAGGCCGTCAGCGCACGGGTGTAGTCGGCGAAGGCGGCGCGGGACTGACTGGCGCGGGCAGGGGCCTTCCACCGATTGGCCATCGGGCGAAACGCCTTGGTGAAACTGGTGTAGAGGTCGGCGATGGCATCCAGGTCCCACCATTGCCGGACGACCTGCGCACTGGGTCGAAAGCCGATGTGCTCGGCGGTGAACAGATCCACGCACTGCTGGATCTGCAAGCTGGACACCACATGGCGCAGGTCCTGCTCGAGCTGGCGCGGTGCGATCCACAACCCACCGCTGACCTGTGCAGAGCCGATCGCGGACAGCCGGGAGCGCAGTCGATAGCGCACGTCACGCTTGGTCTCAGGAATGGAGAATGCCGCCAGCACCCACCCCATGTCGGCCGGTGGATGCCTGCGCTGCAGCACGCGCGCATCGCCAAGGTCGAATGTCGTTCGCGCCACTGGTGCCAGGGCGTAGCCGGCCAGTCCATTGTGTCGCTCGGCAAGCACGATGCCGCGGCGCTTCATCCGAGACAGCGCACCGCGGACGCTGGACTGGTCGATATCGACCAGGGTCAGCATGTCCACCAGTGAGGACACCGGGAACCAGCCACCCAATTGGCGGCTGTAGGCACCGTAAATCGTCACGATCAGCGATTGCGGACGCTGCGCCCGCGCGGTCACGTCGATGCTTTCCCCGCTGATCCCCGCCACGCAGCGCAGCCTAGGGCACGCCCGCGCCGGCTGGACAGGACAGCGCGTGCGGCCTGGACAGGACTGCGCGTGCGGCTTGGGCTGCTTCAGCGACCAGGATTCCGCGCAAAGTGGATAGACGAAGGACGCCTGGCTTGGCCACGATGGGACCAACGTGCTCTGGACGGTCCAGATCCCTTGGGAGGAGATCACATGGCAAAGGCGATCCTTGACGGTATGGATTTCAAACTCGGCTTGTTCTCGTCGAACTGCTCGTCAGGGCTGGCGGTCACCAAGGCCCCTGACCGGTGGTCGGGAAGCTGGGATGACAACCTGCGTCTGGCCAAGATCGCCGACGAGGTCGGCATTGATTTCCTGCTGCCCATCGCTCGCTGGATCGGCTACGGCGGCGAGACGAACTTCCATGGCAGCGTGCTGGATCCCATCACCTGGGCCGCCGGGCTGCTGGCCAACACCAAGCGCATCTTCTGCTTCGCCACGGTCCATACCGCCTACAACCATCCGATCGTGATCGCCAAGCAGATGGCCACCGTCGACCAGATCAGCAAGGGCCGCGCGGGCATCAATGTGGTTGCGGGCTGGAACAAGCCCGAGTACGACACCTTCGGCATGGACCTGCCGCAAGACCACGATGCTCGCTACGCCCTGGCACAGGAGTGGCTCGATGTGATCGTGAAGATCTGGACTACGCCGGGACAGTTCGACTGGGACGGGCAGTTCTACCACTTGCAGCATGTTGAGGGCCTGCCCAAGCCTTATGACGGCGTTCTGCCGATCTTGAACGCCGGTTCCTCCGGCCAGGGTCGTACCTACGCGGCCCGCAATGCCAACTTCGGCTTCACGGTCGTTGGCGGCCCTGAGGACGGTGCGGGCGTGGTCACGGCTATTCGCGATGAGGCCAAGAACACCTTCCACCGTGATATGGGCGTCTTCACCCTGGGCCATGTCGTGGTGCGGCCCACCCAGCAAGAGGCCGAGGACTTCTTGCACTACTACGCAGAGGAAAACGCCGATTGGGACGCGGTGGAAAACCTCATGGCATTGCAGGGGCTGCACGCGCAGTCCTTCACTCCCGAGATGCTGTCCATGTTCCGCGGTCGCTTTGCCGCCGGTCATGGCTCATGCCCGCTGATTGGCGATCCGGACACGGTTGCCAACGAGATTGCCCGGTTCGCCGAAGCCGGATTCGGCGGCATGACGCTGGCCTTCTTGGACTACGCCGAGGAGCTGCCGTATTTCGCGCAGGAGGTACTGCCGCGCCTGGAAGCCAAGGGCGTTCGCTTGCCGCGGTAATTCCCGCCAAACGGCTATTTGACGACCGCCACGTTCCCGTAGGATCGCGTGAACAGCGAGGACTTCCGGGAGGTGGCGGTCGTTTGGCTTCACGACAAGTGACCGTCGGTCATCGCACTGCCTCGGTGGTTGCCAGCCGCAGCGCGCACGTGCTGCAAGAGCAGGTTGCCAGCGTCACCCCGCATGAGGTGCGGCCGCAGGGGATCGGTCCGTACGACCTCGATGGCATGGCCGGTGTCTTGAATCTGCCGCACACTCGGTTGGTCTTCGTGCGCTATGGCGGCTCGGTGACCGTGGAGGCTCCTGCGACCGGTGAACGGGTGGTCGCAACCATCCCGCTCGGACCGATGGACGTGTGCATCGGGGCCGACCGTCGTGCTACGACGCACCACAGCGCCTTCGTGCTGTCTGAGCATGCTCGCACCGTCATGCGTCCAGATCCATGGGCCGGTGCGCTCGTGCTCGCGGTGGACAGCCAGTTCATGGCCGCGCACAGCGCGGACGTGATCGGGGACAGCGCGATGACCGCATTTCGCGTGCAGTCTGGCGGTGATGCCCCTGAACGGCTGGCCAGCGCCTGCAAGCGCGCGTGGAACAGCACCGCGCACATCGATGATGATATCCCGGCCAGTGGGTACCTGACCGCCGTTGAGGACGACTTGCTGACCGCACTGACCCTTGCCTGCGATGTCGACAGTCGCACGCAGCACCCGGTTCGCGTGCGCACGCAGTCGCTGATCCAATGGTTGCGGTCCAACCATGACGAATCGGTGACCGTCACGGCCATGGCACGGGTCATGGGACTGAGCGTGCGCCAGTTGCAGGATGTGGTGCTGCGAGATACCGGGCTGACACCGATCCACCTGCTTCGTCAGGTGCGATTGGATGCAGCCCATCGACAGCTGCTGTCTGCATCTAGTGACGTCACGACGGTTGCCGCAGTGGCATATGCCTGCGGTTTCAGCCACGTCGGCCGCTTCAGCGCGGTGTATGCCGCACGATTTGGCGAATATCCGCACGCAACCCTTCGAAGGGCACCATGGTGAAGCAGGTAACCATCGCAGTGATCTACTACTCGTCAACGGGCAATGTTGCGCAGATGGCGCATGCAGTGGCCGATGGCGCTCGAGCTGCGGGCGCGGAGGTAAAAGTTGCCCGCGTTGCCGAGACGGCCCCGCAGCAGGCGATCGACCACAACCCCAAATGGCAGCAGTTTCTCACCGAGAACACTGACCCCATCGCGAGCCTGGAAGACCTGACCTGGGCGAACGGCCTTGCCTTCGGGAGCCCGACCCGCTTCGGCGGCCCGGCCTCGCAGCTGAAGTCCTTCTTGGACACCACTGGCAGCCTGTGGTTCCAAGGCGAGCTGGCCAAGAAGGTGTGCACTTCATTCACCACTGCGTCGACGCAGCATGGCGGCCTGGAGTCGACGATCCTGGCGCTGAACAATCACTACTACCACTGGGGCTCGATGGTGATGCCACTTGGCTATGGCGACCCGCACGTGATGAAGGTAACCGGGAACCCGTACGGCGCCTCCTGGGTCTCTCGTTCGGGTGCCTCGCCAGATGCCGACTGCCTGCAGGCCTGTCGCGCTCAAGGTGCACGCCTGGCACAGGTCACCCGGCAACTGAACACCCCGATGGCATGACGGGGATTCCCGAGCGCATCCTCACCGACCCGAGCAGCCAGGGGGTCTACGGATTGCTCGGCGCTCTGGTCAGCCCACGGCCGATCGCGTGGGTCAGTACCAAGAGTGCTACCGGCGTGGACAACATCGCCCCGCACTCCTTCTATCAACTGGTCAGCACCACGCCGCCCATCGTGATGATCAGCTCGATGGGGGAGAAGGACACGGTGCGCAACATCCGTCACAACGGCCAATTTGTGGTCTGCGGAAGCGCGGGGCAGTGGGTGGAGCAGATCAATGCCACCGCGACCGAGTTCGGACCGGACGTCAGCGAATTCGACATGGCGGGCCTGACCCGCGAGCCAAGCCAGATGGTCACCCCGTGCCGCGTCGCTGAGTCACCGTATGCACTGGAATGCCACCTGGTCGACATCCACGAAGTCGGCAATGGACTGGTGGTGTACGGACAGGTGGTGCTGATTGCGGTCAGCGCATCAGTCATGAACGGTTCTGGCATCGACATGGCCGCTTTGAATCCGATTGCTCGATTATCTGGCTCGGACTGGTCGCTGCTGGGGCGCACGATCACCGTCGATCGGATGAGCGTGGACACCTTCCGGGAGCGGTATCCCCACGGCATGGGACCGGCATCGGGGCGCCCGTCTGGGGATTGACATCGTGAATCCGGCAAAAGGTCAACACCGTTGACCTGAAGTGCCTATTCTCCCGATATGACCACTGCGCAGGTCGATACCTTTGCATTGGATCGGCTACCAGCACGTGCCGCCTGGCCGGTCATGACCGCCATGGGCTACCCCGAGCGCACCAACTGCGCCGTGACCCTGCTGGACCAGACGGTTGCTGACCTGGGCCCGAATCGACCGTGCATCACGGCCGACGATGCGACGTGGACCTACGGCGAGCTCCTGGACAGCGTTGAACGCTGCGCATCGGTGCTGGCGAACTGGGGGGTCCAATCGGGCAACCGGGTACTCCTGCGCATTCCGAATAACGCCTGGCTGGCTGCATCATGGCTGGCGATCTTGCGCATCGGCGCCATCCCGGTCACCACGATGACCATGATGCGCCATCTGGAACTGGCCAAGGTCATCGATATCGCCAACGTCCAGTGGGCCATCGTCGATCACCGATTCACGCAGGAGTTCGATGACTTCGCGGTGCCGACGCTGATCAGCGGCGGTGAGCAGGCTGACACCCTGCAAGCCCAGGCTGCGCGTGTGCGCGACCGCGTCGCACCCTGTGCGACCTATGCCACCGATATCGCCCTGCTGGCCTTCACCTCAGGCACCACGGGCAAGCCCAAAGCCACCATGCACACCCACGCCGATGTCCTGGCAATTGCCGACACCTTCAGTGCGCAGATCCTCAAGCCCAACGCCGATGACGTGTTCTGCGGCACTCCGCCGTTGGCGTTCACGTTCGGGCTCGGCGGCCTCCTGATCTTCCCGCTGCGCGTTGGGGCATCCACAGTGCTCATCGAACAGGCCGACCCCGCGGCGGTATTGCAGACGATCGCCGGTCATCGGGTGTCATGCCTGTTCACCGCTCCGACGGCCTATCGGGCGTTGCTGTCGGTGCTCGGCCAGGCCCAGGCGGCCGGGGCCATGGTGGACATCTCATCCCTGCGCCGGTGCGTGTCCGCAGGGGAAACTCTTCCTGAGGCGATTTGGACCCAGTGGTTCACCCAGACGGGCGTGAAGCTCATCGATGGCATCGGCGCGACCGAGATGCTGCACATCTTCATCAGTGCCGCAGATGACGACATCGTTCCCGGCGCAACCGGGCGCCCGGTGCCCGGCTACGAGGCGATGGTCGTGGACGATGCGTTCAAGCCGGTTCCCCCCGGTGAGCTCGGCCGTCTGGCGGTACGCGGCCCAACCGGCTGTCGCTATCTGGATGACGATCGGCAACAGATCTATGTCCAGCATGGATGGAATGTCACCGGCGACATCTACACCTGCGATGAGCGCGGCTACTTTCGCTACATCGCCCGCGGCGACGACATCATCGTGTCCTCCGGGTACAACATCGCCGCTCCGGAAGTCGAGGCGGCGCTGCTGATGCACGACGCAGTCGCCGAAGTCGCAGTCGTCGGCGATCCAGACGAGCAGCGAGGCATGATCGTGCATGCGTTCGTGGTGCTCAACGACGGAGCCGATGCAGCGCAGATGACCGTGACACTGCAAGAGCACGTCAAGTCGATCATCGCGCCCTACAAGTATCCGCGCAAACTCACGTTCGTGGACGCGCTACCGCGGACGGCAACCGGCAAGCTCCAGCGCTTTCGACTGCGCGACGGGCTGGGCTAGAACGTTTCCATCCCCAGTGAGAAGCCGGCATCAAGATCGCTCGGGTTGTACGTGCGGAAGGCGATGTGCGTTTCGGTGCTGTTGACCCCCTCGATCGTGCCGATGCCCTCGTTGATCACGTCAGCAACCGCGTCGTGATTGGCAACCGAGACGATCACGACCAAGTCGATCTTTCCGGTGACCGAGTACACCGATGAGACCCCGGACAACTGCGCAATGGACGTCGCGACGTCATTGATGCGACCACTGGCGACCTGGACAAAGCACAAGGCAGTAATCATGCAACCAGCGTAGTCGCCGCGATCATTACCGCGAGGCAATACCGCAGGGAAGCGGTCAGTGCGTTGCACGATGCTCGCGAAGTGGCCATTCAGGTAGCCTTCGGCAATGGTGACGAGCAAGCGCGGGACGTTATCCCGAGAGGTCATCTGCCAGGCGGCCATCACGCTCATCGAGGCCAAGGGTGTCAACGCCTTCAGCCTGCGAGCCGTCGCGAAGTCGCTCGGTGTTGACCCGGCAGCGATCTACCGTCACTACGCCGACGTGGACGACCTCATGCGCGAGGTCAGCGACCTTGCCCTGGCGCCGACGGTCCGTGATTTTCGTTGCACCGATGACCCACGGGCCGATGTCCGCCTGCTGATGACCCGTCTTCGCGATGTCCTGCTGGTCAACGGAGTGGCTCGCCTGTCGGCCCTGGGTCCAACGCGCTACCCGAATGAACTGTTCATTACTGAGACCATGCTTGATGCCGCGTTGCGCTGCGGCCTGGCCGACGAGCAGGCGGTGCTGGCGTATCACGTCCTGGTGGAGTACACCGTGGGCTCTGCCACCTTGGATGCGCCGTTGTCGCAAGATCCACACACGCGGGCACGAACGTATGACATCTGGCGCGGCGACTATGCTGAATTGGCCGCGGCCGACTATCCGGTGATCGCGCAATTACGAGGGTTGTTGTACCCAGGCAGTGACGTGGTGTTCGAAGCCGGACTGGATGCGCTGATTGCCCAGTTCCTGCACTGACGGCAGGGCAGGCACTTCGGTGCTGCAGGTACTTCGGTGCTGCAGGTACTTCGGTGATGAGTCGTGATGACGCATCGCTGCTGACGTGGCCACGGACTCCACAGCGTCAATGCTGGCTGCACGTGAGGTGTCACGAGCATCCAGCATTGAGCAGGTCATGCGATTGCGTGTACGTACCGTGAAACAGTTGAGACGCGCCTGGATGGCGCATCTGGATGCAGCACCTGGTCTGAAGCCCCAGCACCTGCGTCAGGGGAAGAACGCGGTGCAGGTGTTGATCTGCACCGCGTGGCGTGTGCAACCACGCTGAATCTCCCAGATTTGGGATGCCCGATCGCTACAGTGAAGGCCAGAAGCAGGACCAGCCCGGTCCTGCCCGCAGGGAAACGCGCTATCACTGAAGGACGTCACCGAACATTTCGTGCGAAGGAGTCTGACATGAAGCGACGCACCCCACTATTGGCTGGCGCGGCGGTCACCGCGTTGGTGGCTACGTCGGTCATTGCCAGCCCCGCCAGAGCCAGTGGCGTGCTGTTCCTCACCGTCCCCGGCAATTTCAGTGCGTCGCCGACAGCACCTCGGTTGACGTGGAGATGACCGGCGCAAACGGCGCCGCCGATGGTAGTGGAACCAACCCCGGCGGATTTGGCGCAAATGTCGGCGGCACCTTGACGGTCACCGCCGGGGAAACATTGTTCATCACGGTCGGCAGCGCGGGAACCCCTGCAGCGAATGCGACCGGTGGCGGTGGTGGCGGTGGGTACACCAGCGTTGCCGACGGTTCGGGCCCCCTCGTGGTGGCCGGTGGCGGTGGTGGCGGCGGCTATGACGACGGTCCGGAGACCAATGGCGGCAGCGGCGGCTATGTCTTGGGAGATGGATCTGGCGGTAATGGAGCTAGCCCGGACGGCACCGGTGCAGATGGAACAACGCTGCCTGTGACTGCGCTGGTCCTGGGCGGAGTGGGCGGTTCTGATGTCGGCTCGGCCGGAGTTGGTGGCAACGGTGGAAGTGTGGCCAGCCCGGCTGGATCACCGGGAACCCTGGCCGGCGGTGGTGGCGGCGTGATCCGTGTCAAGAATTCCGGACAGTCTCTCGATTGATTCCTTCTGGTCATCAGGCCGCGAGTGCGGCGCTGCGGTAGTCGTTGAGGGCTTGCGCGGGGGTGCGGTAGCCGATCGATGAGTGCATGCGTTTTCGGTTGTAGAACACCTCGATGAACTCCGCGACCGCGAACCTGGCGCGCGCCTTGGTCGCGAAGACGTACCGGTAGTACATCTCGTTCTTCAACGTCGCGAAGAAGGTCTCGGCCGCGGCGTTGTCCCAGCACACGCCCGTGCGTCCCATCGACCTGCGCACGCCGATCTTGACGCAGTACTTCGCGTAGTCTCCGGACGCGTATTGCGTGCCTCTGTCGCTGTGACAGATCGCGTTCGGCTGCAGATGCCCGTGCAATCGTGCCATCTCCAACGCGTCGACGATCAACGTCGTGCGCATGTGGTCGGCGATCTGCCACCCGACGACCATCCGCGTGGCCAGGTCGATCACGGTCGCCAGATACAGCCAGCCCTGACCCGTGCGCAGGTAGGTGATGTCACCGACCAGCCTGGTACCAGGCTGCTGGGAAGTGAAGTCCCGCTCGATCAGGTCGACCGGGTACTCATCATCAACGCCGTGCACGGTGGTAACCCGATACGCCCGTGGTTGCACGGCCTTCAAGCCCATCTCGCGCATCAGGTCCGCGACCAGGCCGACACTGCACGCGATCCCACGGGCGTTCAGCTCACGGGCAATTCGCCGGCACCCGTAGGTCTGCCGGAACTCGGTGAACACCTCACCCACGAGCACCGCCAATTCCGCGCGGCGCACAGCGGTCGCGGTCAACGCGCGGCTGCGCCATTCATAGAAGCTCGACCTGGGCACGTGCAGCATCGAGCACATCCACGCGATCGGATAGTTGGCCTTCTCCGCATCGATCAACGCGCAGCGCTCGGCTACGGTTGCGTCTTGGCGAAGAAGGCCGCTGCTTTTTTCAGGAACTCGTTCTCCATCCGCAGCCTGCGGATCTCGTCTTCCATCTCGGCCACGCGGGCACGCTCCACCGGGGTCAGGGCCTTCTCAGGCTCAGGATTGGACTGCTTCCACTCGTTCACCCAATTGCCGAGCGTGCCCTCGTTGATCTCCAACTCGCGGGCAATCTCAGCGATCGGGCGACCCGTCTCGATCACGAACTGCACCGCCTCAGCCTTGAACTGAGGCGAGAACTTGCGCTTCATTCGGGCCACAGACCCATCCTCTCGTCAGGAGAGAACCTGTCCAAGAACCTTGATACACGTCA
>CAIKZY010000089.1 GCA_903832025.1 uncultured Actinomycetes bacterium
CAACCGTCAACGAGCTCCGCCGTACTCACTGTGCCGTGCGGGGTTTCAGACAAGGCAGCATGCACAGTGGCAGCCGGCAGCGATTGCAGATCTCCTTGGCCGAAGAGAGCCTTACCGGCCTCAGCTGCAGCTTCGCATTCCTGGCGTCCGTGCACCAAGACCGTCAGTTCTTCGGCAAGCGCACGCTGCGCGGCCCGCTCATGCGGCCGAGCAAGAGTGGCGGACTCCAATTCCTCAATGTACTCATGACCGTAGAAGCTGAAGGTCCGCAACAGTTTGGGAATATCCCCATCATCAGCATTGAGCCAGAACTGGTAGAACGCGTATGGGCTGGTCAGCGTTGGATCAAGCCACACGGTGCCTGACTCGGTCTTGCCGAATTTCGTCCCATCGGACTTGGTAAGCAGCGGGGTCGTGAGGGCGTGCACACTCACTGATTCCACTCGGCGAATCAGATCCACTCCAGCGGTGATATTGCCCCACTGATCAGAGCCGCCGGTTTGCAGCGTGCAACCGAACTTTCGGTACAGGGCCAGGTAGTCGTACGACTGGAGCAACTGATAGCTGAACTCGGTGTACGAGATGCCATCTTTGGCCAATCGTGCAGCCACCGCTTCTCGGTCGAGCATGCGATTGACCGAAAAGTGCTTCCCGATGTCACGAAGAAAGTCCAGGACGGTGATGTCCTTGGTCCATTCGTAATTGTTGGTCATGATCGCCGCGTTGGCTCCGGAAAAATCGTAGAACCGCTCGAGCTGCCCACGAATCTTCCCCGCCCACTCCTCCACGATCTCGGCAGGATTGAGCGTCCGTTCGCCGTTCATCTTGGGGTCTCCGATGAGCCCTGTTGAGCCTCCGACTACGGCGAGGGGGCGGTGTCCTTGCATCTGGAATCGACGGATGGTCAGAATCTGCGCAAGGTTGCCCAGATGCAAACTCGGAGCCGTGGGATCAAATCCGCAATACAGCGTTACTGACCCAGCATTCAGCGATGCCTGCAGTGCGCCTAAATCGGTGCTCTGGGCCACCAGTTTCCGCCACAACAGGTCGTCAAGAATTGAGTTGCTCACGCAACCATCTTGGCGCACATGGCCCCGAGCCGACGATCAGACCCGCGCAGCGTCTCCCCAAAAGGTACGCGAAGTGGTCAAGCTGGAACGCAAGCCTGCCAACTGCTCGCGGACTCGGACGGGTGCAGTACCCCCGAAGGCGTCACGCGCATTGAGGGAACCGGTGACTGAGAGCACGGTACGTACCGAAGGGTCCAGATGTGCGGAGATCTCATGCAGTCGGACATCGCTGAGGTCCCACAATTCGATACCCTCGGCCTCAGCTGCGCGCACGCACGCTCCGGCAACCTCATGTGCTTCGCGGAATGGGACGCCTTGGCGAACCAGCCATTCCGCGATGTCCGTCGCCAGTGCGAACCCTTGCGGAGCCGAAGCTGCCATGACATCGACATCGAACGTCAGTGTCGCGATCATCCCGGTCATGGCCGGAAGCACCAGCAGTAGCTGTTCCACGCTGTCGAAAACTGGCTCCTTGTCCTCCTGCAAATC
>CAIKZY010000090.1 GCA_903832025.1 uncultured Actinomycetes bacterium
CGTCAGCGTGGCCTCGGCCGGCTGACGCCGGTCGAGTTCGAGCTAGCCTTCACCGACAACGCCGCTCAGGCAGCCGCCTGATCGACACAACACGTGTCAATCAGATCGACAGCAATCCCAGGTCTTGCGGGAATGGTTCACGCTTCGAGGACCGGGTCAGCGACCGTTGTGTCACGAGCTTTCCGGAGAGTCGAGCGTTGTCAGCGGTTACCAGGCGACTCATGGTGCAGACATCAACGCACTCGCGCACTCAGCACGCCCCGACATCTGCCGAACACGCACCGAGGGCCCGCGACATATGCCGCGGGCCCTCGGTGAACAAGCTGAACAACTCCCGGTGGGCTAGCTGCAGCCAGAGGTGCTTCCGCAGCCCTCGCACACATAGCAGCTGCCAGCCGGACGCATCTTGATCCCGCAGGTCATGCACAAAGGCGCATCCGATGCGGTTCCGGTGAACATCTCGAGCAACTCCGCACTCGACACCGTAGGTGAAACTGATGAGACCGGAGCGGGCTTCACCGCCTCTGCCTCGGCCACTGTGGCCGCATCTTCCACCACCACGTCCAGGTCCGCCGCGGGCGCGGCAATCTGCGGTGATCCATAGGAACCGGCCACCGTAGCTGCACGCTCATCTGCCGAGAAGATTCCCAGCATCTCGCGCTTGTCGTAGGGCAGGTAGTCCAGTGCCAGACGGCGGAAGATGTAGTCCATGATGGACTGCGAGATACGGATGTCGGCATCATCAGTCATGCCTGCTGGTTCAAAGCGCATGTTGACGAACTTGGACACGAACGCCTCCAAGGGTACGCCATACTGCAGCGCGATCGAGATGGCGATGGAGAAAGCGTCCATGACGCCAGCCAGGGTCGAGCCTTGCTTGCCGAGCTTGAGGAATACCTCTCCCAAAGCACCGTCCTCATAGGCCCCTGCGGTCATGTAGCCCTCGGCACCGGCTACCGAGAAGCTGGTGGTGCGAGATGGCCGCGACTTCGGCAGTCGTTTGCGGATCGGTTGTCCCACCAATGCGGCCACGGCCTCAGCAGTGGTATCGACCAATTCATCAACCTTCTTGGCCTTGGCATCGGACAGAGGCTGACCCACCTTGCAGTTATCGCGATAGATCGCCAGCGCCTTGATGCCTAGCTTCCATCCCTGGAAGTAGATGTCCTCAACCTCTTCCACGGTTGCTGACTCAGGCATGTTCACCGTCTTGGAAATCGCACCCGAGATGAACGGCTGCACCGCAGCCATCATGCGCACGTGACCCAGTGGAGTAATCGACCGAACGCCCATGGCCGTGTCGAACACCGGGTAGTGCTCGGTCTTCAGGCCCGGTGCGTCCACTACATGGCCATGCTCAGCAATGTACTCAACAATCGCTTCGATGGTCTCCTGGGCGTATCCAAGTCGCACAAGTGCGCGAGGAATCGTCTGGTTGACGATCTGCATTGAGCCGCCACCCACCAGCTTCTTGAATTTCACCAGGGAGAAATCTGGCTCGATACCCGTGGTGTCACAGTCCATCATGAAGCCGATGGTCCCGGTTGGTGCGAGCACTGATGCCTGAGCATTGCGCCATCCATTGGCTTCGCCAATCACCAGGCAGTCCTGCCACGCCTTGTTGGCAAGTTTGAGCACGTCGGTATCCAAGAACGACACCGAGCGAACATTGTCATTGGCAGACGCATGCTTGCGCATGACCCGCTTATGGCCGTCGATGTTGCGTGCGTAGCCGTCGTATGCACCAACTACCCCCGCAAGCTCGGCGCTGCGCTTGTACGCGGTGCCGGTCATAAGCGAGGTAATGGAAGCCGCGAAAGCACGGCCCGCATCGGAGTCGTACGGCAGACCAGTGGCCATCAGCAAGGCCCCGAGGTTGGCGTACCCGATACCCAGCTGTCGGTATCGACGAGTGGTATCCCCGATCGGAGCGGTCGGGAAATCTGCAAAGGAGATCGAGATATCCATCGCAGTGATGATCATTTCAACGGCCTTGCCGAACGTTACGCCGTCGAAGGTGTCGTCATCCTTGAGGAACTTCAGCAAGTTCAGCGACGCCAGATTGCAGCTGGAGTTGTCCAAAGACATGTATTCCGAGCACGGATTTGACGCATTGATGCGGCCGGTCTCGGGATTGGTGTGCCAATCATTGATCGTATCGTCGTACTGGATGCCGGGATCTGCACATGCCCACGCAGCCTCGGTCATCTTGCGGAACAAGCTGCGTGCATCAACGGTCTCAACCACTGAGCCGTCAGTGCGCGCGGTCAGGCCGAATGGCTCACCGCTTTCGACCGCGCGCATGAACAGGTCGGACACGCGCACGGAGTTATTCGCATTCTGGTACTGAACACTGGTGATGTCTTTGCCACCCAAGTCCATGTCGAAGCCCGCATCGCGCAGAACGCGGATCTTCTCCTCCTCGCGCACCTTGGTTTCGATGAACTCCTCGATGTCGGGGTGGTCAACATCCAGGACGACCATCTTCGCCGCGCGACGCGTGGCCCCACCGGACTTGATGGTGCCGGCAGATGCGTCGGCGCCACGCATGAAGGACACCGGACCTGATGCGGTTCCACCCGACGACTTCAGCAATTCCTTGGAGGAACGGATGCGGGAAAGGTTCAAGCCGGCACCGGACCCACCCTTGAAGATGAATCCCTCCTCCTTGTACCAATTCAAGATCGAGTCCATCGTGTCATCGACACTGAGAATGAAGCAGGCACTGACCTGCTGGGGGGCATTGGTGCCCACGTTGAACCACACAGGAGAGTTGAATGAGAACACCTGGTGCAACAACATGTAGGTGAGCTCGTGCTCGAAGATCACCGCGTCAGCCTCGGTCCGGAAGTACCCGTGCTCGCGACCGGCCTGGGTATAGGTCAGCACCACCCGATCGATCAACTGCCGAAGGCTCCACTCGCGAGCTTCAGTTCCCACCGCACCGCGGAAGTACTTCGTCGTGACAATCGTGGACGCGTTGACGCTCCAGAAGTCGGGGAACTCAACCCCACGCTGCTCGAACACCACGTCGCCGGTCTTCCAATTGGTCTGGACGACATCGCGCCGCTCCCAGTTCACACCGTCATACGGATGCTCACCAGCTGTGGTGTAAATCCGCTCGATGACAAGGCCCGGCTTCCGCAGGGTGTTGTGCACAAAGGTTTCCTGTGCATTCGTTAGTACTGACATGGGTCGTGCCTTTCTTCCTCAGGAGCGGTTACTGGTTTGGGAAGTTTGTGTCGGCGGGATTGCCGATTCGGTGCGGTACAGCGGTTTGCATCGGCTCTTGGCCGACTGGCTCGCCCTCAGCGCGAAGCAGAGCGATCTCAGCCTCGAAATCATCGAGGGTGTCAAAGGAGCGGTAGACGGACGCGAAACGCAAGTAAGCCACCTCGTCGAGTTCGCGCAGCGGCCCCAAGATTGCTAGCCCGACTTCCATCGCGGGAATCTCCGCCGAACCTGCGGCGCGCAGCGAGTCCTCCACTTGCTGCGCAAAGAGTGCCAGATCATCCTCGCTGACAGGCCGGCCCTGGCATGCCTTGCGCACGCCCGAAACGACCTTGGATCTGCTGAAGGGCTCCACTGCACCTGACCGCTTGGCTACGAGGAGGAGCGCGTTCTCGGCAGTTGTGAAGCGCCGACCGCACGCCGCGCACTCACGGCGGCGTCGGATGGCGTTGCCCTCGTCCACGGTGCGCGAATCAACCACGCGGGAGTCGTCTTCACGACAGAACGGACACCGCATCGACGAACCCCCTTTCACTTCTGAACATCTGTGCACTTGCGTCACACCGGTTGTGCGACTTCTGCCTTCTGTGGGGACTTCTGGGGATGTCCTGTGGAAAGCCTGTGGCTAGCAACCACAACCTGTGGATGAATCACAAGGTTGTTACTACTAGATCTAGGGGTAGGACGGTACTGGACTCACTAGGTCAGATGCAAGACGTAACCCAAAATTCGGCGTGTCGAACTTCACGTGCCCCTAGGAAGTGATGGGAACGACCAGTTGCTGCCCCGCAACCACATGGGAGCCAGCCAAGCCGCTGAGGTCCTCGATCTGGGAAATGGTGACGCGTGGATCTTGATTCGGGGCAACGACTTTGGCAATCTGCCACAAGCTTTGTCCTGCACGAACCGTGTACGACGACGTTGCTAATCCGGCAGAGCGGTCGGTCGCTCGGGCTTGGCCGCCCGCCGCCACCATCATGCCGACCACGGTGATCGCAGACAGCAGGAAGAACAGGGCAAATCTGCCGCGTTTGGTCAGTCGCACGCGCTGCGACCCAGACGTCCGAACGCGCGTCGAACGAGCAGCCAGGTGTGAGGGAATCGGAGCTGACATAGCCATGATGTGTCCTTTCGGGGAAGAATCGAACATCTGTTCGATAGAACGCTTGTCCGATTTGTAGCACGTTTGAGGCGACTCGTCCAGACGACATTCGAACAGGTGTTTGATTTTTTTCTCGTTGGTCGCTACCTTCTGAGACATAGCCGAAAGGTGACAGGACCCCCTGACATTTGCCGGCCGCCTCGGTCAATCAACATGCGGAAGGTCAGATCATGGCTCCTCAGCAACCAGCGAAGACCCCGAAAAAGCGCTCCGCTCTGGCCTCGGTGACGTCCCTGCCCGACGGCGCACCAGACGTCACCGGCCTGACGAAACGCCAACAGGCGATCTTGGACATGATCCGTTCCACGATGGACGAGCGCGGATATCCCCCGAGCATGCGCGAGATTGGTGACGCAGTCGGTCTCACCTCGCCCAGCTCGGTGGCACACCAACTCACTTCGCTGGAACGGATGGGATACCTGCGCAAGGACCCCAATCGATCTCGAACGGTGGTCGTAGCCGACGAGCACGATGACGCAGCGCCATCGCGTGAGCACATGTCGAGCCAGCAACTGGCCAACTCTGTCGAGGTGCCGTTAGTTGGGCGAATCGCGGCCGGTGGACCGATCTTGGCTGAGCAGGCGATCGAAGACGTGTTCGCGCTGCCCCGAGATCTGGTGGGAACAGGGGAACTGTTCATGCTCAAGGTCGTCGGGGATTCCATGGTCGATGCCGCAATTTGCGATGGCGACTGGGTG
Organism: uncultured Actinomycetes bacterium; assembly: GCA_903832025.1. GTDB lineage: Bacteria > Actinomycetota > Actinomycetes > S36-B12 > S36-B12 > CAIKZY01. The sequence continues at coordinate 5,092 of CAIKZY010000090.1, forward strand.
GTGGTCCGTCAGCAATCCCAATGCGAGAACGGTGACATCGTCGCTGCCTTGCTCAATGACGAGGCGACCGTTAAGACTTTCAAGCGACGCGATGGGCATGTCTGGCTGATGCCACACAATCCCCAATACGCGCCAATTCTGGGTGACGAAGCAGTCATCATGGGAAAAGTGGTCTCGGTCCTCCGACGACTGTAGGCAGCTCATCGACGGGGCAACGCACCAGCACATCCAGGCCGGAGGCGGTCAGGTCTGCATGCGATCTCGCAGGGCGGATACCTATTGAGCGTGGCTGCACTTGCTCCCTTAGACTCGGGAAGGCCGTGATCGCGGTGAATTTCCCGTCTCAAGGAGAGCGCATGGGCTTCGGTCCCGTTGAAGTTGTGATTATCGGTTTCCCCGGCAATAAGTTCACCGGCGCCATTGCCCCCGCCATCTTGGAGGCTGCGCACAATCAGACGGTCCGGATCTTGGACCTGCTGTTTGTCTCCAAGGATGATCAAGGCACGGTGACGACCTTGGAGATCGGCGATCTGGATCCTGACTTCGGTCCCAGTTTCATCGACATTGCTGTCTCCCACCCGGGAGCGCTGGACCATGAGGACGCTGACGAGCTCAGCGAGGATCTGCCCAACAACAGTTCGGCACTGCTCATTGCCTTCGAGCACACCTGGGCGGCGCGCTTTTCTGATGCCATTCGTGCTGCAGACGCGATCGTCATTGATCAGATTCGAATCCCCGCCGAAGTCGTGGACGATTTCGTCGCCTCTGCCTTCTAACGCCACTCACCAAACGAAAGGTTCATCATGGGTCTCATGCGAGTTGCAGCACGAACTGCTGTCGTGGCAGGAACGGCCACCGCGGTCTCCGGCCGGGTCCAGCAGCGACAAGCCAATTCAGCGGCCGACAAGGCCGCCCAAGGGCAGCAGCCTGCCGCGCCAACTGCCGACAACGATCCCATCGCCGAGGTGCAGAAACTTGCAGCGCTGCACCAACAGGGCATCTTGACCGATGAGGAGTTCGCCGCTGCCAAGGCAAAGGCACTGGGGATCTAGCCCGCAGGAATTCTGTGTGTCCACAGGGCCGTGCGCGAATGCGCGCACGGCCCTGTGGCTGTTTTCCCGACTCGAATGTTCACAGACATTTCGCCGACAGCGCCTGCGCATAGCCCGCTGAGCTGAGGTCCTAGATTGTGGGCATGCATCAGGACCTGGCCTCCCTCGTGGTGATCAGTATCGGCGCAGCCTTCGTTCCGCTCCTCGTTGGGCTGTTTCGCATTCGCGTCGCGGAAGTGGTGTTCCTGCTGGCATTCGGCATTGTGGCCGGCCCGCACGTGCTGAACTGGATTCATATTACCGAATCCGTACGCCTGCTATCCGAACTCGGATTGGGGCTGCTGTTCTTCCTGGCCGGGTATGAGGTCGAACGCCGGTCGGTGACCGGCCTATCTGGCAAACTCGCCGCACTGGGTTGGCTGCTCTCCTTGGGCGTGGCGTCCGTTGTTGCCGTGGTTGCCACGCGACTGGGCTGGATCCACGACACCATCGGCGTGACGATAGCGCTCACCACCACGGCGCTGGGAACGCTGCTGCCAATCGTTCGGGATGCCAATTTGCTCCACACGCGCTTCGGGCAATTCTTCATGGGTGCCGGTGCCTGGGGAGAGTTCGGCCCGATTGTTGCCATTGCCATCCTGCTGGGCACCAAATCAAAGTTCTTCGCCCTGGTGACGCTGCTGACTTTCGCACTGATTGCCGTGATCTTGTGGGCCATCCCCGCTCAGCTCCGCAATGATCGCATCAACCAGGTCATCGCAGCCGGACATAAGAACAGTGCGCAGACCGGGCTGCGACTGACGATCTTGCTTCTCCTGGTCCTCCTGTCCCTGGCAAGCGGATTTGGCATAGACGCAGTGCTGGGGGCTTTTGTCGCGGGGGTTATCGTGCGCCGTCTCCTGCCAGATAGCGAGGACTCCATCCTTCGACCCAAGATGGAGGCGCTGGCTTTTGGCTTCTTCGTTCCGCTGTTCTTCATCGTGTCCGGTGCCAACCTAGACATCCAGTCCATCGCGCAGCATCCCCTACGACTGCTGCTCTTCTTCGCGCTGCTCCTGGTGGTCCGGGGAATTCCGCAGTATTTGCTGTATGCCAAGGCGCTCCCTCAGCGACAGCAACGAAAGGCCTTTGCCCTGCTGTGCGCAACTGCCCTGCCACTGCTGGTCGCGATCACCCAGTTACAGGTCACTGCTGGGGAAATGCGTCCAGAGACCGCGGCTGCCCTTGTCGGCGCCGGTGCGCTGTCAGTGCTGGTGTTCCCGCTGGCAGCTTCAGCACAGCTGCGCAAGTCATCGATGACGCCTGCCGCTCACGCTGGGCAGCCTCATTGATCGCCCAATCGATCCCGAAGTCGGCTCAGCGATGCCAAGACCGTGGACTTGTCCTCGGTGTACCACAACGGCGGCATCCCGGCGCGCAGGGTTCTGCCATAGCCAGCGGTCGCCAATCGCGAATCCAGGACCGCAACCACCCCACGATCGTCATCTCCGCGAATCAGCCGGCCGGCTCCTTGGGCCAGTAACAGGCCAGCTCGCGGCACTGACACGGATGCAAAACCCGAGCCCCCGGCCTGGTCAACAGCACGCTGCCTGGCGCTGATCAGTGGATCATCGGGTCGAGGGAACGGAATCCGGTCGATCACCACCAGCGTGCATGCTCGTCCAGGAACGTCAACCCCCTGCCACAAGGACACCGTGCCTAGCAACACCGAGGACTCATCGGCGGTGAACTTGTCCACAAGGATTGCCACCGAATCGCCACGGTGCTGCACCAGGAGCGGGTACTGCTTGATATCTAGGCGCACGCGCAGGTACTCCGCTGCTCGCTCAACGGCTCGCCAACTGGAGAAGAGCGCCAGCGTTCGTCCGCCTGCAGCTTCGATCAGCTCGGCGAGTTCATCCAGGCCTTCCATGGCCGTTCCATCACGGCCAGGTGGAGGAACGTGACGCGCGACGTACAAGATGCCCTGCTTGGCGTAGTCAAATGGGGACCCGACGTCAGTGCACTGCACGTCTTCCGGCCCGATCCCCATCGAGGTAATCAGCGGCCCAAACCCGCCTCCCGAGGCCAGCGTGGCGCTGGTGAGCACCACCGGTGTTCGGGCGAACAAGGTTTCTCGAAGCAGGCCGGCAACACTTAAGGGCGCGATTCGAAGCGCGGGTGAGCGAGACTCCCCCGGATCCATCCACACAACATCCTTCGCCCCCGCCGCCAACATCGAGCCTGCCACGTCATGCACGTCCTCAACAGCACCCTTGGCGATCTGCTTGCCGGCCAGAGCCGCAGGATCACTGTCCCGATCGGCCGCCAATTCTGACAGCACCGCCGAGCAGCCGTCCCGCACGACCGTCAACGCCAGGAGCAAGTTCTTGGGCAATTCGACCAGCTGAATCGGGCCGCTGGCAGATGAAGCCACCTGGGTGAGTGCTTCCTCGAAATCAGCAAAGGCATCGTCCAGGCGATCGGCGGCCGGCTGGCTCACCAGTCGCCGAGCACGCGAAAATGCCCGCTCCACAATTGCCAGAGTGAGCTCGCCAGTTACCGCAGCAGTGGCTCGGTCTGCCAGCTCGTGGCCCTCGTCCACGATCACGGCTTGATGCTCAGGCAGCACCGGAATACCTTCAATTGCATCAATAGCCAACATGGCATGGTTGGTCACCACGATGTCCGCCTCAGCAGCTTCCTGCCGGCGTAGTGCCGTGAAGCACTCCTGTCCATAGGCGCATTTGGTTTCCCCAACGCACTCTCGACGGCCAACGGAGAATCCGCGCCACACTCGGGCATCAATCTCATCGGGATACTCATCCCGATCACCGGTCTGGGTCTGCTCCGCCCACTGACGGACCGCAGCCGCCTGCTCGGCAAGCACGCTCTTGGCCGTGGCGAACAGTTCCTCTGGCACATCATCTGGGATCTGCCCGTGGAGCTTGTTGAGGCAGACATAGTTGTTGCGTCCCTTGAGAACGGCATAAGTCAGGGGACGATGCAGCATGGGCTGTAGCGCCTGCGCCACTCGCGGCAAGTCTCGTTCGATCAACTGACGCTGCAGGGCCAAGGTCGCCGTTGCCACAACGGTATGAATGCCGTCATTGACCGCAGCCAAGGCGGCTGGAACCAGATAGCCGAACGACTTGCCGGTGCCGGTTCCTGCCTGAATGAAGGCGTGATGCTCCGAGCTCAGCGCTCCGGCCACCGACTGGGCCATCTGGTGCTGACCCGGGCGGCGCTGCCCCGACATCGTCTCAACAACCAGGTCCAGGCCGTCATCGACATCACTCATAGTGCGGCATCTTCAAGCTCGGCGGCCAGGGCAGCCGGGACTCGGGCGACCAGTGTCGATCCGGCATCACCATGCTCGAGCATGACCACCTCACCCTGGCTATGGCATCGGGATATCAGGTCCCCCCGAGAGTACGGAACCGTGAGTGAGACTTGAGTCAAACCGGTGGGCAGATCGTCCTCAATCGCTTGCAGGAGCTCGGCAATGCCTTGACCGGTGCGGGCGGACACCACTACTGCGTGAGGCTCGCGTCGCAGCAGGCTTGCGATGACGTCCGGATCAGCCACGTCTGCCTTATTGATCACAATCAGCTCCGGAACTTCCAGGGCTTCGATCTCCGACAGCACCTCGCGCACCGCAGCGATCTGCGTTTCGGGCGACTCATCTGATCCATCAACTACATGAACGATCAGGTCAGCATCCTTAACCTCTTCCAATGTCGATCGGAATGCTTCGATGAGTTCATGCGGCAGGTGGCGAACGAAACCGACGGTGTCTGCCATGGTGATTTCTCGGCCTGATGGTGTCTTCGTACGACGAATCGTGGGATCCAGCGTGGCAAACAACGCATTTTCGACCAGCACTCCGGCCCCGGTCAGTTGATTGAGCAGGGAGGACTTTCCGGCGTTGGTATACCCGGCGATGGCCACCGATGGCAATGCCGATCCACGCCGTGATGCCCGCTGAGTAGTCCGCGCCTTTTCCATCTCCTTGAGCTCACGTCGCAGTTTGGTCATCTGGGAGCGGATCCTGCGCCGGTCAGTCTCGATCTTGGTCTCACCCGGTCCACGGGTGCCTACACCACCTGTTGCGCCGCCTGCACGACCACCGGCCTGCCGACTCAGTGACTCACCCCATCCACGCAGTCGGGGCAGCAGGTACTGCATCTGCGCCAGGGAAACTTGCGCCTTGCCCTCCCGACTTCTGGCGTGCTGCGCGAAAATATCGAGGATCAGCCAGGTTCGGTCGACAACCTTGACTTTGACAACCTCTTCCAACTGCCGCAACTGACCGGGGGTCAGTTCCCCGTCGCAAATGACCGTGTCGGCGCCGCTTGCCACCACGAGCTGCCGTAATTCCCTGGCTTTTCCCGAGCCCAGATAGGTCGCCGGGTCTGGAGTGCTACGGCGTTGAATCACCCCGTCCAGCACTTCCGAGCCCGCAGTCTCAGCAAGCAATCCGAGCTCGCGAAGACTGCGTTCGGCCGCTTGCAATGTGCCCGACATCCACACCCCGGCCAAGATGACACGCTCCAGGCGCACCTGTCGGTACTCAACCTCGGTGACGTCCTGCAACTCTGTGGACAGTCCGGCGACGCGGCGGAGCGCCTGTCGATCTTGCAATTCCAGGTCGCCCAGGGTTGCCTGGTCGGGATCTTCAAAGTCACTCATTACTGCAAGGGTCCCATGTCCTGCGCCCAGGATGAAATGCACCTGCCCGGTTGCCATCCGTTATGGGAGCAGCACCGTTCCACGAGCGACCAGGTCAGCCGGTCCGCGCAGCAGCAGGTGCGACCGCTCATCCTCGGTGACGAACACCGTCCCACCCGGGACATCTACGCGCACAGTTCGACCAGTCCCTGGCATTGCCGCATCCGCCCGCAGGGCAGCCCAGGCAACCGCGCAGGCACCAGTTCCGCATGACAGCGTCTCGCCGACTCCGCGCTCAAAGACCCGCATTGCCACGTGATCAATGCCGCGCTTCACGGCGAATTCGACGTTGGCGCCGTCGGGGAACGCCTGAGTCATGGCGATACTCGGCGCCTGAGCCAGGTCACCAGCCTGCTCAAGGTCCTCTACCCAGGCAATGGCATGTGGATTGGGCATGGCCACGGCAACAATCGGCCATGTATGCCCCGACACGCTGACAGTGCCGCCATCGCTGTCAAGAGACCGAGCAGGGCCCATATCGATCGTGATCGACAGGTCTCGATGCATCGTGACGCGCAGTGCTCCGGCACGCGTGGCGATAAATACCTCATCGTCGGTGATCAATCCAGTTGCGTCCAGAAAGCGCACGAACACTCGGGCACCGTTTCCGCACATCTCGGCGATCGACCCATCGGCATTTCGATAGTCCATGAACCATTCAGCCTGGTCAGCCAGATGCGCCACTTCCGCAACGCGCGCAGTGCGAACAACGCGAATCACCCCGTCAGCTCCCAAGCCCGTGTGACGATCAGCCAGAAAGCGAACCTGAGCGGGTCCAAGTTCTAATGTGCCCTCGAGGTCGGGTACCAAGTTGAAGTCATTTCCAGTCCCGTGACCCTTGATGAACTTGACCTCACTCAGCGGCGCCATTACGCCAGCCTATCTGCGGAACGCCTCCAGTCGACGTGCCGCCAGTGCATACAGGTCAGTAACTTTCCCGACCACCAGGGGCCAATCCTGCTCGGGAGGTGTGGATCGGTTGCGTTCGGCGATGCTATCGCGCAATTGATCCTCATCCGCCAAACGTGCCCACGCTTGGGATAACTGCTGATCTGTCTCCACGACAAGACCATGCACTTGGTCCTGAATGAAGGTGGTGGTTCCGGTCTGCGACCGGCAGATCACCGGCACGCCCATCGTGCGCGCCTCAAGGGCTGCGATGCCGAAGGATTCCTTGATCGATGGCTGGATGAAGATGTCCGCACCCGCCAGTGCCTGCTTGACCTGTTCAGGGGACATTCGTCCGGCAAAGACCACAGGCAGGTTGGCAGATCTGGCATATCGCCTGGCCCTGGATAGCGCCGGACCATCGCCGATGACGGTCAGGTGCAATGGGACATTGGCGAGTTCACCTGCATCGGCGAGCATCCGCAACAACGGCATGACTCGCTTGCGTGGCGCCAGGCGCATCACCGACACCGCCTCAATGACATTGTTCGACGCGACCGACTGGCCAGGCACCCAGGTGCTGGCATCGATGCCATTGGGAACAGTTGCCACCGGCCCACCGGCCGGTAGCGCGCGAGCAACCAGAGCAGCTGCGGTCTCGCTGACCGCGCTATAGACCACCACCTCCCTCGACCAATGGCCCATGCCCAGACCCATGCGATAGCCCAGTCGGGCCATCGGGCCCCAAATGCTGTGGACCGTCACCACGACCGGCACTCGCGCTGCCTTGGCCGCTCGCAGAGCTCCCCAGGCAAATGGGGAGACAGCACCCAGATGCACATGGACCACGTCAAAGCCGGCTGACTGCAAGATGGGCAGCACGTTGGCCTTGGTTCGTGGATGAACTGGCAAGTCACCGAGTATGTGGGTGGCAATCCGATGGATGGTCAATCCCTGGTCATCGTGGGTACCGGAGAAGACTTCCTGGCCAGCGGTGGCGGTCACGATGTGGACTTGGTGACCTGCGGCCGACTGCGCCAACGCCAATGCACGCACTTGGGTTTCGATGCCGCCGGTACGAGGCCGGTAGCAATCGCTGATGTGCGCGATTCTCACTGCCTGACCGTACGACACAATGGGTCCACCATGAGTCTTGGACACCCCGCAGCGCGCACCTTGGTGTTCGTGCATGCCCATCCTGACGATGAGGCGCTGCTCACCGCCGGCACGATGGCTCGAGCAGTAGCCGAAGGGCATCGGGTGGTGTTGATCGTTGCCACTGATGGTGCTGCGGGCTTGAGCAGCGCTGCGTTCGCGCAAGACCTCGCCGCGCATCGGCATGCCGAACTGTCGCACTCAGCCCACGTGCTCGGCGTCCATCGACTGGTCAACCTCGGGTATCCCGATTCCGGTCTGACCGGGCAGGTCGAGGGCGGGTTCGCCACGCACTCAGTGTTCACTGTAGCTAAAGTCCTTGCCGCAGTTGTCGATGAGGAGTCCGCCGATGTCGTCGTCGGCTACGACCCGTCGGGTGGATATGGGCATCCCGATCACCTCCAGGTTCACCACGCTGTGCGTGCGGCATGTGTGCTTGCACGAAAGCAAGTGCAACTGTTCGAGGCCACGCTGCCTCGCGAGCCAATCGTGCGAGCGGTTCGTGCTGCGGTCACCCTCCACCTCACGCCGAGCGATTTCGATCCAGCGGAGTTTGCACATGCCTGGACTCCCGCAGCGCACATCACGCACCGGGTGAACGTCCGTCCATACCTGCGGCAAAAGCGCCAGTCGCTCAAGGCCCACGCCTCGCAGGCCAGCGCCGATGGAACGGTGCGCACACTGGGGGTGCTGGCCAGGCTTCCTGGTGCAATAGCCGCACCGATCCTGGGCACCGAGTACTACGTCAGGGTCGCCCACAGCTCTCGAACCACGTCAGGGGTATCACTGCCGTCGTGAGGGACCCACTGAATCCGGGTATCTCGGGCAAACCACCGCTGCTGCCGTCGCGCGAATTTCCCCGTCGCGGTGATCGTCTCGGCAATGGCTTGCTCCCGTGAGATGTGGTCGCTCAGGTAGGCAATGGCCTGCGCATATCCAAGCGCCTTGATTGCGGTGTGCGTGGCGGGCAATCCCTGTGCCATCAGGGAAGCCACCTCAGCCTCCAACCCGGCATCCCACATGGCATGGACGCGATGCGCAATACGCCGGTCCATCACAGCTCGATCCACTTGAAGTCCCACACGTACCGCGGAATACACATCAGTTGGCGGCGGTAGCGTCGCCGCGAAGGGCTTGCCAGTGATCTCGATAACCTCCAGGGCTCGTACGATTCGCCGTGTGTTGCTTGGCAAGATCACGTGAGCGCTACTGGGGTCCAATTCGCGTAAGCGCGCGTGCATGGCTTCGGCACCCAAGGCGCCGGCTTGTGCTTCGAGCCGAGCACGCACCTGCGGATCGGTCCCGGGAAACTGCAGGTCGTCCATGACCGCTGACACGTACAGCCCCGAGCCACCCACCACGATGACGCGCTTTCCCCGGCCTCGCACTGCATCGATCGCGGCTCGAGCATGCTGCTGAAACTCCGCAACGGATACCGGATGCGCCGGATCCCAGATGTCCAACATGTGGTGGGTGATCCCACCACGCTCTGCCAATGTGGGCGTCGCGGTTCCAATATTCATGCCGATGTAGACCTGCATGGAATCAGCGCTGATGATCTCCGCATCGAGCCGCTGAGCAAGGCTGACCGCCAGTGCCGATTTTCCTGACGCAGTCGGTCCGACGATCACCAGCACGGGCTCAGTCCCCGCTGGCTGGCTGGTCATGATCGCACTGACGGCATTCCCAGCATCACGCCGGCAGATTCATCCCCCTTGATCGCCTGCCCGGCCCGCCAGAGGTCACCGGCTCTCGTATGGCGAACGCCCACCACGGTGTCGGCTACCAGGTGATGCGGTGCGGCGTAGGTGACCTGACATGTCACCATGTCTCCCGGGCTCGGCGCATCCGATTCGGCCCAGCCCACATGCACCAGCCGGTTGTCGGCGGCCCTGCCGCTGAACCGTCGCGTGACAGCGTCCTTGCGACCCTCGCCCGTGGCGATCAGAACCTCTACCTGGGCACCGACTTGCTCGCGATTTTGCTCCCAGGCAATCTCGTTGACCAGCGCAAGCAGTCGCTCATAACGTTCCTGGACCACTTCCTTGGGCACCTGGTTGTCGTAGTCGGCAGCAGGCGTTCCCGGTCGCTTTGAGTACTGGAACGTAAAGGCGTTGGCAAATCGCGCTTGGGTTACCACATCAAGTGTTGCCTGGAAATCAGCTTCAGTCTCGCCAGGAAAGCCCACGATGATGTCGGTGCTGATCGCAGCGTGCGGCATGCTGGCACGCACCTTGTCGATGATCGACAAGTACCTGTCCGCCCGATAGGAACGGCGCATGCGCGCCAGGATGGCGTCAGAGCCGGACTGCAGCGGCATGTGCAACTGCGGCATCACGTTCGGCGTCGTGGCCATTGCCTCGATGACGTCATCAGTGAAGTCCCGCGGATGAGGACTGGTGAACCGAACTCGCTCTAGGCCATCGACTGTTCCGCAGGCACGGAGCAACTTGCTGAAGGCTTCCCGCTCTCCGAACTCGCTGCCGTACGCGTTGACGTTCTGTCCCAGCAACGTGACTTCAAGAACCCCCGCGTCGACCAGTGCTCGCACCTCGGCCAAGATCTCCCCCGGCCTGCGATCCTTCTCCTTTCCGCGAAGTGCGGGCACGATGCAGAATGTGCAGGTGTTGTTGCAGCCCACGCTGACCGAGACCCAGCCTGAGTAGGCCGAATCTCGCTTGGACGGCAGGGTTGAGGGAAAGACCTCCAATGCTTCCAACAACTCCACTTGCGCCTGCTGCTCCACGCGGGCGCGCTCCAACAGGATGGGCAATGAACCCATGTTGTGGGTGCCGAACACCACGTCTACCCAAGGCGCCTTGTCCAAGATCAGATGCTGATCCTTCTGAGCCATGCATCCACCGACGGCGATTTGCATACCCGGGTGCTCTGCCTTAATTGGCACCAGGTGAGACAGGTTGCCGTACAGTTTGTTGTCGGCGTTCTCACGCACCGCACACGTGTTGAAGACCACGACGTCTGCTTGGCGTCCCTGCGGCGCGGGCACATAGCCCGCTTCCTCAAGCAATCCGCAAAGTCGCTCGGAGTCGTGAACGTTCATCTGACACCCGTAGGTACGCACTTGGTAGGTGCGGGGCGAGTCAGCAGTCACAAGCGCTGAGTCTACGGATAGCTCCACCGAGGGCGACATGCTGGCTGCATCAGTGGCTACCGATGACTGCCACACTCCTGGTCACGAATTGGTGACCAGTTCCACGTCGGCCACTTCATCCTCGCCTGGCTCGACCTTGACGTGAGGAAGCAGGCGATCCAGCCAGCCCGGCAGCCACCAGTTTGCCTTGCCGACGATAAACATCAGCGACGGAATAAAGACCAGGCGGATGATGAATGCGTCGATCAACACCGCAGTCGCCAAACCGATGCCGAACAGCTTGATCGTGGAGTTGTTGGTGGGGATGAATGCCGCGAACACGCTGGTCATGATCAGCGCTGCAATGACCACCACACGTCCCGAACCGGCCAGCCCGCGTCGAACGGCAGCGCCGTTGTCATACGTGTGGTCCCATTCCTCACGCATGCGGGAGACCAAGAAGACCTGGTAATCCATGGACAGTCCGAACAAAATCGCGAAGACCAGGATGGGCAGGAACGGGAAGATCGGTCCAGTTCCGGGCACTCCCAGCAGCGAGTTCAACCAGCCCCACTGGAACACCGCCACGGTAATCCCCGTTGCCGCGGCAAAGCTCAGCAGCGACGTGACGACCGCTGCAAGCGGAATCAGGATCGACCGGAACAGCAAGACCAGGGCCAAGAAGCCCAGTGCCACCACGATCAACAGGAACAGTGGCAAGGCCCCGGTCAGCACCGACGTGAAGTCAGAGGTAACAGCCTGAGTGCCACCCACATAGATGCGAGTTCCGGTTGCCTGCAACACCTGGGGCTTGACAGTGGTGCGCAGGGTGTCCAGGAGCTTGGATGTCTCTTCTGATTGCGGGCTGGAGTTCGGGGTCACCAGGACGGAAGTGATCGTTCCGTCCGGGGAGAACGAGGTGGGGTTGCTCGCGATCAGAGGCAGCATCTGCAAATTGGGAAGCGTGGACGCGACACCGGGTGTCTTGTCCAGCGTGCCAATCACCTGAGCCAACGCCTGAGTGTCGTGCGGCTTCGGCAGCTGGACGGCCACGATGAATGGCCCGGCCTGGCCCGGTCCAAATCCCTTCGAGGCAAGGTCATAGGCAATTCGTGACGGTGAGCCCACAGGCGTGCCGGATTCATCGGCGAACCCCAGTCGCAATGACAGGGTAGGAATTGCCAGGATCAGCACCACGGCGATGGACACGATCGCAGTAATCCAGCGCCAACGGGACAGCCAGTTCCCGTATGCGGCCCAGCGCTTGCCCTCTGCGTGGCCCGATCCGGGCTTCTTGCCCCATGGCAGACGGATCGCAAATGCCTTGGTGCCCATCAAGGACAACAATGCCGGGAGGAACCACAGCGCGGACAGCATCACGCACAGAACCGTCACCGCTGCGGCAAGGGCAAGACCGTTGAAGAAGTTGATGCGCAAGATGATCAGTCCCAGCAGGGCGATAATCACCGTGCTGCCGGCGAACAGCACAGCACGTCCTGCGGTGTGCACCGCCTCGGTGGCTGAGTCTTGCTTGGAGTGGCCGAGCAGCATGGCCTGGCGGTATCGGTTCAGCACGAACAGCGCATAGTCGGTACCGACTCCCAGGCCGATCATGGCGGCCAAGGTTGGGGTGAAGGTTGCCACATCCATGAACTTGGCGATGATCAGCACGCCCATCTGTCCCATGACCAGGCCCAGAATCGCCACGATCAACGGCAGTCCTGCGCTGACCAGGGACCCAAACGCAATGAGCAAGATCACGATCGCCGCAATGACCCCGACCAGTTCAGAGCTTGGGGGTTCTGTACCGGCATTGGTCAGCACCTCGCCCTCGGCACCAACCTTCAGCGTGCTGGTATTGGCAGCCTTCACCCAGGTCAGCACCTGCTTAGCCTGAGCCGTTGGCACCTTGTCCATCGCCTGCGCGAACGTCACATTGGCAAATGCCACGGTTTGGTCAGCGCTGATGGGATTGCTTGCCTTGGCATATGCGGCCAGCGCCTGGTTCATCGCCTGCTGCTGCGCGGGAGGAAGCTTGGCAATCTGCGCGGCAGCATCCGCGCCAGCCGCAGGCGGACAGGCGTGTCCATACGACTGCGCGGGGTTGAATGGATTGCTCACGCACGCGACGGCGGTCAGCGACGCGACTTTGGTCAGCAGTCCGGCGATTTCGGCCTGCGCTGCCGGATCAGTGACCTTGCCCTGAACGGGAGACCACACGATCTTGGCCGTACCTCCGTTGGCTTCGGCCTTCAGCGCCGGGGAGTCAATTTTGCTCAAGAGTGCTTCTGCTGTGGTCGATTCGGTATTCGGAAGCGAGAAGCTGTCGTTGAGCTTGCCGCCCAATCCCACGCTGATCCCGATCACCGCAATCACGGTGATGAAGAAGGTAATCAGCGCCAGTACCGGGCGGCGAACCGCCCACGTTGACAAACCGGGCATGCAGGATCAACTCCAAAGGCACGATGCGCATCCCACCAGCTGGGGCGCTAGCAACTGCCTAAATCATTCCTGAGATCTGAACATCGTGCAAATCGCTCAGCCCAGCGTCTGGACTTTCGCTGAGCACCTGACGAACCACAGTGGCGATGACTGCGGCGGAGTATCCCTTGCGCGCGAGTAGGCCGCTCAGCCGGCGATATCGGACTTCTGGCGCGAGTCGATCGCTCGCAGCCAGTTTGCGGCGAACTAGGTCGATCGCGCGCGAAGTCTCATCTTCGTCACTGACCTGCTGCAGGGCAGCTGCTATCAGCTCATCGCTGACTCCCCGCTGCCGCAACTCGCGACGAAGCAGAGGACGAGCGATCGCTTTGGTCGCCTGGCGAGACCGCACCCACATGCAGGCATACTCACCATCGTCGATCAGGCCCACCTCAGTGAACCGATCGAGAACAAACTCAGCAGCAGTCTCCGGCACCTGCTTTTGACGCAGAACATCGGCAAGCTGCTGACGGGTGCGTGGCGCAGCCGCGAGCTTGCGCAGCACGATAGTGCGGGCGATGGCAACCGGATCCGCAGGCTCACACGCATCAGCGAGCGAGCCCGGGGTCGGCTCGCCCGCTGATGCGCTCTTCATTGCTGTCACAACCGATGAGGTTGACCTACAGGCACTCGTCAGGCGTCGATCGGCTTGAGATCAATGGGCTCGTCAGCTTCGCCGGCTGCGGCCACGCCGACTCCCATGTGCTCCTTGATACGCCGTTCAATCTCTGCTGCCAGATCAGGATTGTCCTTCAAGAAGGTCCGGGCATTCTCCTTGCCCTGACCCAGTTGATCGCCCTCATAGGTGTACCAGGCACCGGACTTTCGCACGATGCCGCAGTCGACACCGAGATCGATGAGAGAGCCCTCGCGTGAGATCCCCTCGCCGTACAAGATATCGAATTCTGCTTGCTTGAACGGTGGAGCAACCTTGTTCTTGACCACCTTCACACGTGTGCGGTTACCAACGGCCTCAGTGCCACCCTTCAAGGTCTCGATGCGGCGCACGTCCAGGCGAACAGACGCATAGAACTTCAGCGCCTTACCACCGGTGGTTGTCTCGGGTGATCCGAACATCACACCGATCTTGTCGCGCAGTTGATTGATGAAAATGGCAGTGGTGTTGGTGTTGCTCAGCGCGCCGGCCATCTTGCGCAATGCCTGGGACATCAGTCGCGCCTGCAGACCCATGTGTGAGTCGCCCATCTCGCCTTCGATTTCCGCGCGCGGAACAAGCGCGGCGACAGAGTCGATGACGATCAAGTCGATGGCACCCGAGCGCACCAGCGTGTCGGCAATTTCCAATGCCTGCTCGCCAGTGTCAGGCTGAGCCACGTACAGGTTGTCCAGGTCCACGCCAAGCTTGGAAGCGTAGTCAGGATCCAGGGCGTGCTCGGCGTCGATAAAGGCAGCCAGGCCACCTTGAGCCTGCACGTTGGCGATGGCATGCAACGCCACGGTGGTCTTGCCTGAGGATTCTGGACCGTAGACCTCAACGATCCGGCCGCGTGGGTACCCGCCGATTCCCAGTGCAACGTCCAGCGCGATGGATCCGGTGGGAATCACCTCGACCGGAGCACGTCCATCCTCGCCAAGGCGCATGACTGAGCCCTTGCCAAACTGACGTTCGATTTGCGCCAGCGCGGTCTCCAGCGCCTTTTCGCGATCGCTTTCTGCACTCGCCATGACCTTGACTCCTCTTCGCTGTGGTCCAGTGTTGGGTGAGCGCGAACCTATGCCGACCCTGTGACACTGGCTCTCGAGCGTTTCGCGGGCCCGTGTCGTGGACAGACCATATATCGAACGGGTGTTCGATGAAAAGCGACACGCC
>CAIKZY010000091.1 GCA_903832025.1 uncultured Actinomycetes bacterium
AGGTGATCGATCACGTGGTTGCACTGGCGAAAGCGGCACGATGAATGATCACGGATCCGACGGCACCGATGAGACCGAAGTTTTCGGAGCGAACTGGGAAGTATTCGATTCGGAACATGACGGGGTATATGAAGATGATCTTGCGGAAGGACTTGCTCCCGACGATGAGCGACTGCTGAGCGCAGCGCTAGCCGCCGCACGCGCAGAGTTCGGTGACTTTGATGCTGAACTTGACGAGCTCAGTGATCACGGAGATGCCGGGCTGCCCGTTCTAGCGGTGGTTGGTCGCCCGAACGTCGGCAAATCCACGCTGGTCAACCGGATCATCGGACGCCGTGAGGCGGTGGTCGAGGACATTCCTGGCGTCACCAGGGATCGAGTGAGTTACGAGGCTGAATGGAATGGCCGGCGTTTCATGCTCATCGACACTGGCGGATGGGACACCAAAGTACGAGGCCTTGCAGCCCAGATTGCAGCTCAGGCGGAACGAGCAATCGCAGATGCCGATGCCGTTATGTTTGTCGTCGATGCAACCGTCGGTGCCACCGATACGGACGAGGCGGTGGTCCAGGTGCTGCGTCGGTCAGGCAAACCGATCATCCTGGCGGCGAACAAGGTCGATGACCAGATCGGGGAAATCGATGCGGCCAACTTGTGGAGTTTGGGACTCGGCGAGCCGATCCCTGTCTCGGGCTTGCATGGCCGCGGTTCTGGCGATCTCCTCGACGTGATCGTCGGCATCCTGCCTGAACACGGGTCGGGAGAGACCCGATTGGGCGGTCCGCGCCGTGTCGCACTGCTCGGAAAACCGAATGTCGGGAAATCCTCGCTGCTCAATGCTCTCGCTGGTGGAGAGCGAGTCGTCGTGGACTCCGTCGCGGGTACGACTGTCGATCCCGTTGACGAATTGGTCGAGCTGAAGGGCACCTGGTGGTGGTTTGTCGATACCGCCGGAATACGCCGCAGATCTCGGGAGGCCAGTGGTCATGAGTACTACGCAACGTTGCGAACCCAGGCGGCGCTCGATCGTGCCGAAGTCGCCGTCGTGCTGGTCGATGCGCATGAACCAGTCAGCGAACAAGACGTGCGAATCATCAATATGGTGATCGAAGGCGGACGCGCACTGGTATTGGCGTTCAACAAATGGGACCTGGTAGATGATGATCGGCGCACGTACCTGGATCGAGAGTATGAACGTGACCTCGCGCAGATAGCCTGGGCTCCCCGCGTGAACATATCCGCCAAGACCAAGCGCCATGTGGAGAAGATCACCCCCGCCCTTCAGGATGCGATCACCGGCTGGACGACGAGGGTTCCCACGGGTCGCCTGAATCAGTTCATGGCCGAACTCGCTCAGGCCCACCCGCACCCAGTTCGAGGTGGTCGTCAGCCACGAATCTTGTTTGCTGCGCAAGTTGCGGCAGGCCCGCCCACGTTTGCGCTCTTCACCACGGGTTTCCTTGATGCCGGTTACCGACGGTTTATCGAGCGACGATTACGGGAGGACTTTGGGTTCACCGGATCGCCGATTCGTATCGTGATGCGCGTCCGAGAGAAGCGCGGCCGCAGGAAATAGCACGATCGGCACCTGCAGGGCCCAGACTTCGCTCGCAGGGGTGGTGGCACGGCATGCGCTTGGCCTCGTTAGGCTTGCCACACCTCAGAAACGGGGCAACGGGCTGTAGCGCAGTTTGGTAGCGCACTTGACTGGGGGTCAAGGGGTCGCAGGTTCAAATCCTGTCAGCCCGACGTAAGTCGACGAGGAGGCTGCTGTGCGCAAGATCGCCGTTGGATTCGCGGTTCTGGTCGTGACGATTTGCGGCATCGCTGTGGCACCTGCTGCTCTGGCCAGCACAGTCGACGTTACGGTCGACTGCCATCAGTCAGTCAACGTTCAGGCGCGCGTTGGAGACACTGTCGTGTTTCATCTGACTTCCGACTGCTCACTCCTCGGAGTCATAACCGACGGAGGGGAGATTTATCTCCAAAACACGAATCCAGCGTTCAGGGGATTTCTCGGGCCCATCAGCGCAGTCAACTCGAGCGACTACGGCACCGATTGGCTGTTCCCCGGAATGTGGTACGCCTATTCGGACGGATCTGGAACGACCACGGTCACCACGACGATAGTTAGCACAAACGGAAATGGGGATTCCCTGGCACCGGGCTCAACCCTCGGAACAGTTGATCCAAGTGAATGGGGATCATACGGAATATATTTCGAGCAAAGTGCGGCGCCTGGATCCAACCTGGAATGGCAACAAGCAATTGGACGTGCATCGGCTTCCACGCCATGCCCTGAAGGCTACACCGGCTCCTGGGACTTGTGGCCAAATAATCACACTGGTGGATACGTCTGTAACCGTTTCGTACCCGAATATGGGGATTGAGCTTCTGGGAACTGGCGGTCGTTTCGCTTCGTGAATGTCACGTGTAGCGGTGCACTGGCAGCCGTCCAGCACGTAGTTCTGCCGTGGGCTGAGGTAGCTTGGATCAGGCGAGGTGGCGAGGCGGAAAATTGGCGATGAGTTCAGCCTGCACGAATCGCACCGATAGTGTTGCTGAGGAGCACAGGGCAGCTTCGAATGGGTTCGATTCAGGTATGTAGGCGCTCTATATTCGCAGGAGGTAGGCAATGGCCCCCTGGCTGACACGACTGGCCTGTGCTGCAGTGGTCATTGGCAGCATCCGTCTTGGTCCAAATGCATTCGCATCGAACGAATCCGCATCTTTCTCCTCACTGGATGCTGGTGTGCCAGTGTCCGGCAGCGCGTCAACAACCGTGAGTGTTCCCAATGACAATTTCATCGAGATTGATTTGCCGGCATCTCTATTCAGTACGCAAACATGGGCGGGCACCGACCCGACCAATTGTGCGATCTACGGCATAACGCTGCAGTACAACGGAGTTAACCAGGTAATCGCATCATGTCAGTCGTTGTTCGTACCGGCTGGTGGATCCGAGCCTGATTTCACCGCCTTGTATGTTGACGCGGGTTCCTCGTACGCAAGCATTGGCGACGCAATCACACTTTCCTGGGGGAGTGCGTATGCCACCACGTTGGCTCCATTGTCAGGAGCAACGGTGTTCGTCAGGGTTGATTCGTACACCCCGGTAGCCGTGACGCCATTGCTCTCGACACCGACTCATCCAATTCCCATGTGGCAGCAGTCGGTGGGCCGAGCAAGCGCAGCGGCAGCGTGCCCGGTGAACTTCACCCCTTCCTGGGACTTCTGGCCCAATAATCACACTGGTGGATACGTCTTTAACCGTTTCGTACCTGCGTATGGAAACTAATTTCCGCGTCGGTAGGCAGGCACGTGTGCCCTCACTGCAGCATCGAGGCGGCAGCAACCAGAGCTGACATCGGTCCGTGACCAAAGTCATGCGCGTCACGGTTGATGTCGTGCATCAGCGCTCCGGCCAAGGTCAGCGTGGATGCAGCGGGTGGTTGGCACTGCATGGCACACAACGCGGGCAATCTGGATAGGCAACGCACCAGGAACATTGGTCTGTAGCTGCTGCGTTGGGTAGGTCCAGGCCAAGGAGAGCCTCCGATTCGGTCAACGACGCAGGTGCGGCTCGTCGCCACGCATCCACAACATGATGGATAGTGTGTGGCCGTGAAACTTCGTGTCGTCACCGCAAATGTCAACGGTATTCGGGCTGCGCAGCGTCGTGGTGGTCTTGCATGGCTCGCTCGGCAAGAGGCGGATGTCATCTGCCTACAGGAGGTTCGGGCCACCACGGAACAGTTGCACGAGGTACTGCAGGGATCACCCCTTGAGCACTACACGGTCGCGCATGCTCCAGCAGCCCAGCTGGGTCGGGCCGGAGTGGCAATTCTGAGCTTGAACTCGGCTGCAACGGTGACAATTGGTCTCGGCGCGAAGGCCTTTGATGATCAAGGTCGGTGGCTGGAAGCACAAATCAAGGTCGGCCGAACTGCAGTCACGTTTGTCAGCGCGTACATCCACACCGGCGAAGCCGATACCCCGAAGCAGGATGAGAAAATGGCATTCCTCAAAGTGGTTGACAAGCGAATGTCCGAACTTTCCACATCAGGTGCTGTGCTGGTGTGCGGTGACCTCAATATCGCCCACAAAGAGATCGACATCAAGAATTGGAAGGGCAATCGAGACAAGGCTGGCTTCCTCCCCGAAGAGCGTGCGTATCTCGATAAGTGGGCGACAGGCGGCTGGTCGGATTTGGGACGTCTGCTCGGTGGGGACGGTCCTGGGCCCTACACCTGGTGGTCATGGCGCGGACGTGGCTTTGACACAGACGGAGGCTGGCGCATTGATTACATCCTGGCAAGTGACCAGATGGCCAGCAAAGCACACACGGCTGCAGTGGGCAAGGCGGAGACCTATGCCGAGCGCTGGAGCGATCATGCGGCCTTGACTGTTGATTTCGCCTAGATCAGATCAGCGTGACTGCAGCAAGGATGGCGACTGCGACTGCGAGATACACCATGAGCACGCCGATGGCGGCAATGCGTAGCGGTGCCCGAAACTCCCCGAATGCAAAATGTGGCGCGCGAGAAGCTATGGCTGTCAGCCGCGTTGCCTGACGACGTGCTTCTCCTGACGGATCCCGCTGTGACCAATACGCGCGCTCACTGGACAGCCCGAAAGCGGTGAACCCAACACCGAAAACTGCCAAGAAGATGGACACCAGGGCGAGTGTCAGCGTTGTCGTTGACATGCTGGAAGCCTAACGTGAACGCCATGCCCGCTGAGCGACATCAGGTGGTTCCGGGTATGACGTGCCCCATTCGATCGCGCCTCCTGCGTGCGTCTCCGCTCTGAGTGAATAGGAAGGGCCAATCCGCACGCGATCCTGACTTGGGATCGGCAGGACTGGTGCACCTGTGCATGTATTTGGGACAGATGAGGCACGAGAGCCTTCGGTCGCGTTACGTGAGCGGGAAACGCACCAAGTGGTGTGCTCTGACCGAGCCATTAGGCTATCGCGGTGGCTTCGCTGAGCAACCGCCGCCCTGTGGTGAGTACTGGGGAACTGCTGCGCGAATTCGTGCCGCCACCACGATTTCAGCAAGTGCGGTTTGAGAACTATGAGCCGAACGCTTTGCAGCCCACCCAAGCAGCGGCAGTGGCGGCCCTTCAGGCTTTTTCTGCGCGCGGGGCACGAAGCGAGCAGAAACGGAGCAGGTTTCGACGGTCAGCCGTCCCGGAAGGGCGTTCAGGGGTGTATCTCGACGGTGGCTATGGAGTGGGCAAGACCCATCTTCTGGCCTCGCTCTGGCATAGCTGGACCGGGGCGAAGTGCTTTGGCACATTTGTCGAATACACCAATTTGGTCGGCGCTTTAGGATTCCGCACTGCCGTTGAGGCGCTGCGTCAGTTCACGCTTGTCTGCATCGATGAGTTTGAGCTCGATGACCCCGGCGACACCGTCCTAATGTCCACGCTGCTTGGGGAGTTGGTCCTGGCCGGCGTGCGATTGGCGGCGACAAGCAACACGCTCCCTGATCGACTTGGCGAGGGTCGATTTGCCGCCGATGATTTCGTTCGCGAAATTCAGGGCCTTGCGGCTCATTTCGACATCCTACGCATCGAGGGCGACGATTATCGGCACCGAGGTTTGCCACAGGCGCCGGCACCAGCAGCATCAGAGACGTTGGCGCGCCTTGCCCTGGAACCTGAGTCAACACTTGACGACTTCGATACGTTGATGGCTCATCTGATTCAGGTTCATCCCTCACGGTACGGAGCGATGCTGGCCGGTGTGCGCGCGGTCGGGCTGCAGGGCGTGAGTCAGCTCACCGACCAAGCTGCCGCCCTGCGTCTGGTGGTTCTCGTTGATCGGTTGTATGACCGGAGCATTCCCGTAGTCGCCAGCGGTCTGCCACTTGATCAGGTGTTCGCACCAGAAATGCTGATTGGTGGCTACCGGAAGAAATATTTCCGTGCAGTCTCACGACTGGTGTCGCTTGCCCGAGAAGGCACCAATCTGTCAGGGTGAAGCGTGGAAATCACAGGTGTGCTCAGCGGACTATTGGTTGGTGTTGTCATCGGGTTGATTGCACGGATCATCGTGCCAAGCATGCAGCCCATCGGGTGCCTGATGACGATCATCATCGGGATCATCGGAGGTGGTGCTGGTGCCTGGATCGGCAATGATCAAGGATGGGGATTCTGGGCAACATTCGTGGTTCAAATCTTCATAGCTGCGATCCTGGTGGCCATCATGGCTGCCCTGCTACGTCGATCTTCACCTTCGGGGCCATAGGCACGTCCAAGGCCCCGGATTGCTCCGGGGCCGCTGGTGGACCGTACAAGACTTGAACTTGTGACCTCTCCCGTGTCAGGGGAACGCTCTAGCCAACTGAGCTAACGGTCCGTGCTTGGCGCCGAGCCTAGCAGCGTGAACTGCACGACTCGGGCCTTGCGAGGTGGAGACGGGATTTGAACCCGTGTACACGGCTTTGCAGGCCGTTGCCTCGCCTCTCGGCCACTCCACCGCATGATCACCGGACAGTGATCTCCGAGCGGACGACGGGACTCGAACCCGCGACCCTCACCTTGGCAAGGTGATGCGCTACCAACTGCGCTACGTCCGCATAACCTCTCGGTCGGACGCTCACACTATCTGACCGTGAGGAAACCCCCAAACGCAGGTGCCGTTTGTCTCCCAAGCGCACCTCGGTCCACCAAAATGATCACGTGCAACACGCCTGGGCCTACGCCGAAGGACAATGGGGCTGGAACCTCGTGGAATTGTCGAGCGATCTTGGACGGCTGGACGATCCGGGACCGTGGATGACGGTGTTGCCATACTCTGGTCCGCCCATCCTGGCTCGATTTTCCTCGTGGTCGACTCAAGCCCCGGATTGGCTGGTCGGATGGACCGAAGCTGACTGGCAGGGTCCCGGACCAAGCGATTGGGTCTCGAGCTTGAATAGGCAGGAATACATCGATGCCGTGCAGGCGACCCGAGAGCATATTGCTGCGGGCACGATCTATCAGGCAAATATTTGTCGTGTGCTCAGCGCGATGCTGAAGCCCTTCCAGCGAAACGAGATCGGCCCCGCAGTGCTGCTTGCTCGGATATTGCGTGAGCATCCGGCGCCGTTCACCGCGGCCTTGCATTTGCCGGATCGGGACTTCTCGATCGTCTCGGCGAGTCCTGAACTATTTCTTTGTCGACACGGCAGTGAGCTTCGGACCGGTCCGATCAAGGGAACCGCCGTGGATGAAACTCAACTATTGGACAAGGACCGAGCCGAGAACGTCATGATCGTGGACTTGATGCGCAACGACCTGTCCAAAGTCTGCCGCCCTGGATCGGTGCACGTCCCGAAGTTGCTGGAAGTTCAGAGCCATCCGGGACTGGTGCATTTGGTGTCCGAAATTGCCGGTGAGGTACGGCCTGAGGTGAATTGGGCACAGATCGTCGATGCCACATTTCCTCCCGGCTCGGTCACAGGTGCACCGAAATCATCGGCAGTGTCGGTGATCGGCGAGCTTGAGCAGGCAAGTCGAGATGCGTATTGCGGTGCTGTGGGACGAGTCAATATGGACCATGCCGTGCTTGCAGTCACAATCCGCACCTTCTGGTTCGTTGATGGGCACATCTGCTTTGGTACTGGTGCAGGAATCACCTGGTCATCTGATCCCGTAGGCGAGTGGGAGGAGACGGTGTTGAAGGCATCAAGCCTGCTGCGACTGGTTGCTCAAGAGCGGATTTCAGCATGACCGTGTGGATTAGCGTAAACGGATTCGGACGACTGGTTAGCGCTGAAACGGCATCTGTCTCAGTTTTCGATCATGGAATCACTGTCGGCGATGGAGTGTTTGAGACCCTCAAGATCGTTGATGGAGAGCCATTTGCGCTGTCTCGGCATTTGCAACGACTGCGCCAATCGGCCCAAATTCTGAAGTTGACCGTGCCTGATGAGAATGATCTGCGTGAGGCCGTGGCTGCTGTGCTGAACGCTCATGGGGAACACCGGTCCCGCGGCCGGTTGCGAATCACGGTGACTGCTGGGGAAGGCCCGTTGGGCTCAGATCGTAGTAGTCGGCTGCCCACCTGGATCATCGCCACATCGGCGCTGCCGACCTGGCCGTCGAGTAGTTCGATCGTCACGATCGATGGACTTCGCAATCCGCGATCGTTGATAGCCGGTGCCAAGACGACGAGTTACGCAGAGAACGTCGTGGCCTTGGAGCTTGCGCACAACCAGGGAGCATCGGAGGCGATCGTTGGGACGGTGGATGGCCTGGTATGCGAAGGAACAGGATCCAATGTCTTCGCGGTGATCGACCAGCAGGTGTGCACCCCCACACTGTCCACAGGGTGCCTCGACGGGATCACTCGTCAACTGGTCCTCCAATGGTCACAGGCCATTGAACGTGACTTCACGATGGAGCAGCTGCGAGACGCGCGTGAGGTCTTCATCACCTCATCGACTCGGGACGTCCACCCGGTCACCGCCATCGATGGTCGGATCCTGGCTGTGGGGCCGCGGACCGCCATGATTGCCGGGGAGTTTGCCAAGCGCTGCGCGTGGGACATTGACCCGTAGGGTCAAGGTGAGCCGCAGATATGCACGTCCTTCGGTCCATGGGCGAGGGAGGAACGGGCATCACACCTGTCGACCAACGTCGGTGACACTTGCGGTAGGCTGCGAGGGCTTCGGGCGATTGGCTCAGTGGTAGAGCACTCGCTTCACACGCGAGGGGTCACTGGTTCGAACCCAGTATCGCCCACCGAAGATCGACCCCTGGTGGTTCGGCCGACCGGGCCAAGACAAGGAGACTCGGTGAGCGCAACTACCGCTTTTGACCGCCTCGGCGCAGTTGGCAAGGACATCGTCGTAGCTCGGGTGAATGGTCAGTTGTGCGACCTGTTCACTCCGGTCGCAGATTCCGATGTCGTGGAGCCCGTCAGCGTGAACTCGCCTGAGGGCTTGGCAGTGCTGCGCCATTCGGCAGCGCATGTGCTGGCGCAGGCTGTGCAGGATCTGTTTCCCGAGGCAAAGTTGGGAATCGGACCGCCGGTCAAGGATGGCTTCTACTACGACTTTGATGTGACCAACCCATTCACACCCGATGATTTGGTGGCTCTCGAGGCTCGCATGGGAGTGATTCTCAAGTCCGGACAGCGATTTTCCCGCCGAGTTGTTGATGAAGCTCAGGCGATGGTCGAACTGGCTCACGAACCATTCAAACTTCGTCTCATCGGGTC
>CAIKZY010000092.1 GCA_903832025.1 uncultured Actinomycetes bacterium
CCGATGCTGGCATTCCAGTCGCTCAGCAAGTTCTCAGCAACATCTGACGCCGTTTCTTCACAGTACTGGGTGAGCAACCCCTGAAGTACGTGCGCGTCGGCTTCTTCCACCTTGTCAAGATCGACCATGTCTTGGTTCACCAGGGCTTGATTCAGATCGAGCACGTAGGCGATACCTCCGGACATTCCGGCGCCAAGATTGCGACCGGTCGGTCCCAGGATGGCCACCAATCCACCGGTCATGTACTCAAGGGCATGGTCTCCCACACCCTCCACCACAGCAGTTGCGCCCGAGTTGCGAACGCAAAAGCGCTCTCCTACTTGGCCACGAAGGAAGATCTCCCCACTTGTCGCACCATAGCCGACAACGTTTCCGGCGATGATGTTGTCCGTGGCAGCGAACGCGGCGTTGCGATCCGGTCGCACCACGATATGGCCGCCCGACAATCCCTTGCCGACGTAATCATTTGCATCACCCTCAAGTCGCAATGTCACGCCCGAGGGAATGAATGCGCCGAATGACTGTCCCGCGGATCCCACAAACGTCAGGTCAATGGTTCCAGTTGGCAAGCCCGCACCTCCGTGGGCAGCAGTTACCTGCGAGCCCAGCATTGTGCCCACGGTTCGATTGACGTTTCGGATCGTGAACTGGCCACGAACTGGCTCGCCACGGTCGATAGCTGGTCTGCACAGCTCGATGAGTTGCTGATCAAGCGCCTTCTCCAGACCATGATCCTGGGCGATCATCTGCCGCCGAGGGGCATCGCCTGCGTCAGGCACGTGGAAGACTGGAGCCAGATCGAGTCCGGCTGCCTTCCAGTGAGCGATCGCGGGAGCGACATCGAGCAGCTCGGCGCGGCCGATAATCTCGTCCAAGCTCCGGAAGCCCAATTCGGAGAGGTACTGCCGCACCTCCTCGGCGATAAATTCGAAGAACGTCTCGACAAACTCTGGCGTTCCGGTAAAGCGCTCTCTGAGTAAAGGATTTTGGGTGGCCACTCCAACCGGGCAGGTGTCCAAGTGGCACACACGCATCATGACGCAGCCCATCACCACCAGCGGCGCCGTGGCAAAGCCGAACTCTTCCGCCCCCAGAAGCGCGGCAATCACCACGTCGCGGCCGGTCTTGAGCTGACCATCTGTCTGCACAACGACTCGGTCACGCAACCCGTTCAGCATCAAGGTCTGCTGAGCTTCGGCCAGGCCCAATTCCCAAGGTCCGCCCGCATGCTTGAGGGAGGTCAGAGGTGATGCTCCTGTTCCTCCGTCATGACCGGAAATGAGCACCACATCGGCATGTGCCTTTGCCACTCCCGCTGCCACCGTGCCTACGCCCACTTCAGCTACAAGCTTCACGTGGATTCGCGCCTTCGGATTGGCATTCTTGAGGTCATGAATAAGTTGCGCCAGGTCTTCGATGGAATAAATGTCGTGGTGCGGTGGCGGTGAGATCAGGCCAACCCCTGGTGTCGAGTGGCGGGTTTTAGCTACCCATGGGTACACCTTGTGCCCGGGAAGCTGTCCTCCCTCTCCCGGCTTGGCACCTTGCGCCATCTTGATCTGAATATCGTCCGCGTTGACCAGGTACTCACTGGTGACACCAAAACGACCTGATGCCACCTGCTTGATTGCCGAGCGCTTGGAATCCCCATTCGGCATCGGGAGGTACCGCTCTGGATCCTCCCCACCTTCACCAGTGTTGGACTTCGCACCGATTCGATTCATGGCTATCGCCAGGGTTTCGTGCGCTTCCTGCGAGATAGAACCGTAACTCATCGCGCCAGTGGAAAATCGGCGCAGAATGGCTGCGGTCGATTCCACCTCGTCGATCGGCACGGCCGGTCGCTGACCTGTCTTGATCTCGAAGAGTCCACGCAACGTCATCAATCGCGCTGATTGATCGTTGACACCGGAGGTGTACTGACGGAAGATATCGAAGCGCTTGCTACGAGTTGCGTGCTGCAGCCGAAACACCGTCTCGGGATCAAACAGATGCTGCTCACCCTCGCGGCGCCACTGGTACTCGCCGCCGACATTCAGTGTTCGGTGGGCTGGCGCGATACCCGAGGAGGGGTAGGCAATTGAGTGCCGTGCGGCAACTTCCTGTGCAATAACGTCCAAGCCGATTCCGCCAAGCTTGCTCGTTGTCCCAGTGAAGTAGGCATCGATGACCTCCTGCGAGAGCCCAAGGGCTTCGAAGATCTGCGCACCGCGATACGAGGCCACTGTGGATACGCCCATCTTGCTCATGACCTTCAGCAAGCCCTTACCCAAGGATTTCACGACGTTACGCATTGCCTTCTCAGCGCTGACATCGGCAATAACCCCACGACGGACGAGGTCCTCGACTGACTCAAGTGCCAAGTACGGGTTCACTGCGGCGGCACCGTAGCCGATCAGCAGGGCAACGTGATGAACCTCGCGCACGTCCCCGGTCTCGATCAGCAGTGAGATCATGGTGCGGGTCTTGGTTCGAACCAGGTGATGATGCACTGCAGCGCACAGCAGCAACGACGGTATCGGCGCCATTTCGGCATTCGAATCGCGATCGGACAGGACCAGGAACCGCTTGCCCTGTCGAATGAGCGTGTCGACTTCATTGAAGATCTGATCAAGTCGCCGCTTGAGCGCCTGCCCCCCGCCTGCCACCGGATACAGGCCAGCGATGCGCTCACCGGAGAAACCAGAGCGCGTGCCGTCTGCGTCAATATGCAAGATCTTGGCAAGTTCATCATTATCGATGACCGGAAATGGCAGGACTACCGCGCGTGCATGCGAGGCGCTCGGTTGGAGGAGATTTCCTTCCGGTCCGATCACCGATGCAAGGGAAGTGACGATCTCCTCGCGAATAGCGTCAAGAGGAGGATTGGTGACTTGCGCGAACAACTGCGCGAAGTAGTCGAACAACATGCGCGGGCGAGCGGACAGGACTGCTATGGGAGTGTCAGTGCCCATCGAGCCAATGGGCTCCAGGCCAGATCGCGCCATGGGCTCCAAGATCATGCGTAACTCTTCTTCGGTGTAGCCGAAGGTCTGTTGCCTGCGGGCAACAGATCCAGGAGTGTGCACGACATGCTCTCGCTCTGGCAGATCGTCAAGATGAATCAGGCCTTCATCCAGCCATTGCTGGTACGGGGCCGCAGCAGACAACCCTGCCTTAATCTCATCGTCTTCAACGATGCGACGTGCCGCCGTGTCGACCAGGAACATCTTTCCGGGCTGCAAGCGACCCTTCCGGATAATGCGAGCGGGGTCGATATCAAGCACCCCGGCTTCAGACCCCAGAACAACAAGTCCGTCATCGGTCACCCAAAAACGTCCCGGACGAAGCCCGTTCCGATCGAGGACAGCGCCGATGATGGTTCCGTCCGTGAAGCACAAGTTTGCTGGTCCATCCCACGGTTCCATGAAAGTCGAGTGAAACTCGTAGAAAGCTC
>CAIKZY010000093.1 GCA_903832025.1 uncultured Actinomycetes bacterium
CACCCCCACGGCTCTGAACACTCTTTCCCTACACGACGCTCTTCCGATCTGTGGTGCAGAAGGTCGGCAGCACCGCGCAACTCACAGTCACGATTCCTGGCCTGTCGAGTCCGGCGCGGGGGTATTACGAGGTGTGGATGGCAACAGCAGACACCAAGAACATGGTGGCGATCGGCAATCTCAATCCTGGGTCCACTGCGATTTACACACTTCCGTCGGGCATGAATCTGTCAGCCTTTCCTGTTGTGGATGTCTCGCTGGAGGCGTACGACGGGAACCCCGCTCACAGCGCAACCAGTCTGGTGCGCGGAACACTGAAGGCGTAGAACCCCGCGGGCAAGAACGCCACAAAAGACGCAGAAGGCCCCGGTCAACTGCTTGGGTTCTAGGGGTCGATGCAACACCTGAGTAGTTCAGGAGTTGCGATGAAAGACCACGCGCAAGGGCGCCGTCCTTCGGGACGGCGCCCTTCTGCTCGCCAGGTGGAGTTCATGGCGTTGTTGGATCAGGGGATGACAGCAGCGCAGGCTTCGGTGGTTATCGGTGTTCATGAGCGAACTGGTCGTGATTGGGCCAGGGGAATTGTTCGTAGCGCTGGACGGCGCTATGCCGCCAATGGGCAGTTGGCCTGGTCGCCGCCGGGCAAGGTGATCCCTCCCGCGGTGGAGAAAGTAATCGATGCGCGGTTCTTGTCGGTGGACGAACGGATCGATATTGCTGACATGCATCGTCACGGGGTCTCGGTTCGTGCGATCGCGCTGGAGTTGGGCCGGTCGCCGTCGACGATCAGTCGTGAGCTACGCCGAAATGCTCATCCGGCTTCAGGTGACTACCGGCCATGGGCGACGCAGCGCCGATCAGCGGCTCGCCGAGCCCGACCCAAGCCGCGCAAGATTGAGCTGAATCAGGAAATGTCAGACTTCATTGCCGCTGGTCTGCGCCAGCAGTGGAGTCCGGAGCAGATCTGTCGTCGGCTCCGCCAGGAGTTCCCTGACCGGCCGGAGATGCACGTGAGTCACGAGACAATCTATCAAGCGTTGTATGTGCAAGGCCGGGGTGAGTTTCGTCGTAAACTTGCCAGGTGTCTACGCACGGGTCGTGCTGTCCGGCGTGTGCAGCGGCAACCAGACCAGCGACAGTCCCGCTTTCAAGCGCCCATGTTGATGATCAGCGAACGTCCTGCTGAAGTCGCTGATCGAGCGGTGCCCGGCCATTGGGAAGGTGACTTGATCATCGGCGCAGGTCATCAGTCAGCCATCGCAACTCTCGTAGAAAGAAGCACCAGGTATGTGCTGCTCGGACACCTTCCTCACGGCCATGCAGCAGAGCAAGTAAAGGATGCGCTCATCGCTGCGATGGGAACGTTGCCCGTGCATCTGCGGCGCTCCTTGACCTGGGACCAAGGCAGCGAAATGGCGGTCCACCATAAATTCACGATGGCTCTCAACATGCCGATCTATTTCTGCGATCCGGGCAGCCCATGGCAAAGAGGCAGCAACGAAAACACCAACGGCCTACTTCGCCAGTACTTCCCCAAAGGCACCGACTTGTCCCAGCACTCAGCAAAAGATCTCGCGGCAGTGGCCGTCCGACTCAACGGCCGCCCACGCAAAACGCTCGGCTGGGAAACCCCAGCCGAGCGTCTCGCTGCTTTACTTAATCCCTAGCCGTGTTGCGACGATCCCTAGAAACCGCCCTGACCGGGGCCTTCTACGTTGAGACCTAGTTGCTGGCAGATGGAGCTGGGGAAGCCTGACGGTGATGTCCGAATCCGCCAATGTGACCGGCGTGGTTGTGCTGGCCGGGAGCCTGAGCCGGGATTGCTGCGATCACGGCAGATTCCTGAGCAGCGCTGATGGTGCCCGCGCTCACCAGGGAATCCAGGACGGACTTGACGGTCGCTGCGCGATCAGGACGAGCCACCGAGGTCATGGCCGCACGCATCGCAGAGCCGTAGGCCTTCGCCTGATCCTTGGTAATCGTTCCTGCAGTCACCAGGTCCTTCACCCCGCCTCTGGCTGCGCCACTGATGGCATCAGCTTGGGCCTGGGTCACAGTGCCGTTGGAGACCAGCGTTGACAGCACCGAGGACTTCGTGGCGCTCAACGTTGACTCGAACGATCCCTTGTTGGCCTCATGCGCACTCTTCAGTGCGGTGTGAATTGCCTGCGCCTGGACGTCGGTGATGGTGCCTGCGGTAACCAGCGCGTGCAGCGGACCGTTACCGGTGTGCTGCGACTGAGACTGCGTGGTGTTGGTGTCGTTGGTTGCGGCAAGTGCTGCGGTCGCCGAGCCAAGACCCAGGGTAAGTGCCAACACGGCGGTGCCGCCGATGACGGCGAATGAGCGATTGGTGCGCATAATGCGAGTTCCCTTCGATGCTGAGACCTGCACTCGGTGTGCGATCTTCATGTCCAGCACGGTAAGCACGATTCCTGTGACGACCCTCGAAAGCACCTGTGGTTTGCCTGGGAACTCCTGCACCGTCTTGCGCCGATCGCGCATGACATGCACGCCGTCACAGGAATTGACTGGCTGCCGTCAAGGTGTCCTGATGTCGCAGCCTGGGATTCAGGAGGGGCCGTCGAACCGTGTTGTGCGATCAGCCGCCATACGGCGCGTGCGCCATAGAGGAATTCGGCCAAAAAAGAAGCGTCAGTCAAATGGATAGTGGACGGCCGTGAGTTGCTCGCTGACCTGCCATAACGTTGCGGCTGCCTCCATGTCGCGGGCGGCAGCCGATCGATCCACCAGCACAGGATGACCTCGCAATTGCATGAACCCATCCGGTCCGACGAAGCTATCGCCGGGCAGACCCGGTGCAGTTGCCGCAAACAATGTCGGGAGCGCGCCGGACTGCGCAGACTGCGCGGCAAGATTGTTAAAGGATTGCGTCATGCGCGCTTGAAGCGTGCGTCCTGCCTTTCGAGCGACAGCTGTTTGCAAATTGGTATTGGCGTAGCCCGGGTGAGCGCTCATAGCCTTCACGTGCATCGCGGCCAGGCTCAGTCGGCGCTGCAGTTCGGCGGTGAAGAGCAGGTTTGCCAACTTGGACTGACCATATGCACCCCATGCTCGGTATGACCTGGCACCCATGAGATCGGCGAAATTCATCTTGCCCATTCGGTGGGCAAAGGATGACACCGTGACCACGCGTGATCCGGGAACAGCCACCAGCGCTGGCAGCAGCAACCCGGTGAGCGCGAAGTGACCGAGGTGATTGGTACCGAACTGCATTTCAAAGCCATCGGCCGTGGTGGACTTGGGGACGGCCATGATCCCCGCGTTGTTGATGAGCAGGTCCAATCCCGACGGATGCTCGCTGCTGAACCGCTGGGCGAAGGCCCGAATGCTGGTCAGATCAGCCAGATCCAGGCTGGCAACCGAAACGGTCGCCGACGTCACCGAAGCCCGGATGGTGCGCGCCGCAGCCTCACCGCGCTCCACCGATCTCACGGCCAGGGTCACGTCTGCACCGGAGTTGGCAAGGGCCAGGGCGGTGCAGTATCCCAGACCTGAATTGGCCCCGGTCACGATCACCGTGCGCCCGTTCAGGCGTGGCATGTCGGCAACGGTCCAGGGCATGTCGCCAGTGTGGCCTGCCCCCTACGCCTGGGCAAACCGGGCGCTCAGAGCGCTCGTCACGACCGATTTTCCCGTCGGGGTCTGCCTTGTGTAGGCTTACGAGGCTTTCGGCCCCTTTAGCTCAGTCGGCAGAGCGTCTCCATGGTAAGGAGAAGGTCTACGGTTCGATTCCGTAAAGGGGCTCGGTGAGGAAGGTTCGTCCCTGACTCATTGGCAATGCGGCGGGGTAGCTCAGTTGGCAGAGCAAGCGGCTCATAATCGCTGTGTCGCCGGTTCAAATCCGGCCTCCGCTACCGGCTTGGCGGCACCCGCTGACAAGTGCACGACCACGAGTCCTATCCGGGCTCACGATGAAAGGGAACGATCATGGCGAAGGCCAGCGATGTCCGGCCAAAGATCACCATGGCCTGCGAGGACTGCAAGAACCGGAACTACATCACCAAGAAGAACCGACGTAACGACCCGGATCGACTTGAGGCGAAGAAGTTCTGCCCGAACTGCAACAAGCACACCGCGCACAAGGAAACTCGCTGATCCTGCGCGCCAACTTCATGGCTGAGGCCCAAGCGGCCGGACCCTTCGGGGGTCCGGCCGTTTGCCATGTGGGCCCCGAGGATCCAGCGGTACCCTGCGCAGGTGGGAATGAACCAGGACTGGATAGGGCGGACCGTTCCGGCGTCGAACACATACGTGGTCGGTCGAGAAAAGATCCGTGAGTTCGCCGTCGCAATCGGTGAAGTGTCGCCGGTGTGCACCGACGTCGACGCTGCTCGGCAGGCCGGGTACGCCGATGTCATCGCGCCACCGACATTTGCCATCGTGATGTCCATGCGCGCGCTCAGCACGGTCATCCACGATCCTGATCTGGGGCTGGACTTTGCACGAGTGGTCCATGGTGATCAACGCTTTCGCCATCAACGCCCAATCGTGGCCGGGGACGAGCTGCGTGTGGACATCACCATCGAGTCAATTCGATCGATGGCGGGAAACGACATCCTGTCCGCTCGAGCAGACATCACGGACGCCTCCGGACAGGCAGTGTGCTCCACGTGGTCAACGCTGGTCGCTCGGGAAGCTGCCGCATGAGCCCCACATGGTCCTCGCTGACCGTGGGTGATCAGCTCCCGGAACGGCAATTCCCGATTCAGCGCGCCGACTTGATCAAGTACGCCGGTGCGTCATTGGACTTCAACCTGATTCACTGGAACGAGCGCGTTGCCCTGGAGGTGGGCCTTCCCAACGTGGTTGCCCACGGCATGCTCACGATGGCCAAGGCAGTGCAGGTTGTCACCGAGTGGACCGGTGATCCTGGCTGCATCATCGAGTACGGATGTCGATTCACCCGTCCGGTCGTCGTGCCCGACAATTCAGCCGGTGCACTCCTTTTCGTGACCGGGTCGGTGACGGCACTCAACGACGACGGCACTGTGCAGGTAACGCTGACTGCCACCTGCGACGGAGCCACCGTTCTGGGCAAGGCGCAGGTCCTCGTCAGGTTGCCGCGGCAATGAACGCGGCAATGAACACCGAACCATCACAGCAGATCCACGACCTCGCCGCAGTGCGGGCACAGGCACGCGCAGACAAGGACTGGGCTGCAGCAGATGCAGCACGAGATGCCATCGTGGCCCTGGGGTGGATCGTCACCGACACTGCCCAGGGATACTCGCTGACCGAAAAGCCGCCCTTCGAACAGTTCGCATCCTTGGGCGCTTGGACCTCCCAGCAGGAGCGCATCGTCGCCGAGAGCGCCGTCGTGATGGTCTTGATCGATGGCTGGCCGGCCGATGCGCTCACGTGTGTCTCAGCGCTGCGTGATCACGCGCCCAGTGGAGTGCGGATCCTCGTCGTGGATCTCGGCGATGTCGACGGCGCCGGGAACGCCGTGCACCAGTTTGCCGCCAGTGACCCCTCGATGTGCGTGGTTCACCTCGGGCAGACGCTGGCACAGGCTGGCTGGGGACCGGTGGTCAATGCCGCGATCGCCGTGATCGATGCACCGGCTCTGGTGCTGCTGGATATGTCCACAGTGCTGGACGCAGATGCCATCACGCCACTGATCCGGGCGCTCGATGACCATGTTGTTGCCACCGGCTGGAAGGGTGCAGTGGTCGACACCGCAGACCAGTGGCGCACTGTGGTGGACGTTGGGCACGGTGAAGTCGATGTCCTGTTGGGATACCTCATGGCCGTGCGAACTGATGCCGCACGAGCCACTGGACCGAACTCGAAGGCGAAGTTTTACCGAAACGCGGATCTGGAATGGTCCTTGGCGCTGCGTGCGGCCGGGGGAAAGCTCGTGGTGCCCGAAGCGGAGCTGCCAGTGCATCAAGGCCGACACCACGGCTATCACGACAGCGACCCCGCCATTCGGGACAAGGAATCCAAGCGGACGTATGACCGCATCCTGGCGACCTTCCGAGGCAGGCAGGACATCCTCTCCGGGCGCGCACCGGTGCTGCCGTAGCGTGTGGGCATGGGCTTGCTGACTGACGCAACGCGCGCCGGTGCTGCGGTGCGAGCGTCACGGACCGTGGTGGTCGCCCCATGACATTGCTGGCCGACCTCACGACCTTGGGCGTGGGAGGCGTTGCCGGAACGGTCGTAACCGCCTGGTCATCGGAGGAACTCGTTGACGCGGTGCGCGATGCCGATGCCGCTGGCCGTCCCGCACTGATCCTTGGCGCTGGCTCCAATGTGGTGTGCGCTGACGACGGCTTTGCCGGTGACGTGATCTGCGTGCGAAGCGAGGGCATTGCGATTCACGATGACGACCAGGACGTCGTGTTGACCGCAGCGGCCGGGGTGATCTGGGATGACCTGGTCGAAATGGCGACCGTCCACGGATGGGCCGGAGTCCAAGGGCTCAGTGGTATCCCTGGCACTGTCGGAGCCACTCCGATGCAGAACGTTGGTGCCTACGGCCAGGAAGTGGCGCAGGTGATCCAGTCCGTGCAGGTGTGGGATCGGCATGCACGCCAATTCCAGACCTTGACCACGACACAATGCCGATTTGCGTATCGCACCAGTGCGCTGAAGTCCGACCCAGGCCGATACGTCGTGCTCTCCGTTTCCATGCGACTGCCGGTCGCATCATCGGACTTCGTCCGGTACCAGCAGCTTGCCGATGCACTGGACACTTCCCCGGGTGACACCGTGCCCATCGAGCGAATCCGCCGTTCCGTCCTTGAGCTTCGCCGGGCCAAGGGCATGGTGCTGGATCCGACCGACAGTGATACGCGCAGTTGTGGTTCCTTTTTCACCAATCCGGTCGTGACCGATGAGTTTGCTCGGGATATCGATGTTCGATGCCCGCGTTATGCAGCAGATGGTGGAGTGAAACTGTCCGCAGCATGGCTCATCGAAGCATCCGGCATCCCACGCGGCTATCGGTTGACGCCCCACAGCGATGCCCGTGTCTCCACCAAGCACACGCTGGCTCTGACAAATGCCGGCAATGCCACCGCGAGCCAAGTGATGGAACTTGCTCAGGCGATACGTCAACAGGTGCACACCGCCTTTGGCGTGGATCTGCTGATGGAGCCAGTGCTGGTTGGCGTGTGAGCTATCGGGCCTCGGACAGCAGTGCTGCCATGCGCGTGACACCCTCGGTGATATCGGCATCGCCCAGCGCATATGACAGTCGCAAGTAGCCGTCGGTGCCGAATGCTTCGCCCGGGACCACTGCCACCTCAGCCTCGTCCAAGATGATTGCGGCCAGCTCGGCAGAGCTGCCGATCGTGCGTTCACGCACAGACTTGCCGAGCAACCCCTTCACGGATGGATAAACGTAGAACGCCCCTTCAGGCAGTGGGCAGGAGACTCCGTCAATTTCGTTGAGCAAGCCGGTGATCAAGGTGCGCCGGCGATCGAAGGCAACCTTCATGGCATCCACCGCTGACAGGTCGCCTGAAACTGCGGCAAGCGCGGCGATTTGCGACACGTTGGCCACGTTGGAGGTGGCATGGGACTGAAGATTGGTAGCGGCCTTGATCACGTCGTTCGGCCCGATCATCCAGCCCACGCGCCAGCCAGTCATCGCATACGTCTTGGCGACGCCATTGACGACCACGCACTGATTTGCCAGCTCGGGAACCAGGACCGGCATCGAGGCGAATCGTGCCTGCCCGTAGACCAGGTGCTCGTAGATCTCATCGGTGACTACCCAGATTCCATGCTCCAGGGCCCAGGCGCCGATTGCGGCCACCTCCTCAGGGGAGTAGACCGCGCCGGTGGGGTTGGATGGCGAGACGAAGACCAGCAACTTGGTGCGCGCGGTGCGCGCGGCCTCCAATTGCTCCACCGTGGCCCGGTAGCCACTGTGCTCATCGGTCATCACGATGACCGGTGTGCCTCCTGCCAGGGCAATCGCCTCTGGGTAGGTCGTCCAGTACGGAGCAGGCAAGATTGCCTCGTCCCCCGGATCCAGCAGCGTGGCGAAGGTGTTGTAGAGAGCCTGCTTGCCCCCGTTGGTCACCAGTACCTGCGATGCCGACACCTGGAAGTCAGAGTCTCGAAGCGTCTTTGCCGCGATGGCTTCCTTCAACTCGGGGAGCCCGCCAGCAGGGGTGTAGCGATGCCATGCCGGCAGGCGGCAGGCCGCCACCGCCGCTTCGACGATGTAGTCAGGTGTCGGGAAATCCGGCTCGCCGGCCCCAAAGCCGATAACCGGCCGTCCGGCAGCCTTCAGGGCCTTGGCCTTGGCATCCACGGCCAGCGTGGCGGATTCGGCAATGGCGGCGATGCGGTCAGAAATCCGTGAGGTCATGCCCGCATTCTTTCAGGTCTTCCCGTGCTGGCCTCGGGGGAGGTGCGGGATCGGATGGGGACCCGAAATGCCCGATTGGACCACTTGGAAACCGGCGACGTAGACTGTTGGGTCCGTAAGGATGCTTGGCGGCAGCCTGCCCAAAGGCGGTCACCGGTTCCTCACAAAGGGTCGTAGCTCAATTGGTAGAGCACCGGTCTCCAAAACCGGGGGTTGGGGGTTCAAGTCCCTCCGGCCCTGCTGGTCGCCCCGCCAGGGTCGGCAAGCAGGTCAGTACCACCGCACGGCCCACTGAGACAGAAGGCAGTCATGACTGAGGTAGACACGTCCTCCGAGCGTCCGCGCTCGGCTGACAAGCCTGCCCGAAAGGGCATGTTCTCCCGCTTGTCGCTGTTTTTCCGGCAGGTGATCGCCGAGCTGCGCAAGGTCATCTGGCCAACACGCAACGAGTTGATCAACTACACCGTGATCGTGATCGTGTTTGTCTCGGTCATGGCCGCAATCGTTGCCGGCCTGGACTACGTCTTTACCAAGTTGGTACTCCTCATCTTCGGATGAGTGGGCCAAGCAACCGCTGTATGAAGGAGATTGACCACCGTGTCTGACCAGGTCTTCCCTGCCGACGACTTCGAGTCTGAGGCCGCTGCCGTTGTGGCTGCGGCCGATCAGATCGCCGAAACCGCTGCGGCTGATCCCTTCGCGACCGCCTCCATCGACGTCGAACTGGCGGCGGAGGCAATTGTCGAGCATGCCGAGGTGGATATCGCCGAGGAGCTTGTTGCCGAGGCCGCGGTCGAAGCGGTGATTGCTGAAGCCGCCCAGGAGATCGCCGAGGAAGAGATCGATCCGGTCGCGGCATTCCGCGAGCAGATGCGCATCTCAGCCGGAGATTGGTACGTCATTCACTCGTACGCCGGGTATGAAAACAAGGTCAAGGGAAATCTGGAGTCCCGCATCGCCAGCTTGAACGTGGAGGACTACATCTTCCAGGTTGAGGTGCCGATGGAGGAGGTCACCGAAATCAAGAGCGGGGTGCGCAAGCTGGTCCGCCGGAACAAGTTCCCTGGGTACGTTCTTGTGCGCATGGATCTCACCGATGAGTCCTGGGGCGTTGTGCGCCACACCCCGGGAGTCACTGGGTTTGTCGGCCACGGTCACACTCCTGCACCGCTGACGTTGGACGAAGTCGTGGCCATCTTGGCCCCGGTTCCGGAGAAGAAGCCGGCCGCCCCTGGCGCGCCGGCCCAGTCCGGCGGGGGCGCTTCGGCGCCGGCCATCGAAGTGGACTTCTCCGTTGGCGATTCCGTCACGGTGGTCGATGGACCATTTGCCACGTTGCACGCCTCAATCTCCGAAATCAATATCGAGGGCCAGAAGGTCACGGGCCTGGTAGAGATCTTCGGACGAGAAACCCCCGTGGAACTGGCCTTCAGCCAGATCCAGAAGAACTAGTTCCACCCTCGCGGGAATCCTCGCGAGCTTTCCAACGAAGAAGGACCCGAATCACCATGGCACCGAAGAAGAAGAAGGTTGCCGGCCTGATCAAGTTGCAGATTCAGGCAGGCGCAGCGAACCCCGCGCCGCCGGTCGGCCCTGCACTGGGTCAGCACGGCGTGAACATCATGGACTTTTGCAAGGCCTACAACGCGGCCACGGAGTCCCAGCGTGGCAACGTCATCCCGGTCGAAATCACGGTGTACGAAGATCGCACCTTTGATTTTGTCCTCAAGACTCCGCCGGCATCGCGCTTGATCTTGAAGGCTGCCGGCTTGGAGAAGGGTTCCGGCGAGCCGCACAAGGTCAAGGCCGGTTCCATTACCAGCGCACAGGTTCGCGAGATCGCAGAGACCAAGCTGCCGGACCTGAACGCCAACGACATCGATGCCGCGATGAAGATCATCGAGGGCACTGCACGCCAGATGGGCATCACCGTTTCCGCCTAAACCCGTATCACCAACCGAAATTTGTGGGAGAGCCAGCGCGGCTCGGAAACCACACTCTGCAATGAAGGAGCAGACCATGAAGCGCAGCAAGGCATACCTGGCCGCCGCCGAGAAGATTAACCCTGACGAGCTCTACTCGCCTCTGTCGGCGATCCGTTTGGTCAAGTCAGGGGTGGCGACCAAGTTCGATCCCACCGTTGAGGTCTCCATGCGCCTGGGTGTTGACCCACGCAAGGCAGACCAGATGGTGCGTGGAACCGTCAACCTGCCGCACGGCACAGGCAAGACCGCCCGGGTCCTGGTCTTCGCCAACGCCGAAAAGGCGGAGGAAGCCCGTGCTGCCGGTGCCGATTTTGTCGGTTCTGACGACCTGATCGAAAAGGTGCGCGGCGGCTGGACCGACTTCGACGCCGCAGTGTGCACCCCGGACTTGATGGGCAAGGTGGGAACCCTGGGCAAGGTGCTAGGCCCGCGCGGCTTGATGCCGAATCCCAAGACCGGCACGGTCACGGTGGACGTCGCCAAGGCTGTTGAGGACATCAAGGGAGGCAAGATCGAGTTCCGCGTGGACAAGCACTCCAATCTGCAATTCCCGATCGGCAAGGCATCGTTCACCGAAATTCAGTTGGCCGAGAACTACGCCGCAGCCCTTGATGAGGTACTGCGCTTGAAGCCATCGGCGGCCAAGGGTCGGTACGTCAAGAAGACCACCTTCTCCTCCACCATGGGTCCAGGCGTTCAGGTCGATCCGAACCGCGTGAAGAACCTGACCGTGGATGACGAGGCATAGTCCGACCCACATCCTGTGAGATTGACTTCGGCCCGTACTGAGTGCGGACCGAAGTTCGTTCCATGTCGGTGCATGCGTCGGGAACCGAAGGGGTTCGATGAAGATGACGTGGCCACTGTCTACCAGGCGCCTGTGCCTTCGACCCGTCTTGGCTACCGACATCGACGCATACGCCCGAATGTGGGCAGACCCGACAGTGGTGCGCTACCTCTACCACGGGGTTCTTGATCGGGCGGGCAGCGTGGACAAGCTCAGCGAGCGGACCGGTAATGGCGAACTCGCCGTAGGTCATTGGCTCAACTTGGCCGTGGAACTGCACGGTGAGGTCATTGGCGATGTGGGCCTGCACCTTCAGGAAGGGCCGCACCGGCAGGCACAAGTGGGGTACACCTTCCTGCGGTCCGTCCAGGGCCAGGGGCTGGCCACCGAGGCTGTCGGGGCGGTGGTTGACCTGGCCTTTGCCTCCGGGCATGTTCACCGGGTGTCCGGTTCGCTCGATGCCCGCAATGCTCGATCCGCTGCCGTGCTGTCCCGCCTGGGCTTTCGGCACGAGGCCACCTTGGTGGACAACGAGTTCATCAAGGGGGAGTGGACCAGCGAAGCCATCTATGCGATTACCGCTGCTGAATGGATCCGTGCGCAGGGCTCACCAAGGCCGTTTTGACCGCGATGTGCCTGATCGCATACGGTGTGCTTACCGAAGACCGCTGGTGATCGTTCGAAAGAAGGATCGAAGGCTCCGCGCAAGTGGGCGGCCCGCGTAGGTGAGACGAGAAGAGCCGCTTTGCGGTCTTGCCCCGTGCGCCTGCGCCGGGGCGTTTTGCTTGCCAGGGGCCCTGAGAAAGGAGCCGCATGGCACGGCCTGACAAGGCGAATTCCGTCGCCGAGCTAGCCGAGCACTTCCGCGCGTCTAACGCGGCAGTGCTCACCGAGTACCGCGGCCTGTCCGTGGCGCAGTTGAAGAACTTGCGTCGCAGCCTGGGCTCGTCGGTGACATACGCGGTCGTCAAGAACACCCTGACCAAGATCGCTGCGAAGGACGCGGGAGTTGAGGGCATTGACGCCCTGCTCGTTGGCCCAAGCGCGATTGCATTCGTCACCGGAGATCCGGTTGAGGCAGCCAAGGCGATTCGTGATTTCGCCAAGGACAACCCCAGCTTGGTCATCAAGGGTGGCGTGATGGACGGGGCCGTTCTGGACGCCGCGGCGATCCAGAAGATCGCCGACCTGGAGTCTCGCGAGGTCCTGCTGTCCAAGCTGGCCGGCGCGATGAAGGCAAAGCAGTCGCAGGCCGCTGCACTGTTCGCCGCTCCGCTGGCCAAGACCGCTCGCGCCCTGGGTGCGCTGCAGTCAAAGCTGGAAGCAGATCCAGGTGCTGCATCGGCTTCGGCCGAGGAGGCACCGCCTGCAGTTGAGGCCACCGCAGAGGCTCCGGTCGCTGTGGAGGAAGTCGCCGAAGTTGCAGCAGCTGACGAAACACCCGAAGCCGCAGCAGCGGTCGAGGAAACCACCGAGGGCTAAAGCCCAATCCCCATCCGGCCGCCCTCGGGAATTGGCCGGCTCTACCGAAAGGACGCCACCATGGCGAAGTTGAGCACCGAAGACCTGCTCGATGCATTCAAGGAAATGACCCTGCTGGAGCTGTCAGAGTTCGTGAAGTTGTTCGAGGACACCTTCGACGTCACTGCCGCAGCCCCGGTTGCCGTTGCAGTTGCCGCGGCCCCTGCCGGCGGCGGCGACGCCGCAGCAGGCGCCGACCAGGATGAGTTCGACGTCATCCTGGAAGCGGGCGGCGATAACAAGATCCCGGTGATCAAGGAGGTGCGCGCACTGACCAACCTGGGCCTGAAGGAGGCCAAGGACCTCGTCGAGGCCGCACCCAAGCCGGTTTTGGAGAAGGTCAGCAAGGAAGCCGCGGACAAGGCCAAGGCCCAGCT
This sequence comes from uncultured Actinomycetes bacterium, assembly GCA_903832025.1. Classification (GTDB taxonomy): domain Bacteria; phylum Actinomycetota; class Actinomycetes; order S36-B12; family S36-B12; genus CAIKZY01. Next base: position 13,024 of record CAIKZY010000093.1, read on the forward strand.
CGAGGCTGCCGGAGCAACCGTCACCGTCAAGTAGTTCCTCACAGCCATTGGCTGCTGCAGCGAGGGTGCCCTTTGGGCACCCTCGCTGTTCTTTTGCGTGCAATGCCCGAAATACCGCTATTTTTGGTTGCGGATTGATCACGAACGTCTGCGTGTGGCTTGACGTTGACGGATCTGAGCGTCACCATCCTCCTGCGCAAGTGGTTGTGCCCCCCTGCGTTCGACCCACCAGTCGATGATCGTCCTGAGTTGAGCCGAGGATTCCGCTGTCGGAACCCGTGCCCCAGGGTGAATCGAGGATCGGTGGTGCATCGAGGCCGGGGGTCGACAGCGGCGTGCCCGGTGGGGTATGCTGCCGCTTTGCGCTGCCCTTTCATGTGTGACTCGGTCTGTCCTGGCGTTCCAGTTGACAGGTCGGGCTGAAACCCATGACCGGGTTGCGCGGATGGCACATGTGACCCTCGGAAGGACCAGTTTTGGCCGCCTCGCGCTCCACTGAAGTCTCCCCCCTGTCCCCGGACCTGAATCGGGCATCGTTCGCCAAGATTCGCGAGCCCCTGGCTGCGCCGAATTTGCTGGCCTTGCAGACTGCCAGCTTTGACTGGCTGCTGGGCAACGAGGCGTGGAAGCAGCGCGTTGCCGCATCCATTGCCGCGGGCAACACCGAAATCCCGCAGGTCTCGGGCCTGACGGAGATCTTCGAGGAGATCAGCCCGATCGAAGACTTTGCCGGCGCGATGAGCCTGTCTTTCCGCGACCATCGTTTTGAGCCTCCGAAGTACACGATCGAGCAGTGCAAGGAGAAGGACTTCACCTACTCTGCGCCGCTGTTCGTCACGGCGGAGTTCATGAATAACGAGACGGGCGAGATCAAGAGCCAGACCGTGTTCATGGGCGACTTCCCATTGATGACCAACAAGGGCACGTTCGTCATCAATGGCACTGACCGTGTGGTCGTGTCGCAGCTGGTGCGCAGCCCCGGCGCATACTTCGAGCGCAGCGTGGACAAGGCCAGTGACAAGGATATGTTCGTCGCCAAGTTGATCCCAAGCCGTGGAGCATGGCTTGAGTTCGAGATCGACAAGAAGGACCTGGTCGCAGTGCGCGTGGATCGCAAGCGCAAGCAGCCGGTCACCGTCCTGCTGAAGGCACTGGGCTGGACGCACGAGCAGATCGTCGAGCGCTTTGGCCAGTACGAAACCTTCATGGCCACGCTGGAGAAGGATCACATCGGCACGCAGGAAGACGCCCTGCTCGATATCTATCGCAAGCTGCGTCCGGGCGAACCGCCGACGGTGGAGAACGCGCGCAATCTGCTGGAGAACTTCTATTTCAATCCCAAGCGCTACGACCTGGCAAAGGTCG
>CAIKZY010000094.1 GCA_903832025.1 uncultured Actinomycetes bacterium
GCACGAAACCCTGATGCCGACGTGACACTCATGGCGCAACTCCTTCGCGAGGCAGTCCGGCGGTTTCGGAGATGCCGAGGATGAGATTGGCGTTTTGAATCGCCTGTCCAGCTGCGCCCTTGCCCAAATTGTCCAAAGCGCTTACCACCGTCACTCGGCCCGAATGGGAGTCCACCGCACCTTGGATAACGGTCATGTTGGTTCCGAGAACCGAGGAGGTCTGCGGCCACTGGTCCTGGCGAACCATCACGAACGCTTCAGAATCGTAAGCAGCCTGCAGGCATTCTCGCACCATCGGTGTATCTGTTCCAGGGTTCACGAGCGCCGTACATGTCGCCAGGATTCCTCTGGACATCGGTGCCAACAATGGGGTGAAGCCAAGATTCACGGGAACTCCACCTGCCATCGATAGGCCCTGTTCGATCTCAGGGATGTGCTGGTGAGCACCTGCCTGCTTGTAGCTGCTCATCGAACCCATCACCTCGCTGGCAAACAAATGCTCACTCGCCCGCCTTCCGGCTCCGGAGGTGCCCGAGGCTGCCACGATCACGATGTCTCGGGCACTCACAAGACCTGCGTGTATCAGCGGCGCCAGTGCCAGTTGGATTGCTGTGGCGTAGCAACCCGGATTGGCAACGCGGTGATTCCCGGCCAACCTGGCGCGCTGGCCGGGGAGCTCAGGGAGACCGTACGCCCACGTGCCTGCATGGTTTCCGCCGTAGTACTTGGTCCAGGCGGCGGGATCGGAAAGCCGGAAATCAGCTCCCAAGTCCACGACTGCTTGCGTGGGATCGAGATCGCTGACCAGCGCACAGGATTGACCATGCGGTAACGCGATGAACACGAGGTCCAGACCCGACAGGTGCCGAGCACTGGTCTCCTGCAGTGCCAATTCGCCGTATGAGACCAAACTGGGATGAAGATCGCCTACCCGTTGACCGGCATTGGCCCCCGCGGTCGCAACGGACACTTCCATCTCGGGGTGTCCGGCAAGAAGGCGTAAGAGTTCTGCCCCGGCATAACCGGAAGCTCCAACCACACCCACGTACTTCATGCGTTCAGTATACGCATATGTGCATAATTATGCACGCAACTGGGCGCCACATTCCTTGATAGCCCTATCCACTGCCGACTGTCGCGCCAGCGCAGTTTCGCTTGCCTCCAACGTGCGGTCCAAAGCGCGAAATCTGAGCGCGAACGCCAGCGAACGTAGCCCTTCTGGGACTTGCGGACCTCGATACACGTCAAACAACCGCACTGATTCCAGGAGCGGCCCTGCACCCCGGGCTAGCGCCGCGGCAACATCCGCCGCGGGTACCGCCACGGGCACGAGCAGGGCCACATCCTCCTTGGCAACCGGCTGCGTCGATAGTGCCGGTGCCGGGCGTACCTGTTGGGCGAGCTCGATCAGCGCGCTCAGATTGATCTGCCATGCACAGGCCCGCTCTGGCAAGGACACAGCAGACAACACCCCTGGATGCAATTCACCGGCGACACCGATCACCAGTGCTCCATGCATGAATTGCGCGCATCGCCCGGGATGAAAGCCATCCTCGGATGCTGACGTTCGGGTCAAGGTCACGCCCAGCCCTTCGGCGACCGATTCCACTGCGGCCACCGCATCGATCCAGGTGTACCTCTTGGCCTCTCCCCACCAGCCTGGCAGCTGGAGGTCACCGACCATCAAGCCTCCGGCCATCAGCGGCTGTGCGGGCAAGCTCTCGTTGAGCACGGTCCATGTTGCTGCATCCGGACGATGTTCCACTGATGGTCGATCTGAGATGGGGGCGGCCGATCCCTGGAACACGATTCCAATTTCGAACACGTGCATGTCTTGCGCCCCGCGACTGAGATTGCGTCGCGCCGCGGCAATCAACCCGGGCATGAGATCTGCTCGCAGCCAAGGCTGCTGCTCCGACATCGGATTGGCCAGCTTCACCCGAGAACGCCGGATGCTGTCCGGATGAATTCGGAGGTCATCTAATTCCTGGTCGGCAACGAACGGGTAGTTGAGGACTTCCACTGCTCCACGCGCTGAGAGGATCGTTCCTGCCAACTGGCGTGCTCGTTGCGCAGCGCTCAGCCCATGACCGGCGGGTGACTGGGGCAAGGTCGATGGCAACTGGTCGTACCCCACCAACCGCAGGACCTCTTCGACAAGGTCTACTCCATCGGTGAGATCAGGCCTCCACGATGGTGGCAGGACCTGCACCAGACCCTCGGACCCGTCAACCGAGCAACCCACGGCTTGCCACAGCGCTATTGCCTGCTCAGGGGCAATATCCAAGCCGCCGATCCTTGCCGGCTCCAGCACATCAATGCCGATCGCCGAAGTGGTGATCGGCGCCTCGACTCCCGTCAAACCAACGTGTATCCCGCCGCCAAATTCCAGCAACAACTGGGCCGCACGCGCCGAGGCGTACGGTGCCAACTCTCGATCGACTCCTCGTTCAAACCGCCGTGACGCCTCGGAACTCAATTTGTGTCGACGAGCCATGCGCGCCACTACAACGTCATCGAAGTACGCAGCCTCCAGGGCGATGTCCCTCGTGTGCTCATCAATTTCAGTTTCCAGACCACCCATCGTGCCGGCAAGTCCGATGACACCGCGATCATCGGCAAGGACAAGATCTTCAATGTCCAGTGTCCGCTCAACATGGTCCAACGTGGTCAACCGCTCACCGTGACGAGCGCGACGCACGTGAATGCCCCCTTGCAGTTTGTTCGCGTCAAATGCATGGAGAGGCTGACCGAGTTCAAGCATGACGTAGTTGGTGACGTCCACTGCCAGTGAAATCGGACGCATCCCGCACGACTGCAATCTTCGCTGCAACCAAGCCGGGGAGGGCGCCGAAGGATCGAATACAGCGATGGTGCGTATCGTGAAGAGCTGACATGCTGACATGTCATCGCTACTGCACTCGACCAATGCCCGTACTGCTGACGGTGCTGGGAGATCGGCTTCAACCTGTCCCGGATCAACGAAGGGCACTCCGTAGGCGATGGCCAGTTCCCTGGCCAGTCCGCGCATGGACAAGGCATATCCACGATCCGGAGTCACTGCAATGTCGAGAATCTGATCGCCAATTCCCAGAACCGAAGTTGCGTCATCTCCAGGCGAAGCAATCCCTTCCTCCAAGGTGATGATGCCATCGTGTGCGTCCCCTAAGCCCAACTCACGCTCGGAGCACAGCATCCCGTCGGAGACATGACCGTAGGTCTCACGCTTGCCGATCGTGAAGCCGCCAGGCAGGGTTGTGCCCGGCAAGGCCACGACCACCAGATCACCAATTGAGAAATTCCGCGCGCCACAGATGATCCCGCGCACTGCCCGCCCGTCATGTACCTGACACCAGCGGATGGGCTTCTTAAAGCCGCTCAGTTCTTCCACGGATTCAACTCGGCCGATGCGAAGCTCACCTTCGATACCGTCGCCGACTGTCTCAACAGTCTCCACTTCTAGACCGGCACGCACGAGTGCGTCAGCGATCCTTCTCCCATCCTGATCTGCGGGGATGGATACCAGTTCACGCAGCCATGACACAGGCGCTCGCATCAGGACTCCAATCCAAAGGCAGCGGTGAAGCGCAGGTCGCCCTCGACCATGTCTCGCATGTCGGTCACCCCATTGCGAAACATCAGCGTGCGCTCGATACCCATTCCAAAGGCAAATCCCCGATACTGCGAGGAGTCAATGCCAACCGCAGCCAACACGCGGGGATTGACCATGCCGCACCCTCCCCACTCGATCCAACCCTCAGAGCCGCAAGTGCGACACGGTCGGTCAGGATTGCCGACCGAATCACCTCGACAAACGAAACATTGCACATCGAGTTCAGCACTGGGCTCGGTAAACGGAAAGTAGCTCGGACGCAGGCGGGTGACGATTCCCTGGCCGAACATCTCCGCTGCGAAATGGTCCAATGTTCCTTTCAGATCAGCCATTGTCAGGTTTCGATCAACAGCAAGTCCTTCTACCTGGTGGAACACCGGAGTGTGGGTTGCATCAAGTTCATCAGTGCGGAAGACGCGGCCGGGCGCGACGACATAAATCGGCAGGGGATGCTCAAGCATCGCCCGAATCTGAATTGGTGATGTCTGGGTACGAAGAACGATTCCGCTGTCAGAACCTTCGACGTAGAACGTGTCCTGCATGGTGCGAGCGGGGTGGTCAGGTGGGACATTGAGTGCATCGAAGTTGATCCACTCCGCCTCTACCTCTGGTCCTTCCGCGACGTCATAGCCCATAGCAACGAAGACATCACAGATTCGCTCCATCAGTGTGGTCAGCGGATGCCTACCCCCAACTGGTAGCCCCGGTACGGGGACTGTGACGTCGACCGCCTCATCGAGAAGCACCTTGATATCGCGCTCGCGCTCAAGAACGTCCTGTCGCGCATCGAGAGCCTCCTTGATCCGCGAGCGTGCGAATCCAACTCGCTTACCGGCCTCGGCCTTTGCAGCCGGGGCAAGGGCGCCAATCTCTCGATTCGCCAACGCTAGTGGCGCGCGGTCTCCAGCGTGGGCGAGTCGGACTTCCTTGAGCTCACTGAGACTTGTTGCCCCAGCAATGGCATCGATTGCCTGCTGGACCATGTCCTCGATCGCCTGGCCGTCAAGGGCCGCAACTTGCTTTGGATCGAACTGCGTGTTCGGGCCGGACACCGGCTACTCCCCGAGAATCACCGAAACCAGCTGTTCAACGCTGGCCTCCAGGTCCCCTGTGCCGTGCAGCACCAGGTCCGGGCTGGTCGGGACTTCGTATCCCTGCCCAACACCCGTCATGTTGGGAAGGTTACCTGCCGCAGCCTTGGCATACAGCCCCTTGGGGTCTCGCTCGGCGCAGACCTCTACAGGAGTGTCGATATATGCCTCAACGAAGTCCCCCGGACTGAACAAGGCGCGCGCCGACTCGCGGTCAGATTCGTAGGGAGATACGAGGGCCACCAGAACCACCAGCCCTGCGTCAAGCATGAGCTTGGAGACCTCTGCCACGCGTCGAACATTCTCCGCGCGATCCTCGGGAGTGAAGCCGAGATCCTTGTTCAGCCCCATCCGGACGTTATCTCCATCAAGGACAAACGTGTGAACACCGAGTGCATGCAACCGACGGACGGCCGCATCGGCGATCGTCGACTTGCCCGAACCGGGCAACCCGGTCAACCAGACAACACGCGCTGGGTGCCCCATCATCGTTGTACGGGCCTGATGGTCAACCTCATACGCGTGTTCCACTACGTTGAAGGCTCTGCGCATCGGATGCACCGACAAACCTGCAGCCACGGTGTCTGCTGTGACGCGATCCACCAGCAGAAAACCTCCAGTGTCGCGGCACTGACTGTACGCGTCCATTGGAATGGGCCTATCCGTGGCGATCTCCACACGACCGATCTCCTTCATCTCCAGCAAACGCGCAGCGGTGTGCGCTCCGGAGACCACGTCCAGACGGTGACGCACGTTCGTGACGGTGGCTGGGACTGCACGCGAGCCCGAGATCAGCAGGTACGACCGCCCATGAGCAAGCGGCTCCTCGGCGAGCCACACCATGTCGAC
>CAIKZY010000095.1 GCA_903832025.1 uncultured Actinomycetes bacterium
CGCCGGCCTGGCCCTCGTCCAGCAACTTGCGGAACATCTCGACACCGGTGACGGTGGTCTTGGCCGGCGGACCGGTGTGGATGCCGACGATTTCGATTTCCTCGTTGACCTTGATGATGCCGCGCTCGATGCGTCCGGTGACGACGGTGCCGCGTCCGGTAATGGTGAACACGTCCTCAACGGGCATCAAGAAGGGCTTGTCGACCTCGCGCTCGGGGGTGGCGATGTAATCGTCAACCGCGGTCATGAGCTCCAGGATGGCCTCGCCCCACTTGGCGTCGCCCTGCAGTGCCGGGAACGCCGCAACACGAACAACCGGAATGTCGTCGCCGGGGAATTCGTAGGTGCTCAGCAACTCACGAACTTCCATCTCGACCAGCTCGAGCAGGTCCTCGTCGTCCACCATGTCGCACTTGTTCAGGGCAACGACGATGGCCGGGACGCCCACCTGGCGAGCCAGGAGCACATGCTCCTTGGTCTGCGGCATCGGGCCGTCGGTGGCGGCCACGACCAGGATCGCACCGTCCATCTGAGCAGCGCCGGTGATCATGTTCTTGATGTAGTCAGCGTGGCCGGGGCAGTCCACGTGTGCGTAGTGACGGGCCTCGGTCTGGTACTCCACGTGCGCGATCGAGATCGTGATGCCGCGCTGGCGCTCTTCCGGAGCCTTGTCGATCATGTCGAACGGCGTGAAGGGGTTCACGTCCGGGTACTTGTCATGCAGCACCTTGGTGATAGCAGCAGTCAGCGTGGTCTTGCCATGGTCAATGTGACCAATGGTGCCGATGTTGACGTGCGGCTTGGTGCGCTCAAACTTGGCCTTCGCCATTTGAGTTCTCCCTTGTCGTTTTGCCGTCCGGCGTTATCGCGGATCGGTTTGTGGTGTCTTTTTGGTTATTGGTACTTCAGTGATCCGCGACTATTCGCCGCGAGACTTGGCGATGATCTCCAACTGCACGTTGGCCGGAACCTGTGCATAGGAGTCAAATTGCATGCTGTAGCTCGCACGTCCTTGCGTACGGCTGCGCAGGTCACCCACGTAGCCGAACATCTCTGACAGCGGGACCAAAGCCGCGACGACGCGAGCGCCGGCACGCTCCTCCATGGATTGAATCTGTCCACGGCGGGAGTTCAGGTCACCGATGACGTCACCCATGTAGTCCTCAGGGGTGGTGACTTCAACGGCCATCATCGGTTCGAGCAGGACAGGTCCTGCCTTACGCGCTGCATCCTTGAATGCCATCGAACCGGCAATCTTGAACGCAAGCTCAGAGGAGTCGACGTCGTGGTACGCACCGTCGGTCAAGGTGACCTTGACGTCCACCATCGGGTAGCCGGCGAGCACGCCGTTCTCCATGGCCTCCTGGCAGCCAGCATCGACTGAGGGGATGTACTCGCGCGGGATGCGGCCGCCGGTCACCTTGTTCTCGAAGGTGTAGCCCTCTTCGGATGACCCTTCGGCGCCGGCATTGGGGGCGATGTTGATGATCACGCGCGCAAACTGGCCAGAACCGCCGGTCTGCTTCTTGTGCGTGTAGTCGATCTTGTCGATGGCCTTGGTAATGGTCTCGCGGTAGGCCACCTGGGGCTTACCGACGTTTGCCTCCACCTTGAACTCACGCTTCATGCGGTCGACCAGGACCTCAAGGTGCAACTCGCCCATGCCACCGATGATGGTCTGGCCGGTCTCCTCGTCGGTGCGCACGTGGAACGTCGGGTCCTCTTCGGCCAGTCGCTGAATCGCAACGCCGAGCTTGTCCTGATCGGACTTAGTCTTGGGCTCAATCGCCACGGAGATCACCGGTGCGGGGAAGGTCATGGACTCCAGCACGACCGGGTTCGACGGATCGCACAGGGTCTCACCGGTGGTGGTGTCCTTCAGGCCAATCACGGCCACGATGTCGCCAGCGCCCACCGAGTAGATTTCCTCGCGCTTGTTGGCGTGCATTCGGTAGATCTTGCCGATGCGCTCCTTGCGATCCTTCACCGAGTTCAGCACCTGGGTGCCGGTCTCCAGGCGACCTGAGTACACGCGAACGTAGGTGAGCTTGCCCAGGTGCGGATCGGTCATGATCTTGAAGGCCAGAGCGGCGAACGGCTCGGCGTCATTGGGCTGACGCTCGATGACCACTTCCTCGTTGCCCATCTTGTGTCCGGCGATGGCGGTCACATCCAGCGGGCACGGCAGGTAGGCCACGACCGCGTCCAGCATGGGCTGCACGCCCTTGTTCTTGAAGGCTGAGCCGGTCAAGACCGGGGTCAGCTTGTAGGCCAAGGTGGCGCGTCGGATGGCCGCATTGAGTTCCTCAACGGTGAACTCCCCACCCTCGAGGAACTTCTCCATGATCTCGTCATCGGCTTCGGCCAAGGTCTCGAGCAACTTCTCGCGGTACTCCGCTGCCTTGTCAGCCAGCTCCGCAGGAATTTCCTCAACGGCGTAGTCCTCGCCCTTTTGGGTTTCCCCGCGCCACGTCAGGGCGCGCATGCCGACCAGGTCGACCACGCCAAGGAAGTCCGATTCGTTGCCGATCGGGATCTGCAGCACCAGCGGCGTCGCGCCGAGGCGCGAGACAATCATGTCCACGCACATGTAGAAATTCGCACCGGTGCGATCGAGCTTGTTGATAAAGCAGATGCGCGGCACGGAGTACTTGTCTGCCTGACGCCACACAGTCTCGGACTGCGGCTCCACTCCGGCAACGCCGTCGAACACCGTCACTGCGCCGTCAAGGACGCGCAGCGATCGCTCAACCTCAACGGTGAAGTCCACGTGACCGGGGGTGTCGATGATGTTGATCGTGTGGCCCTTCCACTCACA
>CAIKZY010000096.1 GCA_903832025.1 uncultured Actinomycetes bacterium
CCAGAACTCCAAGCAGGACGCAGTGGTGGAGATGTTTGCCCTCGGCGCTCCAGCCACGCAGGAATTCGACCAGGGCCTGCAAACCACCCTGGCTTCGTACTGCGTGAACTGCTCGACCAACGAAAACGTCCAGGATCCGTCCAACCCGGTCAAACCCGGTGACCTGGTGTCTCAGGCACTGCTCGCCAATCCCACCGCGACCTGGGTGTCGTTCGCACCCGGTGACCTTGCGGTAGCGCCTGATGCGGCAGCCACCGCAGCCGGCATGAGCGCGGTCCCCAAGACCGCCGGCGCGTGGCCGGATCCGGCGAACCTGAAGGCCGCATCGACCGGCAAGGCCACCGGCTGGTACGCGGTCTCGGTTCCGATCACCGGCTGGCGAGTGATCGACCAGTTCGCTCGCATTCTGGGCGGGCAACCGGTGGCCACCGACCAGGTGCCCGGCCAGTTGATCACCGGTACAACCTCAGCGCCGGTGCTGACCAAGGACGGCTGGTACCAGGGTGTGGCCGACTACCAGGCTCAGTTCAAGAAGCTGTGGGGCATGTAGTCCCATCGCTCGCTCACCGTGCACATGCTGATGGCCGCCTGAAAGGGCGGCCATCAGCATGTTCGGCGCACTCTCGCCACCGATGTAGGATCCGGCGCAGTTTCAGGAGGTGGGCTCCATAAACCCCCGCCGGATCTGGGGTGCAACGGGTGAATCGTGACCAAGTTGAGACCCAATTTCCCTAGGCGATTGTTGGATGCACATGTAGTTTGAAGGAGCTCGGGTCATAGTGCCCCCAACGGAAGAGAGTTCCATGCGTAAGACAACGATTGCGGTGGCGGGAATCGCCTCGGCTTCGGTGGTCCTGGCTGGTGCCCTGGCTCCGGTCGCTTCAGCCAAGGCTCCTGCAGCCTTGAACCTGACGGCTGCGAAGGCCATCGTGGCTCAGTTCTCCAAGACACCGGTCAGCATCAACATCACCACCCCGCTCAACAAGAGCCCGAAGACGCTGCCGACCAAGCTCATCTGCGCAACCTCCAACGGTGGCGCCGAGAACAAGGTCCTGGACGACGGCATTGCCGCTGGCGCAGCTTCGCTGGGCTGGACCTTCAAGGAGGTCAGCGGTGCGGTTGATCCCAACACCCAGCGCGCTGCCCTCCAGAGCTGCTTGGATTCCAACCCGTCCGGCATCGAGGAGTCGGGCATCGAGCCGACCACCATCGCTGACCTGCTGGCAGTAGCCAAGTCCCGCCACATCCCGGTGATCTGCACCGCTTGCATGAGCGGCCCGACCTCCGGCCTGCTGGACACCCACATCGCAGGCAAGGTCCAGCTGGACTCCTGGGGTCGCATGATCGCCGCCTACGTGACGGCGAACACCGCGGGCAACCCGAACGTGATCGGCCTGACGGTGCCGCTGTACCCGATCCTGATCCGTTTCGATTACTCGTTCCAGAACGCACTGCGTCTGTTCACCGCCGGCAAGGCTGTGTACAGCAACCAGCCGCAGCAGCTGACCGACATCTTCGCTGGCAAGACCCCCGCAGCGATGGTCTCGATCGTTCAGCGTAACCCGCAGGCCAACTGGATCGTGTCCGATCTTGGTGGCTGGGTGACCGGCGTGGGCGCAGCCCTGAAGACCGCTGGTCTGCAGAGCCAGGTTCAGATCGGCGGCCTCACCGCAGGCACCGGCAACATCCAGGGCCTGAAGGACGGCACTGAGTCAGCATGGACCGGCTACCCGCTGTCCATCGTGGGCTACACCGCAGTTGACTCGTTCGCCCGCTACTTCCAGGGCATGCCGTTCGACACCCACCAGCTGCCCACCCAGCTGCTGACCAAGGCCAACGCGAACTCGCTGGTCCTGGACGCACAGGGCAACTACGTCGGCGTTTCGAACTACGTCGCACAGTTCCACAAGATCTGGAAGGTCAAGTAAATTCCACATCTGCACAGGGCCCGATCCGTATGGATCGGGCCCTGTGTCTTGTGCGGGACTTCAGTATCTTTACTTGACGTTCAGTATCTGACGTTAGACAATGAGGGCGCCCCCTCGTGAAGGAGTTCGTCGATGACCGACCTCACCGCCTCGACACAGCGCGAGACGACGCAGACGCCCGTGCCCCGCTCGCCAGGGGTCAGCGTTCAGCAGTACCTGGACGACGATGCTCGTCCGGTACCTGCGGTGCTTCGTTACGACATCAACGAGGACCTGGGAACTGAGCCACTGGACGTCGAACGCTTCATCTCCCGCGAATTCCATGACAAGGAAGTGGAGAAGGTGTGGCGTCGGGTGTGGCAGTTCGTCTGCCGGGTGGATGAGATCCCTGAAGCAGGTGACCACATCCGGTACGACATTGCTGATGACAAGTGGATCATCATGCGGACCAAGTCCGGCGAGATCAAGGCATTGTCGAACGTCTGCCTGCATCGCGGACGAGCCCTGCGCACCGAGGATGGCCGGGTCAGTGAACTTCGCTGCCCGTTCCATGGATTCAGCTGGAACATCGACGGCACGTCGAAGTTCATTCCGTGTCAATGGGACTTCCCCCAGATCGAGCAGGAGAAGTTCTCACTGCCAGAAGCTCAGGTTGCTGTCTGGAATGGCTTTGTCTTCATCAACCCCGATCCCAACGCTGATTCACTGGAGTCATTCCTGGGCACCATGCTCAACGACTGGGAGCGCTGGGACTACACCGATCGAGTGGTCTACTCCCACTTCGGCGGGGTCATCAACGCGAACTGGAAGATCACCGGCGAGGCTTTCATCGAAGGTTGGCACTCCCTGGCCACGCACCCGCAGATGATGGAGTGGCTTGGCGACGAGAACACCCAGTACGACGTCATCCCTGAGGAGAACTGGAGCCGGCAGATGGTTCCGCAAGGGGTGCCCAGCCCGACCATCGCGAACCACATCAGCGAGCAGGAAGTGCTGGACTCCTACTACGAGACCCGTGCCTTCTATTCAGCCGGCAAGGGCCGGGACCTGGCGTCTGAGGATGGTCAGACCCCGCGCGTGCCCACTGATTCAACGGCTCGTCGTGAACTCGCCGCGGAGATGCGCGTTGCCTTGTCCAGGCAGTTCGGCACTGACCAGGACCACTGGACGGACTCCGAACTTCTGGACGGCATTCAGTACTTCGTGTTCCCGAACTTCTACGTATTCGCCGGACCGCGAACCAACGCCATCTACCGGTTCCGCCCGCTGGGCAATGACCCGGACAAGTGCATCGCCGAGGTCTACCTGCTGGCGCAGGCCCCGGGTGACGGATCACATCCGGCACCGCCGAAGACCCGCTGGCTGCAGCCGGGGGAGACATTCTCCGACATCACCGAGATCGGCCTCCTCGGCCCGGTCTTCGACCAGGACTACGCCAACCTGCCGCACATTCAAGATGGCCTGAAGTCGCTGAAGACCAAGGGCATACAACTCGCCCGGTATCAAGAGAACCGAATTCGGCACTATCACAAGATCCTGGACGAGTGGATCGCGCGCGACTAGTACCGAAGGACGTAGGCGACCCGGTCCATCCGCGCCCTGCGGTTGACACGCAGAACGGGATTTCCATCCTGATCTGCCGTGAGCCCGTCGCGAACAATCAGGGGTGTGCCCACCTTGATGCCGAGATAGGTGGCATCGGCGCTGGCAGCAGCTTCGGCGGTAAATGCACGCCAGATGGGCACCAGCTCTCCGATTGCGTCGTTGAGTTGTCCGTACAGGCCGGACACCGTGTCCCAGTTGCGTTTGGGATCCTTGAGAATGTCTGCGGGAAACCAGGAGCTGGACCACATCCAGGTCTCTCCATCGACGACCAGGGCATTGTCCACGCGCCACAGCGGACCTGCGGGCAATCCGAACTCGATATTGGCCTGCGGGGTGTTCACCTTTGTCGCCTTGAGCAAGATGTCCTCATGGGACAGGCCGTGGGCGGTGATTTGCTGAGTGATGCCGGCCACCAGGGAGTCACTTGCCAAGGACTGGCTCACCGGGAGGCGCACCACGGTTGCCGCCACGAATGTTCCCGAGCCCTGTCGAGACTGCACCAGGCCGGCACGCGCTAATTCCTCGATCGCCCGGCGCACCGTCAGGCGATTCACGCCCATCTCTTGGGCCAACGTGGTCTCAGACGGAAGCCGATCGCCGGGGCCGTACTCACCTCGGGAAATCGCCGTCGCCAGGGACTGGCGGACCTGTTCATACAGCGGTAACTCGTTCACACAGCACAGCGTAGGGATCATCTAGACAACTCGAGCCAACCCGTAGTTTCTGTAGCCTGCGTAAAGTAGGGTTCCCACGTGAGCATCGAGCAACGACTGCGGGCGCTAGAGGACCGGGCCCAGATCCAGGACCTGCTCGTTCGCTACGCCGTTCTGCTGGACGACTGCCGTTGGGATGATCTCGCGCAGCTGTTCACCGCAGATGCGGTCTTCGCCTCGCCGAACAGCAGCACCGTCGGGCGCGCGGCGGTGATCGAGAACTTCAAGGTCAAGCACGCACCCTGGGGATTCACCCTTCACGACCCTCACGCCAGTGTCATCACGGTGATCGATGACAACCATGCGCAGGGCACGGTCATCGGATATGCCGAGCTCGCCAATCCAGACAGCACACTGGTCACCTTCATTCGGTATCAGGATGACTATCGTCGTGAAGAAGGGGCGTGGCGTTTCGCCGCCCGTCACGTGCTCAGCTCGTACGGCATGACCACGTCCGACTATGTCGCTGGCATGGTCGGGCAGCGTGAGCGCAAGCGCTGGCCGAACCGACCCCTAGGAGCTGCCGAACTCCCAGACATCGAGGGAAGGTACCCGGGCTACCTGGGGTTGTCATGATCGGAACTCGGCATGAGCTGGGCGGACTGTTCAATGTTCGCGACCTCGGGGGATATCCGGGCGTTGATGGACGAAACGTCAAGCGCGGAATGCTGTTTCGTGCATCAAGCTTGCATCGCTTGGACGACGAATTGGCGTGGCGGGAATTCGGAGCACGATGTGTGGTGGATTTGCGCTACGACCGTGAGCGCGAAGCGTTCCCGCTGCCGGAGTTCATCACCAATGACACCCACACGCCGTTGTTGCCCAATCACTGGAAGGGCAGCGAGGCGGCTCGGGCACTTCCGCCTGCGGAGCATCTGACTGCTGTGTATCACCTCATGCTGGAATTGGGTGGGCAGTCAGTCCGGGAAATCCTGGCAGCTCTGGCCGAGCCTGATGCCTACCCCGCGGTGTTCTTCTGCATGGCCGGAAAGGATCGCACGGGCGTGGTGGCCGCGATCGTGCTGTCGCTGCTTGGTGTGAGCGATGCGGACATTGCTGATGACTTCCACCTCAGTGGTGAGCAAGTGCTTGCTCTGGTCGAGGATCTGAAGACCAAGGAAAACTACGAGGATCACCCGATGATGAACCAGTCTGAGTCGCTGCTGCGCGCACCCCGCGAAGCGATGCAGATGTTCCTGGAAGAGGTTGCAACACGTTACGGTGGTTTGGCCGGTTACGTCAGCGAACTGAACGTTCCCCAGTCCACCGTCACTGCACTACAAGAAGTTCTTCTGGAGAAGCCCAGAACAGCAATGGAGGAATTGTGATGAAGCGCGAGGCCCTGTACATCGACGGACAGTGGATCAAGCCGGCTACCGGGGAGGTCATTGAGGTTGACGAAGCGGCGACCGAAGAGATCA
>CAIKZY010000097.1 GCA_903832025.1 uncultured Actinomycetes bacterium
ACCGCACGAATCAGTCCAGAAACGACGAACGGCCCCTGATTTCTCAGGGACCTTCGTCGTACCCTTCAAGGATAGTTGAAGGTTCAAGTAGCGGGGAGACAAAGTAAGCCTGCGACCTTTGGGTTGCGTGCACCGCGACTTACCCTCACAAACAGCCACTTTTGCACCCCCCTGTGCACCCCCCTGGGGGTGCAAGCCAGCACCCCCATCGCTGACTTTCGCCACGACGCTCAAGCGACAGCCTTTGGCTTGAGTTCAACTGACAGCGTGGAGTCGAACGCGTTCGCGATGCGCTCGAGAATGGGCAAAGTCGGCGTCGTACCGCCGGCCTCGAAGCGGGCGATGGCGGGCTGGGTCATGCCGGTGAGCTTGGCCAGGTCACGCTGACTCCAGCCGCGCTCCTCGCGTAGACCACGAACCTGCTCCCCCAGTTCGAACGCGAGCTTGGCTGCGGCTTAAGCGGCCTCAACTGCTGAGTCGCCTGTGCGAGCGGCCTTCATGTCGTCCCATGAAGTGCGTGCCATCACTCCTCCTAACCCACATGGTGCTCGCCCTGTATGAAGGCCAGCATCGCCTAGGCTGCGCTGCCAGCACGGTAGCGTCAAAGTTGCTCCTGCGACGAAACCGGCCGACCCATCCGACGCCGAGAAATTATCTAGGCGATCTTGGTCTGTGGAGATCTGACTTTCTTGGCTGCGACCTTTCTCGACGCAGGCTTGTTTTGGGGGTTCGCTGTCGGATTCCGTTTCGCGGAATTCGCTCGCGTGGGCTTCTTCGCAGGTGCCGTCAATGGGATGGCTACATCACCGATATGCATGACAAGTTCCAGGGTTCCGCCTACCGCCTGTGCGTACGCGGCCAGAGTGCCCACTTCAGTGCGCGAGAGATCTCCGTTCTCAATGCGCGATACGCGAGATTGGTCAATGTCGATGCGCTCAGCGAGCTGCTCCTGCGTCATGTGCTTGGCTTTGCGCACGTCGGCGAGCCGGTGCGCCCTGGATTCGGTCAGGATTTCGTCACGCGCCTGGGCAATGTGAGCCGTATCGCCGGGCCGCTTTGCCAGCAGTTCCTCCAACGTGACATACGACAACTTACTCATGACGAACTCCCCGTTCTTGGCTTCCTTGCATTTGCTTGCTGATGGATCTGTTCCACATGCGCGTTGAACCGCTCATCTGCAACAGGAATATTCTCCCCGTACCACTGCTTCCATTTATTGGTCTTGTCGCCAGCCACCAACACGATCGCTTGGCGCAGCGGGTCGAAGGCGAACAACAAACGGATATGTGTCTCGTGGACGCAACTCCTTCATGTTCTTGTGACGCGATCCCTTGACCGTGTCCACGAACGGGCGTCCCAGAGCTGGCCCATCCACTCCAAGTGCTTGCAACGCTGCAACGACCTGGCCGTACTCGGCTTCGTCAAGAGTCAGCATCCAGTCCGACACCTCCTCGTTGATCAAGATCGACCACGTCATCGCCCAATCATATGACTCAAGAAACATATGACGCAAGAGACATATATTGGCCGAGCCAGACTTCACACTCCAATTTGAGAGGTACCGGCCGCTATGCGCCGTTGATGCCATCGACAGGAACTACACCGCCACGATTAGGAGCCGCCGCTCATACTCACGGGCACAAATGGAAGCACCAGGCCCTATCCATACAACTACATTCTCTGCTGACTTACCGCTGACTTACTCCTTGCAGCGGCGTCAGAAAACATGCAAAACGGGCATAACCTGTCTGTTTTGACGATTATGCCCGTTTTGTCCAGTAGCGGGGACAGGATTTGAACCTGTGACCTCTGGGTTATGAGCCCAGCGAGCTACCGAGCTGCTCCACCCCGCGTCGTTTGCTCCCCCAATATACGTGCATTGCCTCTCAAGGTCCAATCAGGGACAAGCACCCACACGGCGATACCTTCGATCAATGACGGCATCCACAGCCATCATGATGTATCCAAGCACGATGGCGAAGACCACTAACACCGCCACGAAGCTCAGGACGCTTGCCATTCCCTTGACGGGGACGTCGAGAAAGTTATACGGATAGGCGCCGGTCACAGACCCTCGCACAAGCGCGTAGACGAGCCAGGCGAGCGGCAGGATGAGTGCAGCAAAGATTGTTGACGAACGAATCCAACCATGTGGTCCAGCGATGAGCCACACGGCCACGGTCACAATCGGGCCCCATACATGTTGAATGCTGTTACTCCACCAATCGGCGCCGGTATGCGTGCCGGAATTCAGGAGAAGATTGAAGATCAGGCCGGTCACGGTCATCATGATCACCGAATCAAGCCGCAGTACTCGGAGCACCGGGGACGTGGAAGTCGGCCGAAAGATCAATATCGTCACCACCAGTGCTGCAACGATGTTGCTCAACGTCGTGAAATAGCTGAAATGATCAAGAAGCCGGCCGGTCATCCCGCCGGTGCCCACGGCATTGTTTCCATACAGGGACGGCGAGCTCAGATCAGGCGGGTAGTAGTCGGTCGCGGACAAGATTGTGCTGAGCACAACCCCGAACCAAAGCAGCCCGGCATTGATTGCGAACAATGTGCGCGACACCATGTGCACAGGGTAGACCTGGGATCAGCCGATGCCAGGCATTCGCGACGCGACTAGGCCGCTGGTCCGCCACTGATCTGCGCTTCTGCAGTTGCTGCCCGCTGAAGTGCCGCAGCGAGGTCCTTCTGCGCTTGACCATAGGACGTGAAATCGCCGCGGGTCAGGGCCTGCTGGCCGGCTCGGAATGCCGCATCGGCATCGGCGATCGCCTTCGCAAGTTGCGCTTGAGCAGATCCGCCGGACGAGCCAGAACTGCTGGTGCCTGTCGGCGTGGGAGTTGGCGTGGAATTTGCGTTCGGGTCTTGATTGGTGCCGGGATTCTTGTCCGGCAACGCCGAGGGATTGGTCCCGAATACCTGCGTGAGTGCGGCATCCAGCGTGTTCTGCATGGCCACATTCGATCCGTAACTCACCAGCACCTTGCGCAGGAGCGGGTAGCCATCTGAGTTGGAACGGACATACACCGGCTCGACATAGAGCAGCCCGTTATTGAACGGCAGTGACAGCAGGTTGCCCAAGGTAACATCCGATCCGCCTTGTCGCAGGAGCGACAGCTGGCTGGACACAATCGGATCGGACTCGAAATTATTCTGCACCTGCTGCGGTCCGGGAATCGTGGTATTCGACGGCAGCTGCAGGATCTGAATGCGGCCATAATCAACCCCCGGTGCCGAACTCGCCGACATAAATGCCGCAAGAGTCTGACGTGCGATCGGCGCAAACGTCGTAGTCAGGGAGAAGCGGGGTGCAGTCTGTCCCGGCATCTGCAGGGTGAGGTAATACGGCGGCTGATACACCTGTGCCGGGCTCAAGGTCGGGTCGTAGGGCTCATTCCACACGTTTGTGCCGTTGTAGAAACTGGTGGCATCAGTCACGTGATACCGACTGAGGATGGAACGCTGCACCTTGAAGATGTCCAGTGGGTAGCGGACGTGGGCCATGAGATCGGCGGGCATCGTCGATGCGGCCTGAACCGTTCCGGGGAACGCCTTCATCCAGGTTGCCAGCACCGGATCCTTGGCATCCCAGGCGTACAGCGTGACCGTGCCGTCATAGGCGTCAACTACCGCCTTCACCGAGTTGCGCATGTAGTTGACGTTGTCATCAGGAGCGATACCTGCCGGAAGGGTGTGTGGCGTCGAGGAGTCCGACGTCGCCTGAGACATCGACACGCGCGATGAGTAGGGGTAGTCGTTGCTGGTGGTGTAGCCATCAACGATCCACTTGATTCGCCCCCCCACCACGACCGGGTACGGTTCCTGGTCCACGGTCAGCCACGGAGCGACCTTCTGCACCCGCACGGCCGGATTGCGGTCCCACAGGATGCGCGAATCGGTATTGACCATGTCCGACAGCAAGATGTTGGGGTCGGAGAATTTCGTGGCGAACAGCGCTCGGCCAAACAGCGAGCCCATCGCAACTCCGCCACTTCCAGAGTATGTGTTGGTCTTTTGCCCGCTGGCAGTTGCGTCATCGGGGTAATCAAGCTCGACCGATGGCTTTCCTGCCGGGGCTCCCACGATGGAGTAGTCCGGTGACATCTGCCCGAAGTACACCCGAGGCTGGGCGAGGTTCAGGGAACCGGTGACGGGAATGTTGGACATGAAGAAGTCGGGCTGACCATTGGACAATGCCGTGTTGTCGTAGGCGCTGACCACGCCGTAGCCGTGGGTGTAGATGGTCTTGTCGTTGGTCCAGTTGCGCTGCCCGGTCGGGATGCCCGCGAGATTGATTTCGCGCACCGCTACCGCTGCTCCGCGCATCGTGCCGCCGAGGTTATAGCGATCCACCGCCAATTGGTCTGCGAAGGAGTAGTAACCGCGGATCTGCTGAAGCTGATTGAACGTGGCCGACACCACCATCGGATCCAGTAGCCGAATATTCGACAAGGTCCCGGTGCTGGCGCGCAGCACTTGCACTGATGGTGGCGTCACCGAGCCCGGATAGTCCGTGACCTTCGCGGAGGCTACGTCATAGGCCGCACGCGTTGCATTGATGTTGCGCTGAATGTATGGGGTCTCCCGAACCAGTTCGCTTGGGCGCACCTGAAATTGTTGGACAACCATTGGATAGATCGTCCCGATCACGATGGAAGTAGCGAACATCAATCCGATGCCCAGCGCGGGAAGGACCCAGTGACGCCGAAAGATATTGACGATGAAGAGAGCAGCAACCAACAGGGCCACGAATGTCAGGATCGTCAAACTGGGAAGGACTGCATGCACATCGGTGTACTTCAGTCCGGTAAACCCAGTCACCACTGACTGGTCCTGGGTCGCCAGGGAGTATCGATCGAACCAGTACGACACCGCCTTGAGCAGCAGCACTGCCGCCATCAACACCGATATCTGCACCTGGGCAGCCGCCGTGGCTCGCTGCCCCTTGGGCTGAAGTCGCAGCCCGCCGTACAGATACTGAACGGCAACGGCCAGCAGCAGGGCCAAGAACAGCAGTGAGAATCCAAAGTCCAGCACGAAGCGAATGAAAGGCAGGGTGAAGGTGAAGAAGGACAGATCCACGCCGAATTGCGGATCCTTGATCCCAAATGGCGTGGCGTTTCGCCACAGTAAGTAGGTCTGCCACTGTCCTGCCGCTGAAATGCCGGCAAGTACGCCAGTGATAAGACCGACTGCAATCAGGATCGGCTTGCGTGCCGGCTCGAGTGCGAGCCGGTAGCGCTCCAGGCTGGCCTGCTCTGGAGTCAGTCCGCGAAATGTCGGTCGGGTTCGGTACGCCCACCACATGATGGCCGCAAGGCCGGCACCCATCACGAGGCCAAAGATGGCGAACAGCGCGAGCCTGGTGATCAGCGAGGTTCTGAAAACCTCGGTCTTGTTGACCGAGGAGAACCACATCCAGTCAGTGAAGTAGTTGGTGAACAGCAACCAGGCGATGGCCAGGACCGCGATCACGATGACAGCGGTCAGGATGACCTTGCCGCGCCGTGATGGCTTGGGCATCGAAGGGCTGCTCACTTGCTCAACCTACGACTTCGACGAACATTGCGGAACTGCAGCCCCGGCAGTCCAGTGCTGAACTGCGCTGACGGACTGAGACAACGTGTGAACCGGGACCACCGTTAAGCCAGCAGGGATGTGCCCGGCTACCTCAGCGCAGTGGTCGATCGGCATCAGGAACAGTGCGGCACCGGCTCGAGATGCGCCAATGAGCTTTTGGCGAATGCCGCCAATGGGACCGATCGTCCCATCCGGGCTGATGGTGCCGGTTCCGGCAATGTGATGGCCCTGTGCCAGGTCCCCTGGCGTGAGTTTGTCCACCAAGCCCAGGGCGAACATGGCCCCGGCGCTCGGACCGCCAATCCCCGACAGGCTGAAGTGGACCGGGAAACCTGCGTCGTACATGTCTCCGACACCGATTCCGATGTACGGCTTGCTTGCCTGCTGCGGGGTCGCCTCCGAGATCACCAGGTGATGGGTGACCGTTGTCTCATTGGGTGCGATGACGGCGAAGTCAAACGATGTTCCCACTGGCGATTGACGCACGATGTCTGCCACCTGCTGGGCACCATGAATCTGGGTGCCGTTGATGGACACGATCTGCTCACCAGCCACGAGCTTGCCATCGGCCGGAGACTTAGCCACGGTGGATGTGATGACGACCTTGACCGTCAGCGGGCGATGCAGGTAGTTCATGGCGGCAGCAGTGGCATCTGACTCGGCGAGGGAGAACATGCTGGCGTTGTACTGATTTACCTGGGCACTGGTGACGTTGTCGGGATACAAGGTCTCCTGCGGCAGGACAGCATCAGCTGAGCTGAACCAACTTGCGACGGCTTCCACAAATGACAACCCGCCCTGGGGTCCGCCCTTTTCGTACACCGTGGTCATGTCGAGCTGGCCACTTGTTGGGTAGGTCCTGGCTCCGCTGATGGAGATCACGTCCTTGCCGGCAACGGTGCCGATGACATTGAAGGTCGGCCCTGGGGCCAATTTGATGAATGGCACGGGCAGCACTAACGCCACGAAGAGCAGGACAAGCAGGCTCACGAGAGCCACAACCAGCACTCGCGCCCGGGCTGCCCGGATACTCCTGGGGGCTTTGCTGCTCACCAGGGCCGCTCCTGGCGTGTTCGGGGCGATGGTCCCTGTTGATCCAACTCAGGCATTGGCCGCTCCATTGCCACCTGCATGGCACGAAGTGCCGCAATGGAGTCCTTGGGATCCTGCGGTCGAGCCGGCCGGGAGCGCAGAGCCACGAAGGCGATGGCCAGCACGGTCGCCCCGATGGGGATGAGCCACCACGCCAGCGCTGCCATGTATCCAGATTACGCCGCTGCGGACATCGTTGGTGCCCCGGTGGTCAGTTGATGACCCCGTGGCATGCGGCCACTGTCGAACCACGGATTTGGTCCACGCACACAAATGCTGGAACCACCACGGTGGTCGTACATGGCAAGACCCCCCAGGTCTCTGGTCTCCATTCGCCTTCCCCTTGCGAATGAAGCCTGTTATCCCGGGGGGTCTTAACGCGCTGAACCTAAGCAGTCACACGCGGTGAGTCAACGCATTGAGCAAACTTCAGGATTGGGCGTGTGGACAAGGTGTGGATTGTGTGGGGATGGGGGGACAGTTACGTGTGGATATGCGGTGCATACGCCTGTGCATGGCGTTGGGGAAAAGCTCAGGACACGCGCTGTACGCAGGTAAAATCTGCTGTGGATGATGTGGATAAGAAATTTCTTGAGATCCCAATGCAACAGGTGTGACGCACGGGAAGTTCAGCTCCACATCCCCCCAGGGACATCCCCGTCATGACACGTGCAGGTCAGCGCTCCTGCCGCATGTTCAGCCAATCAAGCGCGGCCTGGACCAGGCGAGTGACAGACAGATCGGTGTCGCGGGGCAGCCGGTCGACCGAGAACCACCGCAAGTCCAAGGATTCCTCGCTGATCGCTGCGCGGGCGCCCTTCGGTGCGATCGCCAGGTATTGCACGTCCAAGTGAGTCGCCGGGCTTCCGGCGCAGGGAACATCGTGACGATCCAGCATTATCGGGGAGCCAGCGACCTGCAGATCCTGAATTCCGCTCTCTTCGGTCGCCTCGCGCAAGGCGGCCAGCCGCAGGCTGGTATCGGCGGCCTCGACATGTCCGCCAGTTTGCAGCCAGCGGCCGACCTTGGGATGCAAGGTCAACAGCACGAAGCCATAGTCGGCAGACATCACCAGTGCGCTAGCGGTGACGTGCGCTGGTCGGCATTCGCGTAAAACGCCATCGCCGTGGAGCTCAAGATGGTGAACAAATTCCGATGCTAACGCCGTGCAGCGATCATCAGCGCTGGTGAACTGACGCAGCACATCCAGTGCATCTGCGTGGGGTCCGACGTGGTCGACGTTGAGAGAGCCGGTCACGCGGGAAAATCTGGTGTCTGGCGTGCTCGTTCAACAAAGTCCAGCGGCTCGGCCAAATCCTGAGCATCGGGCAAGAGGTCCGGGTGATTCCACAGCCCATCACGGGACTGCATGTCGCCGTGATGACGCATTGCCGCGAAGACCGTTGCGGCTTCGCGCAGCAGCCGCGGGCGAAGGTCCATGCCCACCAAGGAGGCAAACGTTCGCTCGGCTGGCCCACCGGCAGCCCGCCTCCGGCGCACTGATTCGTGCAGCGCAGCTGATGTGGGAAGCCTGCCCTCGACTGCTTGTCCCACCACGTCATCCACCCAGCCTTCGACCAGAGCCATCAGTGTCTCCAGGCGAGCCAATGCAACCTGCTGCTCAGGGGTGTCTTGGGGAGTCAGGACGCCGGACGACAGCAACTCCCCCAGCGCATCAGGATTGGACATGTCCACACTGCCCAGTGAGTCACCCAGTCGTGATTGATCAACCACGATGCCCTTGGCGTATTCCTCGAGGGCGCCAATGATTCTGGGGCGAAGCCACGGCACATGCGTGAACAGGCGCTGATGCGCAGCTTCCCGCACGGCAAGGTAGATGCGAACATCGTCCTCGCCTACGCCAATGCCCGCACCGAATGCGACCACGTTCACCGGAAGTAGTGTGGGAACTCCGTCGTCGGTCAGTGGGATACCGATGTCACTTGCACCGACAACTTCCATTGCCAAGCCAGCCAGTGACTGTCCCAGTTGAGCACTGAACGCTGCCGCACCCAGTTGCTGCATCATTCCCATCATCGGGGCGAGCATTCCCGCCATCTCCGGCGGAATACCGCCAGGCAGCATCGCTTTCAGTTGCTCAGGCAAATGCTCGTACAACGCATGGGGATCGGCGGTGGCCAGATCAGCGCCACCCAAGGATGCATTCAGCGTCGACAACGCCTGGGCAACGGGAGTGACCACTCGTGTCCACGCCGGCATCGTGTAGTGCAACCACTCCGAGCGAGACCAGGCGCGACCGTCTTGACTGCCACCGGGAAATACCGTCACGGCGTCCAACCAGACCTGCGCCAGGTGCACTGCCTGGCGGACCTGCTCGGCCTGAGCAAATGCCACAGTGGCATCGGGCTGGATTGCCTTGCGCGCGATGTCGTTGACCATCGTCCAATTGACCGGTCCGGGGTCACCGGTGTTACCGGACTGCATCATCTGGCCAAGCTGCTGCAAGGCCGCGCCGAGGGAATTCATATCGAATCCGCCAGGCCCACCGGACTCGCTCATCCCGAAGCCAAAGGGCATGTTGTTGCTCATGAAATCAGGGTACTTTGCAAACGAAGGGAGGGACACCGCACAGCGGTGTCCCTCCCTTGATGTTCGCGCTGGGCGAGCGTTATGCCTTGCCCAGGATTCGCGTGACCTTGGTGCCGCACACCGGGCAGATGCCCTTTGCGAAACGACGCCCATTGGTCTCTTCGACGTGTCCGGTGAACTCGCGCTTTTCCTTGCACTTCACGCAGTACGCCTCGCCGGTGTAGCTCTCAGCCATCGGGCCCTCCTGATATCTCGGGTCCGCGCTCTTGAGCTCAAGACCGCGGCCGGGTGGCTGGCGCCACCGTGACCCACTTACGCGGGCAAATCCCACCCTAGGGGACGTACGCCGGAATTCCGCAGACTCGCCACGGCATCACGGAATTGCCCCCCATGAATATCAGGATTTTTCAGACTATTCAGACATTGTTGTGCTTCGACCACGCTCACGTCTGGGCCTCCGGCTGCCACTGTGTGACCAACGACTGGCTCCATTGGCCGCTGAGGGCAAAGACAGAGACAATGGAGGGGTGCCCGAACTTCCGCGTAACGCTCTGACCCGAGGTGTTCGCCTTGCCTCGCTGCCCGCTGCCTACGCAGGGCGGCAGGCGTGGGGCCTGGGCAAGCGTGTGGGTGGAGCCTCTGCGCAGGCGGTCTCCACCGAGCTCCAGGCGCGCACCGCCGAGCAGATGTTCAAGGTGCTCGGCGAACTCAAGGGCGGCGCGATGAAGATGGGGCAGGCCATGAGCATCTTCGAGGCAGCTCTGCCCGAGGAAGTGGCCGGTCCGTACCGCGCAGCGCTGACCAAGCTCCAGGACTCAGCATCACCGTTGCCGGCCAGCACCATCCACGCCATCCTGGAAGCCGAAATTGGCCCTGATTGGCGCGATCGCTTCGCGCAGTTCAATGACACACCGGCCGCGTCTGCGTCGATCGGCCAGGTGCACAAGGCCACCTGGCATGACGGGCGCGAAGTCGCCGTCAAGGTGCAATATCCCGGCGCAGACAAGGCCCTGGTGTCCGACTTCAATCAACTGGCCCGATTCAGCAAGCTCTTCGGTGCCGCCGTGCCAGGCCTGGACGTGAAGCCACTGATGGAGGAATTGCGCGCGCGCATGATCGAGGAGCTTGACTACCTCCAGGAGTCCAAGAACCAGCGGCAGTTCGCGGTGGCATTCGAAGGCGACGACGAAGTCGTGATTCCGCACATACTTGCTGCGGCACCCCACGTATTGATCAGCGAATGGATCGACGGAACCCCGCTGTCTCAGATCATCGCCAACGGATCCCAGGAAGAACGAGATGCGGCCGGTTCGATGTACGAGCGATTCCTGCTCTCGGGCCCTGCGCGAGCTGGCCTGCTGCACGCTGATCCGCACCCAGGAAACTTCCGCATCACCGCGCAGGGCAAGTTCTGCGTCCTTGACTTCGGCGCAGTCGCGCAGTTACCGGGTGGATTCCCATCGGCCCTGGGCACATTGCTGTCCATCGCAGAAATCGGTGACGCCGAGCAGGTCATGACCGGATTGCGTCAGGAAGGTTTCATTCGCCCCGGCATCGACTTGGACCCCCAGATGGTGCTGAGCTACCTGGACCCCTTCGTCGAGCCGGCGCGGCACGAGGAATTCACCTTCTCCCGACCGTGGTTGCGCGGGCAATTTCAGCGACTGAACGACATGCGCAGCCCGGACTTCACCGTTGGCATGAAGTTGAACCTGCCGCCGTCATATGCGCTCATTCACCGTGTCTGGCTGGGAAGTATCGGGGTCATGTGTCAACTGGGGGCCACCGTCCCGGTCCGATCAACTCTCATCGAATGGGTACCCGGCTTCCACGATCTGCCGTAGTCGATCGCCGAACTGCTCTACCTTGGCCGGTCCGATGCCAGGGATGGCAAGCAATTGCTCGTCATTGATTGGCAACTGCTCTGCCACGGCGATCAGTGTCGCGTCGGTGCAGATTACGTACGCGGGCACGCCCTTTTCGCGAGCGAGGTCCTTGCGCCACGCTTTCAACTGCTCCAGCAGGACCGGCTCAAACGTCTGCGGGCAGGTACGGCATCGACCGATCGTGCGCTCGGCTGCGGTCACCAGCCCCTTGCCGCAGCCCCGGCACTTGGCCGGCCCCTTGCGCCCACGCGAAGGAGCACTTCCTGCGCCTTTTCGGACACTGGCGCTGGCCGGTGCCACTGTCCCATCCGGACGCAATCCGGCAAGGAATCGTGACAAGCTCCGCGTGGACTTACCGCCCGGGGTGCGCGCTCCAGCCCAGGTAATCGACAGGTGCGTGCGCGCGCGGGTAATGCCCACGTAGAGCAATCGTCGCTCCTCGGCCAATTGCGCGGCGGTGTCAGCGTGGGACAGCGGGATCAATCCGTCACTTGCACCAGCCAAGAACACCGCATCCCATTCCAGTCCCTTGGCAGCATGCAGGGATGCAAGAGTCACCGCATCGGCAGTTGGAGCATGCTGCGCCTGAGCGCGAGTGTCCAATTCGGTGACAAACCTGGCGAGTTCGCCACCGACCTGCTCGGCAAGCTCGCCCGCCAATGCCACCAAGGCGGCAAGAGACTCCCAGCGCTCGCGCACTGCACCAGTGGTCGTGGGCACCGTCGGCGTCCAACCAGTGGTCGACAGCACGGCAACGACGTGCTGCTGAAGGTCGCCCTCTGTGATGCCCGTGCGGGCCGCAGCGCGAAGCCGAGCCATCGCCTCGCGCACCTCGCCGCGGTCGAAGAACTGCTCTGCCCCGCGCATCACGTAGCCGATACCTGCACCCGCCAGCGCGCTTTCCAGTTCAGCAGACTGGGCATTGACGCGGTACAGGACTGCGATCTGCCGAGCCGGCGTTCCACTGGCGATCAAGGACATGATCTGGCCCGCAATCCAGGCTGCCTCATCCGGATCATCAGCGCACTGCCGGATATTCGGGGTAATGGCATCAGTGCGCACTGCGGTCAGGGTCAATGCAGACTGACTTGGCGCAATCACCGCATTGGCAAGCTGGACGATGGGTTCGGTGCAGCGGTAGCACTGAACCAGGTGCACCTCAGTAGCCTGCGGATACGTGGCAGTGAATTGGCTCAGGTAGCGATCCGATGCGCCGGTGAAGGAATAAATCGTCTGACTGGGATCACCCACTACGCACAGTTCGTCGCGATCCCCGAGCCACAGTTGCAGCAGGCGCTGTTGCAACGGGTTGACATCCTGATACTCGTCAACGGTGAACCATCGATATGCCGAGCGCACCTCGGTGGCGATGTCCATCCGCGTGCTCAGTGCCCCAATCGTCACGGCCAGCACATCCTCGAAGTCCATCAGTCCGCGTTCGGCCTTGATGTCTTCGTACGCTGCCATCAGTGCTGCGAACTCGCCTATGTCTATCGCCCACGTGCGGCTCAGTGCAGTCGGCGAGGTCAGCACGGTTGCTGCATCCAGTTCATTGGCGCGGGCCCACTCGATGTCTGATGCCAGATCTCGAACCAGTGCATGGTTGGCGTCCATGGCCCTGCGACGAGCCGCTTCGCCCACGAGTCGGACCTTGGATGCCGTCAGTTGCGGAAACTCACCGTTGCTTAATCGGGGCCAGAAATATCGCAGCTGACGCAATGCCGCGGAGTGGAAGGTACGCACCTGGGCACCGGCCACTCCCAGCGACTGCAGGCGTGCCCGCATCTCCCCCGCTGCGCGCTGAGTGAAGGTCACTGCGAGGGTGGCCTGCGCCTGATGCTCGCCAGTGGCAACCGCATAGGCAATACGGTGGGTAATGGCTCGAGTCTTGCCGGTTCCTGCCCCCGCAAGCACCAGCACCGGCCCTGCGGTTGCCGTGGCCACCGCCCGCTGAGCATCGTCGAGCCCTTCCAGCAGGGCTGACGCATGCTCACTCACCCCGCTACGCTACTTGCATGAAGATGTTCAGCACCGTGTGGTGCGGTTACTGCCAGCGGCTCAAGGCGCAACTGGGTCGTGAGGGGATTGCCTTCGAGGAAGTTGACATCGAGGCTGATCCGCAGGCTGCGGCGTTCGTGGAATCAGCCAACGGCGGGAACCAGACAGTGCCGACGATCTTGTTCGACGATGGAACCACCTTGACCAATCCGTCTATCGGTCAAGTCAAGGAAAAACTCGGGCTTTAGCGCCGAGACCATCCGCCGGGGAGTTCGTGTCCGTACCACGCCTCAATCAGCTTCCTGGCGATGGAAATCTCCGGAGGCAGGCGAACACCTCCATCAAGGCATGCCTGGTGCAATTGCTCGCGGGTGAACCAGGCGGCCTCGGCAATTTCACTGCCATCCACGGTGATCGAGGGGGTCAGCGGCCCTGGCATGAAATCCCAGCATGAGTGACTGGGGGAACGGCCATGGCTGACTGCCCAAATACGTGATGTCACCGGAGTGGGCTCCTACAACGACCCCAGACTCCTCGAACACTTCCCGTCGTACGGCCGCCTCAGCGGACTCACCGGCCTCGACGAACCCTGCCAGCGTGGAGAACCAACCCGGCTCCCAGGCAGCCTGGCGCCCAAGCAGTGCGCGGTCATGCTCATCGATGACCAAAACGATGATGGCAGGGTCAGTGCGTGGGAAAACCTGCTTGGCGCACGCGGTGCACTGTTGCACCCAGCCTCCGTCTGCGGTGACCAGGTGGCTCCCACAGCCTGGACAGCGCTCGTGCGAGCGCATCCAATGGTCCAGGGCCACTGCGGCAACAGCCATGCCGGCATCTCGATCTGACAAGTGCGCCCCGACCTCGCGCAGGGACATGAACTGTCCATCCATCAGCGCTGAGGAGAGGTCTTCAGCGCGTTTGGCGTAATACGCCAAGCCGGCTGCGTCCAACCCCAGGAACATCGTGTCGTGAACATCCCCACGGGCGCGTTCCAGGATGAGGCATTGCCCGGCCGGATCGACCAGCACCTGACCCTGGCACACCGTCATCACCAGGGCGTTGGCCGCGGCGGTGTCATGGAATTGCAGATCGGTTCTCAGGTGCGCCGCGCGGTCGAGTGCCGAACGCGAGAGCATCAATTCTGAGAGAAACTCAGCGGCCATGTGCGCAGCCTATGCGTTGATTTTGCCTGGCTCATCAGCGCGCCAGGCGATGGCCGCGAGAAAGCGGTGCCAGGATGCCAAGGTGAACGTGTTCATCAGGCAATTGACCGGTATTCGCTTTGTCGCAGCGGCGTGGGTTGTGCTTTACCACTTCCAGGTACCGTTGGCCACCTTGGGCCTGCTGTCCATCCCGGTCTTCAACGACACTGTGCGCGTCGGTCGTCTCGGCGTAGACCTGTTCTTCGCCCTGTCCGGCTTCATCCTCACGCACACCTATCTCAACAAGCTGGGACCAAAACTGGCCGGTCGCAAGTCTGTTGACTTTTGGTGGCTGCGCCTGGCACGGATCTACCCGGTTCACCTGGTGATGCTCATCATCGCCGGTGTCGCCGTAGTAGCCCAGGCCAAGGTCGGACATACGCCATTGTCCAGAAGCTGGCTCAATCCGCTGGACTTCGGCAAGAACCTCCTGCTGATCCAGGAATGGGGACCCAATCCCCAGCGCGGTTGGAATTTCGTCGCCTGGTCGCTGTCGATGGAGTGGCTGGCGTACCTGATCTTCCCGCTGCTGGTCCTAGCGCTGTGGATATTTCACAAGAAGGTCTCCACCAAAGTCCTGTGCCTGGCGTGGGTCGTGGTACTCGTGCCGCTGATGGCGTACGCCGTGACGCGAAGCGATTCCTTCTACACCAATAACTGGGGCTCGACCCTGCGCATCCTGACTGAATTCACAGCCGGGGCGATTACGTACTTGATCGTTCGACGCCTGATTCCCAAGGACTCCGTCGATGCCAGTGCCCGTGCGCAACGCCTGGCAACTACCTTGTCGATCGCCTTGCCCGTGCTGGTGATTGCAGGGGCTACCGTCTTGGGTCATCTTGCCGTCGCCCAGCCGCCGCTGGCCGTCAATGCCGGGCCAGATGCAGAACCGCTGCCGCCGTACTTCCACCTGCTCCTGGTGCCGCTGCTGATCGCCTGGATCGGTGCACTGGCAGTCTCGCGCCGGGGCATGTCCACGGTGTTGGCGACTCGGATCGCCGTGTTCGGCGGTTTCATCTCGTATTCGATGTACATGACGCACCTGGTGTGGTTCGGCCTGTGGAAGGCCGGCATGAAAGCAGCACACATCACTCATGGGGCCCTGTATGCGATCGGGTTTGTGTTCTTGCTCGTCGGCACGTTGTTCTTCGCCTGGGCCATGTGGAAGGTCGTCGAAGAACCCGCGCGCGAGTGGATGCGCAGGCTCTCCGGTGCCCGGCCAATCCCGACGGAGGAGGCCGGAGAGGCCGAGGGCGGGCAATCGCCAGAGCCGGTTATCGTTCCCGGGAGCTAACGGCCGGATCGGCCATGTCTGCATCGCCGGGCAGTGCGGGAAGCACAGGCCGAATGATCTGCTTGCTGGAGACCATGTAGAACACTGCGTCTACCCTGTCTCGATCCACCCCTGCCAGTTGGGCCCATGCTGCTCGATAAATCGACAGCTGCAACGGATGGTTGCTGGCCGCGCTACCGGTCTTCCAATCCACGACCTGGAAACGGTCCCCATCGGCGAACACCGCATCGATGCGGCCGCGAATCACTCGGCCGGCCACCATCAAGGCAAACGGTGCCTCGATCGCCACTGGTGTGGCAGTGGCATACGGTCCATCCTCGAATGCGGCCTTCATCGCCTCCAGGTCGGCGTCGGTCAGGAGGTCGGCATCGCTGGCCCCTGGCAGGTCATCTGGATCCAGCAAGGACTGTTGGCCATACCTGGCTTCGATCCACGAGTGGAGCGCCGTTCCGCGTCGGGCTGCTGCGGCCGGACGAGTCGGCATCGGGCGCAGCAGGTCAAGGGCGTACTCATGCGGATCGTCAACTGCGCGAATCAGCGCACTGGCACTGAGTACCTCCGGCGCGCGCACAATGCGCTGCGTCACCGACCGCTCGCGCATTTCCGCGAGGGCAACCTGCAGGTGACGGTCCCAGGTCGCTACATGATCACGTTGAGACGTGCTGAGTCCGAACCCATCCTGTGCTCCTGCGGTCCCCGCAGTCAGTGCGTGGGCTTCAACAAGATCCCGGGCACGTACCAGCGCCGCTCGCCGAGAGGAGTCCAGCTCGATGGGCCATGGTGCGCGAAGTTCGGACAAGTTCGGATTCGGCTGGCCTGACTCGGGCGGGTCCGCCCAGTGCTGGATGTCCACGCCAGCCTCATCACATGCAGCCTTGACTGCAAGTAGGTACTCGTGCGGTCCCCGGCGCGTGGACTGCGTGGGTCCCCACCAGTGACCGGTGACCGTTAACGTGTCCTTGGCTCGGGTGAACGCGACATAGGCAAGGCGTCGGACATCCATCGCGTTCTGGGCCGCCAGTACCTGATTGGTGTACGCCTTGAAGGCGGAGGCAGTGGGCACATCCTCGCGGTCGGGATAGCTGATCAGGTCGGGGGTTCGATCCTCACGAAGGTGCCATGGCACCACATGGGCGGCTCCCATCCATGTTTCCCGGGCCTTGGCGAACGGGAAGGCGGTGTCGACGACTGCAGCCACGAAGACATGCTCGAACTCCAAGCCCTTCGCCGTGAACACGGTCATCAGTTGCACGGCTTGGGGACGAGCCGGAACATCCACCTTGGGCTCGATGTCGAATCGCTCGATATCGGCCAGTCGCACCAAAAAGGCACCGAGGGACATCGAGCCGTCAATGCCAACGAAATCGGCGGCAAGGCGCATGAACGTCGACAAGGCAAACTGCTGCTGCTCCACCATGGCCTCATCGCCCAGGCTTGCTTCCACTTCAAGTCCGGTGACATGCAAGATCCGGCCAATCAGCTCCGCAAGCGGCTCGCCGGCATATCTGCGCAGGGCACGGATTTCGGCACTGAGTTCGGCAAGCCGCGCTCGTGCGGCATCGCTGACACCCGGCGCGTTATCCGCGTCATCGGCTGCTTCGGCCAACGAGACCAGTTCCACGACGTCCATTCCGGCAACGGCAGCCTGCAGCGCCTGCTCGAGGTCCCCATCGGCAGCGCGACCGCCCTGTCCCGAAAGCGCGAAGCCGTGTCGGCCCAGCGCGACCATGTCGCGCATGCCGATTGCCCAGCGAGGACCAGTGGCAAGACGGACGAACGCCGCGTTCGCGGTGGGGTCGTGCAGCACCTGCAAGATCGCGTGCAGATCGACGATGACCGGTTGGGCGAACAGGACAGCTGCTCCGGCAACCTGAGTCGGCACGCCAATTGCCCGCAACTGGCGGTCGACCGCAGCCAGGACAGCGGTATTGCCGGCCAGCACCGCGATTTCGCTCAGTGCAACGCCCGCGTGCCCCAGTGCTTGGACCTGCTGGGCGATCCACTGCGTTTCCTCACCGATCGTGGTGAACAGACCGGCCCGAAGATGCCCGTCTCCGCGTCCGGCGCCGGCCGTCAGGGGAAGCACGCCAGCATGCTCAGCACGCAAGGGGTCGGACACGGCATTGGCCAACTGCAAAATGCGCGAGCCCGATCGACGATTGGCACTGAGGGTCAGGCGGGTCGCCGGCGCATGATCAGCCTGGGAAAAGTGCTGCGGAAACGATTCGATGTTGTGAACGCTGGCTCCTCGCCAGCCATAAATCGCCTGACAGGGATCCCCCACTGCGGTCACTGAATGACCATTGGTGAAGATCTCCTGGAGCAACTTTCGCTGCGCAATAGAGGTGTCCTGGTACTCATCGAGTAACACGACGTGGAATTGATCGCGAAGTGACTGTCCGACCTCGGGAAACCTTCGCACCAGTTCCAGTGCCAAACGAACCTGGTCCGAAAAATCTTCGACATCGCGCGATGCCTTGACTGCACGCCATTGGCTCACCAGTTCGCACAGCAAGATTCGTTTGGCCCCGGTCGTGAGAAGCTTCAGCGTTGCCGACTGGGGATTAGGAATCTCGCTCAACCACTCGGCCAACTCCTGCTCATGGGCAATGACCTGCCCCGGCTGCAGGTCTAATTCACCGAGCTGATCGTCCAGGCTCAGCAATGACTTGGTGACCGATACTGCGCTGGCAGATATCTGATTCAGCGGCAGATCCGTGCTGCACACCAGTTGGTAGGCAAGTTGCTGTCGGGCACCATCGGCGAGCAGCGTGGTGTACGGCTCGCGTCCGAGTCGAATACCGTGATCGGTCAGGATCTGAGCGGCGAAGGAGTGGTAGGTCGACACAGTGGGATCTGCGGCAACCTCCTCATGGTCGATCAGTCCTTTCGTTCGCATGGTTGCCACCCGACCGGTCAGCGCATGCGCTAGCTGAGCGGTTGCCTTGTTCGTGAACGTCAGCCCCAACACGGCATCGGGCATCACCTGACCGGTGCCCACCAGCCAGGCAACACGCGCTTCCATCGACGTGGTCTTTCCCGAGCCTGCGCCGGCCACAATGACGGCCGGTTCCATGGGCGCTCTCACTGCGTCCCATTGCTCGGAGGTGAGCCCAAAACCCAGCATCTGTTCCAGGAGGCTACGGGTGAAATCAGAACTCACTCTTGGTCACCATCCTCGCTCATCAGACCGGCCTGGAGCGGACAGCAGGTTTGGTACTCGCATGTGCGACATCGCTGATTGAGTACGGCATCGAATCCCTCCGTACGAATCACGACTGCCGCCTGCGCGAGCTTGCCTTCGAATTCGTCGCTGTCACCAAGTGCGGCCTGTGTGCGTTCCTTGGGCAGCTGCGAACTCAGGCGATCACGCAGGTACAGCAGCTGACCTCCGCCGGGAGTCTGCCCTTCGCCCAAGGCGCCACTTCGGATCAACAGTTGATATACCCCAAGTTGACCGTCGTGCTCAGCGTCCTTCTGAACTTTCGCCGTGGCACCCGTTTTCAAGTCGACTGCCACCAAGCGGCCCTGACCATCACGCTCGACCCGGTCCATATAGCCGTTGAGCGAAACGGTGTCGGTGAATCCACCTTCAGTCGTGACGGTGATCTCGCCACGCACGTGCACTTCGGTGTCCACCAACGCTCGCGTGTTCGTCCGCTCCAGTGCGATGAACGCCTGGATTGCCTGGGTCAGCTCCGCTCGTTCGGCCACGGACTCCCAGGAAGCGCGAAACGGCACCTGTCCCCACACGCGATCGATGTACGCATCGATGTCCTGGAGTTGATCGGAGATGACGCCCTTGGCGATGGCGTCTGCTACCGCATGCACGATCGAACCGAAGCTTGCCTTGGCAGAGGTAGGTACCTGAGCGTGAACCTCATGGGACAGCAACCATTGCAGTGGGCACGACAACACGTTGTCCAGTCCGCTGCCCGATAGGGCGATGGGCCGATCGGGATCGCGGACGGGATCAATACCCCGTGTGCGCTCTCGGGCACCCCACCAATTCGCCGGATCAGCGAGTGGAACCATCGCCGCGCCATCAGCAAACCGCTGTGTCGACAGGTCCCACAGTCTGGCCGCAGCGGCCCTGGCCAGTGGTGCGTCCTGGCTGCTGCCGGCCACTTCGCGCAGTTGCCCGACAAGTCCGTCCAGGCTCAGGCCGAAGCGCGGACGGCCGGGAATCTCCTCGACCTCGATTCCCGTCTGCGCAGCCAGATCCACAAAGAGCCGACTGGGTCGCTGCCCATCGATGTCCGCCGCGGCCACTGCCGTCAGCGTGACGACCTTGCGCGCGCGTGTGACCGCCACGTAGAGCAGTCGCCGCTCCTCCGACAGCAACTGCGACTTGCTCGGTCCTGGCCCGATTCCTTGCGGACCCAGGCGATCTGCCTGCAGGACCGCTCCACGAGGTCGAAGGTCCGGCCAGACCTGGTCCTCCAGGCCAACGATCCACACCGCGTCCCACTCCAGTCCCTTGGCCCGATGCGCAGTCAATACCCGAACTGCCTCTGCGGGTACCGATCGTTCACCGACCTGTTCGGCCGCAAGGTGCTGAGCGCGAAGCAGTTCGATGAACACATCGGCACCGAGCACTCCGCCGCGCAGGCTGGCTGCGCGCTCGGCAGCATCGAACAGGGCAATGACGGTGTCCAGATCGTGATTGGCCGTCCTGGAACCGGCCAAGGCGGCACGGCGCAGTCGTGCCGGCCAGTGATGAGCCGAACGCCCGCGCACGCTGCCGTCCCACAACATCCACAGAGCCTCACCTGAGTTGGTGTGCTGCCGAAGGTACTCAAACACGCTGTGCAACAACGCCGCAGTTGCCTGCAATTGATCAATGACATCTGCCGTAGCGCTGATTTCCAGCAGTGCAGCCGGTCCAGTGGTGACCATGGATTTGAGGAGGTCACACAGCAGCACAGCAGACTGAGGAACCACGCCTGGGACTCCGGGAACCCGCCGACCTTGTCGCAGACTTCGAGACAGCCGTCGCACGTCAACCGGATCCAGGCCGCACAGTGGTCCAATGAGAAGATCCCCGGCAACCGACGAAGTTATCCGCTGCGGATGGGCCACTGCCTGCAGGGCTTGAAGCAGGATCGCCACGGTCGGCTCCTGCGCCAGTGGAATTTCATCGGAAGCAATGTGGACCGGAATGCCATCTGCGGTCAGTGCACGCTGCATCTCGCGCAGCTGCCCACTGGTACGCACGAGCACGGCCATCTGCGACCACGGCATGTCCTGTTCCACGCGGGCCATGCGAATCTGGCGTGCCACATGGGAAGCGCGTGCGCTCGAAGAGTCGAAGGTGCACATGCGCACAGGCACATCTGCAGGATCATCCTGGACAACGCGAGGATGACGATGCTGCTGCTGAGCCTCAGCAGGCAGGTGTGCATGCAATGTGGTCCCAAGAACCGCTCTCCCGGCCGCAGAGATCCCGGCTCCGAACCGACGTGCGTTGCGCAGCGCGATCGTCGGGGCAGGCTCCCCCGATGTCGTGCGGAACTGGTTGGGAAACGTCAAGATGCCGCTGATGTCCGCGCCGCGAAAGGCATAGATGGACTGGTCTGGATCGCCGACGGCAACCAGACACGTTCGTTCATTGACCAGACGGGACAGCAAGGCGACCTGGACAGGATCGGTGTCTTGGTACTCATCCACGTAAATGGCTGCAAAACTCGATGCCAGCTCACGACCGGCCTTGGTGTCAAGCCGCGACAATGCTTGCTCAAGAAGTTCGGTGTAATCCATCACGATTTCCAGGTCTGCAACCTGATCAGACTGCTGTGCCAACATCCCGATCGCCGCCCAAGCCGGCATTCCCGCCTGGTGGCCTAACGCCTGGAGTCCAGCCCCATCCAGGTGGGCAGCCGCCGCGCGAGCCAAGACGGCGCGGACCTCGTTGGCAAACCCCAAGGTGGACAGGGCCGCACCCAGGTCATCTGGCCAAGTGATCGACTCATCTTGCACGGAGCCGAGCATGAGTTCGCGAATGCGAGCGTCCTCCTCCGCACCGGACAGCAACCGCGGCAACGGGTCGGATTCGGTGGCTAAAGCCCGAACCACTCCGTACGCGAAGGAGTGAAACGTGGCCACCAGAGGGACCAGACCGCCACCGAGTCTGCCCATGATCCGATTGCGAACCTCCTCGGCCGCCTTCTTGCCAAAGGTCAAAACGAGCACCTGGGAAGCCAGGAGCGGCTGTGACCCAGTCAAGCGAGCGGCAACGGACTCCACGATCGTGGTCGTCTTGCCCGTCCCAGGACCGGCTAGGACCAGGAGCGGACCGCTGCAGTGCTCCACGACGGCCTGCTGCTGGGCATCGAGCACCGGCGGTGCCTGCAGCGGCAGCGGAGAAAGATCCAACTGCGCCGAGTGCGACATACCCATCCCCATGGTGCATTGGTACCACGTGGCTCTGACACCATCTGCAGGTGAGCACCGCGCCTGGGGACTCCACCCAAGTCATCGAGGACGGGGTGGTTAATCCGCGACTTCGGCGACCCCTGGACTTGCTGCGCTTGGTGATTGCCCTGGGCATCGCTGTTGCCGTGGTGGTCGTGGCATGGGCCGCCACGTCCACGACCGCCGGGCTGGGTACCGACATCACAACCGGAGTCTCACTGCTCCCCAGCCCCATCGTGCTGGCATTGAACATCATCGGCGGGATCGGCACTCTTGGGCTGCCCATTGCCGCAGCCATCACCTTGATCGTGCTCAAGCGCGTGCGACAGCTGTTCGATGCCTTACTGGCCGCATTGATCACCATCGTGCTCCTGACAGCCATTTCCACCTTGGTGGCAAATTCCGCAAGCGCGCGCCTGATCGCCGCCCTGGCCGGATCACCAAGCGCCCACAGCGTGTCCACAGCCCCGATCCTCGGCGGCTTGCTGGCCTTCGTGACGGTCACTCGGCTAATGCTTCGGCGTCCGTGGAACGTGCTGTCGATCGTGGTTATCGGATCCCTGGTGACCGTCACCGTGGTGAGTTCGCAGATCGCCTTGGCCGGAATTGCGCTGTCCTTGGTCATTGGCTGGGCGGTAGGGCTGGCGGTCCGATACGCCCTCGGCACTCCCACGACCCGGCCGAACGGGTATCAGATAGCCGCGACCTTGGATCGTGGCGGCTATCCGGTGACCACCCTTCGTGCCGTGCGCACCACCAGCCGTGGCCGCCGGTATGTCGCCACTACACGCAGCGGTGAGCTCCTCCGAGTCACCGTGCTTGATCGTGACCTGGAGGGTGCCGGGCTGCTGACCAGTTTGTGGAATGCGGCTCGTCTGCGCGAGGACTCCACCCGGGCCACCGTCAGCATGCGCCCGGCCCTTGATCATGCTGCCCTGTTGGCATACGCCGCTCAGGCAGCCGGAGCGCCAACGCCACGTCTGCTGATGTCTGCAGAAATCGGTCCCGACTCCTGCCTGCTTGCCTACCAACTGGTTGAAGGCACAAGCTTCGCCCTCTGCGACGACCTGGGCGACATCGACCTTGAGGGCGCGTGGCGCGCCGTGCGCACCTTGCATGAGCACTCGATATCTCACCGAGCACTGAGCGCGGAGAACATGCTGCGCGCCAGCGATGGCAGTGTGTGGCTGACAGGCAGCACCACAGGGCAGGTCGCCGCAAGCGACGTCGCCATGCGAATCGACATTGCCGAACTGCTGGTGACCTTGGCCATGCTCACCAGCGTGGACCGAGCGGTAGCCACCGGCCGCCAGGTGCTCGGAGCCGTCGGCTTGAGTCGCTCATTGCCGGTGCTGCAACGAGTGGCGCTGTCAGGAAGAACTCGCTCTCGCCTGCGCAAGCACCGAAAACTGCTGGTCTCGTTGCGCGATGCAGTTGCGGAGATCCGGCCGGACGCTCCCGTGGAGCAGATCGAACTACGCCGAGTTCGTCCGCGAACGATGGTCATGATCGTGCTCGGCACGATCGCCGGATATGTGCTGCTGACCCAACTGGCAAACGTGAACCTGGTGCAACTGATCACCACGGCGAACTGGTGGTGGGTCGCCGCGGCCGTGGCGTGCTCATTGATGACCTACCTGGCTGCTGCATGGTCGTTGAGCGGATTCGTTCCCGAGCATCTGAAGTTGCACCGAACGGTTGCTGCCCAGGTTGCGGGCGACTTCGCCGCCCTCGTGTCGCCACCCACGTTGGGCGCGGTGGCAATCAATATGCGCTTCCTTCAACGTGCCGGCTTGAACCCTGCCCTCGCCGCTGCGAGCGTGGGCGTTGCCCAGGTGATGGCGTTCATCTTTCACCTGTTCCTGCTCTTCGGATTCGGCATTGCTGCCGGGACGCAGCAGGACTTCACGTTCGATCCGCCTCGAGCCGCGGTGATCGCAGTGGTCGCACTGGCGGTGGTTGCGCTCGGGCTGCTGGCAGTGCCATCCATTCGGCGCATCATCCGAACTCGACTGGGACCGACGTTGAAAGAAGTTGGTCCGCGATTGCTGACCGTCGCCCAACGGCCGGCCAAATTAGCTGAGGGCATTGGCGGCATCGTACTGCTGAACCTTGCCTACATCGGCGTGCTGTATGCCTGCGTCGAGGCCTTCGGCGGGCATAAATCCGTCGCGGTGATCGCCGTGGTGTACCTGGCTGGCGCCACGATTGGCCAGGCGGCACCCACTCCTGGTGGTCTGGGCGCAGTGGAGGCTGCACTGTCCGCAGGTCTGGTCGCCGCTGGCCTTGATGGTGGAGTAGCCGTGTCCGCGGTACTGATGTACCGGCTGGTGACATTCTGGCTACCGACAATTCCCGGCTACTGGTGCTTCAACTGGCTGTCCCGAACTGGAGCCCTGTAGGCCATAATGCTGCCATGAGGCACCTGCATGTCCGGCTGACGTTCCCAGAGGGTCCAGCAACCGAGCCGGTGATCTACGAGTTGGTTCGTAAATTCGAGGTCATCCCCAACATTCGCCGTGCATCCATTCAAGAGCACACCGGTTGGATGGTTCTGGACCTAGCCGGGGAACAGGAGCAGCTCGATGCCGCTGTTGCCTACCTATCTGAGCTCGGCGTGGCTGTCAGCAATCCTGATGGCGACGTGATTGCCGGTTAGGACCCACGCAGTCATCTCAGGCCCTAGCCTGAGGTCATGAGCGAAATCACGATCACAGCCCAGGCCAATGGCCCTCTTGAAGTCGACGGTGCCTGCACGGTGCTCAACAGCTCCGGAGAGGTCGTCAAGGAGGGCAACAAGGTGTACCTATGCCGCTGCGGACATTCCGCGAACAAGCCGATGTGCGACGGTTCCCACAAGCGAGAGGGCTTCGTCGCTCCGTAAGCCCATGCGGTCCGGCATCGGAGCGCTGCCACGAAATCACGGGCGCAGAATCACGGGCACCGAATCACGGGCACCAGATCGCGGACCCAACACCATGCACCACGTCGGCCAGTGGGTGAATGGGCTTGCGCGCCCTGCGCAGGTGCGTCATGCCGTTGGTGCACTCATGGCCTGCCTGGTAAACGGGCAGGACGCCGATAGCCACCGGATGCCACGGATCTAGTACGCCGGCTTGTCCGGCTCGATCTGATTGATCCACGCCAAGATGCCGCCGCCAACGTGGACGGCATTGGAGTGGCCGGCCGACTTCACCGCGGCTAGGGCCTCAGCCGAGCGTCCACCAACCTTGCAGTGCAGCACGATGCGCTTGTCATGAGGCAGTTGGGCAAGAGCCGATCCATCCAGGATCTCACCCTTGGGGATCAGAATCGCGCCTTCGATGCTCACGATCTCAAACTCCCCTGGCTCGCGGACATCTATCAGCACGAAGTCCTCCTCGCCTGCGTTTCGGCGATCGAGCATTTCCTTCAACTGCACAACCGAGATCGTGGAGTCCTTGGCAGCGTCAGCGGCGGCTTCGGAGATGGTTCCGCAAAATGCCTCGTAATCGATCAACTCAGTGACCGTTGGGTTGAGTCCACACACCGCGCAGTTGGGATCCTTGCGGATCTTGACCGTCCGATACGTCATTTCCAGCGCGTCATAGATCATCAACCGTCCGACCAGGGGCTCGCCGATGCCGGTCAGAACCTTGATGGCCTCAGTTACCTGAATAGACCCGATTGAGGCGCAGAGCACTCCAAGCACACCGCCTTCTGCACACGATGGCACCATTCCCGGCGGCGGCGGCTCGGGGTACAGGCACCGATAGCACGGTCCATACGCGGACCAAAACACACTTGCCTGGCCGTCGAATCGATAGATCGATCCCCACACATACGGCTTGTCCAGTAAGACGCATGCGTCGTTCACCAGGTAACGGGTCGCGAAGTTGTCGGTGCCGTCAACGATGAGGTCGTACTGCGCGAACAGGTCCATCACATTGGTGGAGTCAAGTCGAGTCTCGTGAATGTTCACCGTGATCAACGGGTTGATCTCGCGAACGCTCTGGCGGGCGCTGTCGGCCTTGGAGCGGCCGACATCGCTTTGCCCGTGGATGATCTGTCGTTGCAGGTTTGACTCGTCCACGGTGTCGAATTCCACGATGCCCAAGGTGCCCACGCCGGCCGCGGCCAGGTACATCAGTGCCGGGCTGCCGAGCCCGCCGGCTCCCACGCACAGCACCTTGGCGTTCTTCAGGCGCTTTTGTCCGCTCATGCCGACGTCAGGAATGATGAGGTGGCGGCTGTATCGACGCACCTCGTCCACGGTCAATTCATCAGCCGGTGTCACCAGCGGGGGCAAACTCACGAACTACTCCAGGATGTTGGCGGTGCTGGCACGTTCCATGGCCAGTGCCACCATGCTAGGCGGGTGCTTCCCGCCCGCAGCGCACCGCCCATGTGGGCCAGATCTGGACGATCGACCCCGCTAGCGTCCTGCAGTGGCACTGCCCTGGGCAACCAGGTCACGCAAGACCCGCAGCGAGACCGAAAGCGTCGCCAGGTCCACCACCGAGCTGGTGCTGATCTCATGCAAGGTCGACTGAGCGCGGCCAAGACCTGCCGAGTGCGCCGCTTCCCAGTCAGCGATTTGCTCATTCGGTGAACGGTGGGACCCCCCGTCACCGGCAATCAGCCCGGTCAGGGCAGCCACTGCTGCGTACAGATCACTGCGCAACGCCTGTCGTGCCATGGCACCCCAGCGATCGGCTCGCCCCAGGGAGCTGATGGCCAGCAGCAACCGATCGACCTCGTAGCGCTCGGCGACAGTGAAGTACAACTGCGCAAGCTGCTCCACCGATTGACCGGTCGTCCGAGACAATTCGGCGATATCCAGCAGGGCATAGACATCCAGGCCGCTGGCGACGATCACCGCCAGATCAGGCGGGGCCCCCCGCTCAGTCAGCTCCTGCTCCTGCACGTGCAGGCGTCGCTGCTCTGCGCCTTGGAGCATGCCAGGCACCAGCGGACCCACCTGTTCAATGATCGGGCGAAGTCGGTTGATCTCTTCTGCAACATTCAAGGTGGCTCCCCGCGACTGCAAGAACCAGCGAGTGGCACGATCCAGGAGTCGTCGAGCTTCGATGTGCAATCGGGTTTGAGTGGCGACCGGAACCTGATTATCCAATGCATTGATCGCCGTCCAGGTAGCACCGATCGCGAAGACAGTGTCGGCAACGACGGCGGCCCGAACGACTTCTGCCGCCGACGCGCCGGTCTCCTCCATGGCCCGGAACACGAAGGTGATTCCGCCGATGTTGATGAGGTGATTACACAACACGGTGGTGATGATGCGGTCTCGCAGCGGGTGGGTCTGGATCTGCTGCGGATACGCGGCTTGCAGCCGCTGGGGGAAGTACGACGTCAATGGCTCGTGCGCCCAGGCATCGGCTGCAATCGCTGATTCGGCGAGTTGGTCGGCGAGTGAGATCTTCGAATAGGCCAGCAGTACCGACAGTTCCGGCGATGTCAGTCCGGTGCCGGCCTCCCGGCGCACAGACATCTCCACATCGTCGGGTAAGAATTCCAGCGCACGATCCAGCTCACCGCGGGCGGCCAGATCGGCCATCATCCGCTGATGCACACCTGCCAGGGAGACCGCGCCAGCACGGGCGTTGCCCAGGACCACGTTCTGGTCGTAGTTGTCGGCGAGGACTGCAGCGGCAACTTCGTCGGTCATCTCCTGCAGCACCCGATTGCGCTCGTCCATGCCGAGCTGGCCAGTGGCCACGATCGCATCCAGGAGCACCTTGATGTTGACCTCGTGGTCGGAGGTATCGACTCCGGCTGAGTTATCGATGGCATCGGTATTGACCTTGACACCGAGGGCAGCTGCCTCGATGCGGCCTCGCTGAGTCAGCCCGAGATTGCCCCCTTCGCCAACGACCAGGCACCGCAGTTGCGAACCATTCACGCGAATCAGGTCGTTTGCCTTGTCGCCAACGTCAGCATCGGATTCATTCGATGCTTTCACGTACGTACCGATGCCGCCATTGAAGAGCAGATCTACCGGTGCCTGCAGGATCGCATGGATCAGCTCTGCCGGTGTCAGATGGTCAACGTTCGCGTCGATTCCCAGAACCTCGTGCATATCACCGGTGATCTGAATTGACTTGGCGCTTCGGG
Organism: uncultured Actinomycetes bacterium; assembly: GCA_903832025.1. Lineage (GTDB taxonomy): Bacteria > Actinomycetota > Actinomycetes > S36-B12 > S36-B12 > CAIKZY01. The sequence goes on from CAIKZY010000097.1 coordinate 28,140, forward strand.
AGTACACCGCACCGCCCGGACCCAGCGCCTCCGGCGCGAAATCTGCCCAGCTGGATCGCTCCAAAGCGAACAGTCGCGCGCGCTCGGCAAATGCCGCTGGCGTGGGGTGGGGGTCAAAGAAGATGTCTCGATGGTCGAAAGCGGCCACGAGTTGAATGTGCGGGGACAGCAGCATGCCGTTACCGAACACATCACCACTCATGTCACCGATTCCCACCACGGTAAAAGGACTGACTTGGGTGTCGATCCCCAGTTCTCGGAAGTGGCGCTTGACCGACTCCCAGGCTCCCCTGGCGGTGATTCCCATGGCCTTGTGGTCATAGCCCGCTGAACCGCCAGATGCGAATGCGTCACCGAGCCAGAATCCGAACCTGGCGCTGATGGAGTTCGCTAGGTCGGAGAAGGTCGCGGTTCCCTTGTCCGCTGCGACCACAAGGTACGGGTCATCCCCATCACGACGAATCACATCAGCCGCAGGAACCACGCTGCCGTCCACGAGATTGTCGGTGACATCGAGCAACGCGGAGACAAATTCGGTATATGCCGCCCGGCCCGCGCTCAACCACGCCGCGCGATCACCATCGGGGTCGGGTAGCTGCTTGGGCACGAACCCGCCTTTGGCGCCGACGGGAACGATCACGGCATTCTTAACCTCCTGTGCCTTGACCAAACCGAGGATTTCGGTCCGGAAGTCTTCCCGACGATCACTCCAGCGCAGTCCGCCGCGCGCCACGGGGCCGAATCGCAAGTGGACACCCTCCACTCGCGGGGAATACACCCAGATCTCAGCCCAGGGCCGTGGCGCCGGAAGCTCGGTAAGGTGCTGCGCCTTGAACTTCAGGGCAAGGGCCGAAGGGGAATGCGGCTGACCTCGATACGCGCTGGTCCGCACGGTTGCCTGTATGAGTCGGAAGATCGTTCGCAGGATCCGATCGTGGTCCAAACTGACCACCCGATCCAGGGCAGCCGCGATGTCCGATTCCAGTTGCTGTGCACGCACGGTGTCACGATGCGCCGGGTGAAGGTGCGCTTCGAACAGTGCGACGAGATCTGCGGTGATGTCAGCGTGGGAGCAGCACACATGCTCGATGTACTCCTGACTGAAGGAAGTGCCAATCTGGCGCATGTACCGGGCGTAGGCACGAACGATCACGACCTGTTGCCAGGTCAGACCAGCCTGAAGCACCAGCGAGTTGAATCGATCGCTCTCGCACTCTTGCTCCCAGCAGGCCACAAATGCACTTTGCACACGCTGAGCCACGTGCACGTCCACTGCGTCAAGCCCGGGCACCTCGATCACGAAATCCAACAGCCACGCCTCGGGCCGTGTTGTAGCGCTGATTTCGTACGGGTGCTCCTCGAGAACCTCTGCGCCCAGATGCTGCAAAATCGGGAGGATCTTCGACAGGCTCATCGCTGAGCCCACCCGAAGCACCTGCAGTCGCAACTGGTCATCGCGCGTGAGGCGAACGCTGATCTGTCCAGGCTGCATGCCCAGCAGGAGGCGGACGTCTTGGCACGCCTGCACCGCGTCGTGGCGCTCCTTGTAGGCATCGGTGAATGCCGATGCGTACTCGCTGATCACCTGGGCAGCGGAGTGCCCGAAGACCACCTCTGCCTCGTGAGCGAACTCATCGCTCCACGATCGCGTCAATTGCGCGACGTTGCGCTCAAGCACCTCGATATCGACATCGGGAACATCAGCCCCGCTGGGAAGGTGAATCACATAGTGCAGGCGCGCAAGTATCGGCTCGCCGACCGCGGCAGAAAATTCGCTGGACACCCCCGAGAAGCAGTCAGTCAGGTACTGCTGGACGCGCTGGCGAACTTCAGTGGTGTATCGGTCGCGAGGCAAGTAGACCAGCACGGATATGAATCGACCGTAATCGTCACCTCGCAAGAACACCTTGGTCGTCCGGCGATCTTGGAGGCGAAGAACCGCCTCGGCAACCTCCTGCAACTGCCACGCATGCGTCATGAACAGCTCATCACGCGGATAGGTCTCAACAAATGCCTGAACGTCCTTGGCTGCATGCGAGCCGCTGACCAAGTCCAAGGCAGTCATGACCTGCTCTAAGCGCTGGCGCAGCACCGGGATTGCCGTGACCGTATCCGCATATGCGCTGGCGGTATACAGGCCCAAGAACCGATGCTCACCCGTGACGTTGCCGGCGTCATCAAAGGTCTTGACGCCGACGTAATCCATGTAGGCCGTGCGATGCACGCGCGAACGCGAATTCGCCTTCGTCAGAACCAGGAGGCGAGGCTCCTTGGCCTTTGCGCGCGCCACCGGCGGAAGAACGGCGTATGTGGGAGTTCGCGGCACCGTGGATTCCCGCAACAGTCCCAGTCCGGTGCCGGGCATCACGGACAGGGCCTCGAGACCGTCGTGGTCACCGAGTTGATACCGGCGATAGCCCAAGAAGGTGAAGTGGTTATCCGCGAGCCAATCGAGCAAGTCAGCGCCCTCAACAGCCTCATCGGGATCAAGTGAAGCCGGACCTGAACGGCGCAGGTCCGCACTGAGATCCAGCGCCCGCTCTCGCATGGCGTGCCAGTCGGTCACGCTGGCTCGCACATCGCACAGCACCAGCTCGAGTTGGGTCACCAGCGCCGTTCGCTGCGCGGTGTCGAACTGGCCGTTGACGTCGATGAGCATCCATGATTCGGCAATCGCTGAAGCTGCCGCCGGTTCGTCAACGTCCACGTCAAGGACTTCCATGAGCCGGCCATCCACGTCACGTCGCACGACCATCTGGGGATGAATAATCCGGTCCACGACCTGACCATTGGCCGCGAGCGCACCGGCAACGGAGTCCACCAGGAACGGCATATCGTCATTGACCAGGATCAGCCGCAACTGAGAGCCGACCTGCTCGGCAGTGACCAGTGGTGCTGCCGGTGCGCGAGTGCCAGCAATTGCCATGAACCAGGTCACTTCTCGGGCAAGATCTTGTGCTGTCTTGCCGGCGATGTCCTCAGGGGCCGTGTACCGGAAGAAGCGGCGCACTGCGATGGCCAAATTGGTATCCGGTATCGAGGCCGCCAGTGCATCGATGGACTGCATTGCTTCAGTCACGTCGTCCCTATTCGTCATACGTGGTTGTTGGCTGCATTGACTACGCTAACCCCAAACAAAGGGAGAATGGGCCATGAGCACAAAGTTGCAGGCGACGCAGCGCTACCACGGTACCTGCGATCAGGTACGCCAGATGCTCACCGATCCGCAATTCGTCGCCTTTCGAGCTGAGCGCACCGGCGCCATACGCTCGAATTCGGAGGTGACTGTCGCCTCCGATGGCATCGAGACTGTGACTTCCAGTCGCACATTGCCAGCGGACGTGCCCAACTATGCCACGCGATTCATCGGCGAGACGCTCACAGTTGACGAGACACAAGTCTGGCCGGCAGCCACCGGCGATGGTTCCTGCACCGTGAGTGTTCACGTGCAGTTCTCCGCGCCGATAACCTTCAGCGGTCGAATGTTTCTGCGACCCGACGGTGACGAGTGCGTCATTGACATCGAAGGTGAATTCAAGGCCGGAATCCCCCTGATCGGGGGCAAGGTCGAGGAACTTGCCAAGGCGCAAACCGAGCGCTACCTGGCAAAGGAACAGCGGCTTGGCGTCACCTGGCTCACTGAGCATCCGTAACCGGTCGCCTAATCGCCAAGCACCTGCTGCCATTGCTGGATGCTGGTCAGCAAGGAAGTTTCCAGCACCATCTCCAGTCGGTGAGCGTCCATGAGGTTGGCGCCCATCGTCTGCAGGTCGTGACGCCCTGGACCGATCATGAACACTCGCGCGCCTGTCTTCTCCACCACGCGCGCTTCGGCTTGCGCGTGTCGGGTGACCTGATGGCGCCATGTGCGCTCCAGTCGAGCTGACGCGCTCGACGGCTGGTCAGGATGCATGGAGATCGTCGGCGCAATCACGTACACCTCGTCCATGCCCGCATGGTCCACGACGTCGATGCTGGTCGCGGACACTGCTCCGCCATCGACGAACGAACGGGTGCCGATGTGGACGGGGGCGAACCATCCCGGGATGGCGCAGGACGCCATCACCGCCTGCGACAGCGGTGCCAGCGGCGCACCGGCTCGACCGAAGACCGTTCGCCGCCCCGTGGCGTAGTCCATCGCGATCACCCATACGCCAGGGCTGGGCGCCCACCCGCCTTCTGGATTGACGGCCTCAATGAGCGCCCCGACCGGCTCAAGGCCCCGCCTGCCCTCAGGCAGCAACGCAGACAGCACGGCGGTCGTCGGCCGCTGCCGTGGATGCAGCAGGGCCGTGCCGAACAATCGCGGGGAACCAGGAGTGATTGCCTTAGGCATTGACGGTCGGGCACCGCCGGCAGCCGTGGCCGGATCCCACTGCACACCGCGCAGAGGACCGGCAGTTGCCTCCTGCCCTCGGTAGTGGTCGAGTACTTGCCCAGGGGTGACGCAGCAGCCAAGCAGTGCTGCCAGCACCGAACCGGCAGAGGTGCCGACCACTAGGTCCATCCCGTTGGGATCTACCCCTGCCTCAGCCAGCGCACACAGTGCGCCAACGGCCCAGGTTCCCCCGAGTAGTCCACCCCCACCAAGGACAAGTGCCCGCTTGGTCACGGGCTCACCGAGCCCGGATACCCCTCTGCTGCATCATGCAACTCCTGCAGGGAGTCGGCCAGGCAACTCATCAAGTCATCCAAGTCCGGCATTGCCTCACGATCGGCGGTCAGCGCCATATGAATCATGCCGTTGTAGGAGGTAAAGCCCACCGCCAAGGCTTGATTCGGTGTGAGTGTGACAAACGGGTACGAGGCCAGTAACTGGGCCTGGCCGAGGAACAACGGCACCTGCGGACCAGGCGCATTGGTAATGACCAGGTTGTATACGCGCTTGGTCAACCTGGCGGTCAATCGCGCCGATAAGGCATGCAGGCTCGGTGGGGCAAATCCGGCCAGAGACACCAGTGACTGCGCGCCAACAAGTTGTGCGACATCCTTTAACTGCCCGAGTTCGAAGGCGATTCGTCGCAGCCGAATGATCGGGTCGGGCTCGCCTACTGGCAGGTTGATCAAGAACGCCGACAAGTTGCTGCCGGTATCCGGGTTCAACGTTCGGGTGCTCATCGGCACCATCGCGCGCAACTGCGCAGCACCCACCATGGGCCTGCCGCGGAGCATCAGCCATGATCGAAGCCCACCGGCGATCACCGCTAAGGCCACGTCGTTGACGGTGACGTCGAAGGCGCTTCGCACTTGCTTGAGCGCATTGAGGGGATAGTCAGCGGTCATATACCGACGCTGTGGACCGATTGGCACGTTGAGTGGGCTGGACTCGGCCGCGCTCCCCACATGCACTGCAGCTGTGGCGACCGACAGCACGCGCCCGCCCACTGCCTTGGCTACGCTGCCCACATCGGCCACCAATGAGCGTGCCGCATCCACAGCACCGGCGGGACCGGTGATGGAGTCGGAGACCGCTTGGGCGACCAACGAAATGGCCCCCGGCTCTGCCTGAGGTTCCCATGCGTCGCTGCGCTGCACCAGCGTCCCCGGGGCGCTGGACAACAGTGCCTGCTCGATGGGCAACGCCCCGGACCCGTCGACCATCGCCTGATGGGTCTTGGTGATGACCGCCACGCCGCCATCGGCCAGGCCGTCAACCACGTACATCTCCCACAGCGGATGATCCACATCAAGGCGCCGGCTGAGCAGGCGTGCCACCAATTCATCGAGCTGTGCACGCTCGCCAGGCCGCGGTAATGTCGCAGCGCGGACATGAAACTCAACGTCGAATCGCTCGTCATCGACCCACACCGGCCGACCTAAATGCAGTGGCACCTCGCGAACACGCCGTCGATACCGGGGGGACTGCCCAATGTGCTGAGAGACGGCAGCAATCAGGTCCTGATACGCGATGCCCGGCGCAGCGAAGCGCAACACGCTGCCGGTGTGCATGGGGGTCGCATCACAATCCAGGTACAAAAAGGACGCATCGATCGCGCTCAGTCGGTCGCTCACCACACCACCGTAGGTCCCCTGCCCTAGCGTCCTTGCTATCGGGGCCAAGCGTTGGCTAGCTGCGCTTGCGATTCTCGCGCTCAGCGCGACGTCGTTCGGCGCGCGAAGCGCCGGGATCAACGTCAACGAACCCGCCAGCATCAAGCTCGCCGCGCTCAACACCACCATCTTCCGCCGGTGCGCTGAATTCCATGTGCGACGGTCGTGACGGAGTCAGCCCAGGCGCGGAGATTTCCGGGACCCCGTCCCCCACCATGCCTGCGACCGGCTGATCGGTCGTCGGAGCTTCCACTTGCACGTCAACGTTGAACAAGTAGCCGACAGTCTCTTCCTTAATCCCATCCATCATCGCGGTGAACAGGTCGTATCCCTCACGTTGGTACTCCACGAGTGGATCCCGCTGAGCCATGGCGCGCAGGCCGATGCCATCGCGCAAGTAGTCCATCTCATACAGATGCTCGCGCCACTTTCGGTCCAGTACCGACAAGATCACTCGACGCTCCAGTTCGCGCGTGACATCCTCGCCAAGGGCGTCCTCGCGATCGTCGTAGGCCACTTGCGCATCGGTCTTCAGCTCAGCCACGAGCATGTCCTGGCTCAGCCCTGACCGCGCACCGGCTTCCTCCTCCAGCTCGGCGATGCTCACGCCGACCGGATACAGCTGCTTCAGGGCCGTCCACAAGGTCTCCAGGTCCCAATCCTCGGGATATCCATCAGCAGTTGCCGCGCGCACGTATCCCTCAACAGTTGCGTCAAGGAACTCGCGGACCTGATCTTGAATGTCCTCACCGGCCAGGACCCGGTGCCGCTCGTCGTAGATGACCAGTCGCTGGCGGTTGAGTACGTCGTCGTACTTCAGCACGTCCTTGCGAATCTCGTAATTCCGCGCCTCAACCTGTGCTTGCGCGGACCGAATGGCGTTGGACACCATCTTGGCCTCGATGGGCACGTCATCTGGCACGTTGAATCGACGCAAGAAGGCATCGACCATGTCGGCTTTGAACATCCGCATCAGGTCGTCTTCGAGCGAGAGGTAGAACTGCGTCTCACCAGGATCGCCTTGGCGACCTGAGCGTCCCCGCAACTGATTGTCAATCCGTCGGGAGTCATGTCGCTCGGTGGCGAGCACATACAGGCCACCAATGCTGACCACCTCGTCATGCTCAGCAGCAACAGCAGCCTCGGCGCGTTGGAGTGCCGCGGGCCAGGCTGCCTCATACGCCTCCTGATCATCTACCGGCGACAGCCCCTGCTGTGCCAGCGCCGCTGCAGCCATGGCCTCGGGATTGCCACCGAGCATGATGTCGGTGCCACGGCCAGCCATATTGGTGGCAACGGTGACCGCACCCTTGCGGCCGGCCTGGGCGACGATGGCTGCCTCGCGCTCGTGGTACTTGGCATTAAGCACCTCATGCGGCACTCCATGCTTGCGCAACATCGCGGACACCAATTCGGATTTCTCCACGCTGGTCGTCCCAACCAGGATGGGCTGTCCCTTCGCGTGTCGAGCCGCGATATCCAAGATCACTGCCGCGTACTTGGCTTCCTCTGTTCGATAGATCAGGTCCGCGTTGTCGATGCGCTGTGCCGGTCGATGGGTCGGAATCGGCACCACTCCGAGGTCATAGATCTGCGAGAACTCATTGGCTTCGGTCATGGCCGTACCGGTCATGCCGGACAGTCGGGTGTAGAGCCGGAAGAAGTTCTGCAGCGTGATCGTGGCCAGGGTCTGATTCTCGGCCTTGATCTCAACCCCTTCCTTAGCCTCAATTGCCTGATGCAGGCCCTCGTTGTAACGGCGCCCGGACAGGATGCGCCCGGTGTGCTCGTCGACGATGAGGATTTCCCCGTCGATGTTCACGTAATCTCGATCACGCTTGAACAATTCCTTGGCGCGAATGGCGTTGTTGAGAAAGCCAACCAAAGGGGTATTGACCGTGTCGTACAGGTTGTCGATGCCCAACTCGTCCTCAACGACATCGATCGCTGGATCCAGCACGCCTACGGTGCGCTTTTTCTCGTCGACCTCGTAGTGCTCGTCGATGCGAAGCTTGGTTGCAATACGCGCGAATTCTGCATACCACTCGTTGGCCTGGTCTGCCGGGCCGGAGATGATCAGCGGGGTGCGGGCTTCATCGATCAGGATCGAGTCAACTTCGTCGACGATGGCGAAGTTGTGCCCACGCTGGACAAGTTCATCCTTACTCCAGGCCATGTTGTCGCGCAGGTAGTCAAAGCCGAACTCGTTATTGGTGCCATAGGTGATATCGCAGGCGTACTGAACCTTGCGCTGATCGGGCGTCATGTGGGCCAAGATGACCCCGACACTCAGCCCGAGGAAGCGGTGCACCCGGCCCATCCACTCGGAGTCGCGCTCGGCCAGGTAGTCATTGACGGTGACTACATGCACGCCCTTGCCGGTCAGCGCGTTCAGGTATGCCGGCAAGGTGGCCACCAGGGTCTTGCCCTCACCGGTGCGCATCTCCGCGATGTTGCCCAGATGCAAGGCCGCTCCACCCATGATCTGCACGTCGTAATGACGCTGACCAAGGGTGCGCTGCGCTGCCTCTCTGACCGTGGCGAATGCCTCGGGAAGCAAGTCGTCCAACGTTTCCCCGCCTTGGTACCGCTTGCGGTATTCCTCGGTCAGTGCGGCTAGCTCGGCATCGGTCATGGAGGTGAACTCAGACTCCAGGGAGTTCACGGCATCCTTCAGCGCCTCCAAACGGCGCAACGTCTTGCCCTCGCCAGCACGGAGGATCTTGTCAAGCACGCCCACGAAACTGCGCCCTTTCGGCAGAGGAGACCACGCTCGCGCTGCGCGCGACACCCGCGGGTCGGGTCGCCACGACCCACCCCCATCGTAGTTGGCGTGCCACACTGCCCACGTGGCCACCGCCCCAACTACTCCACCTGTGCTGTCCGACGGAAATATCACCTTGCGTCGGCCCCGCTCCAGTGACGCCGCTGAGGTGGCCGCCGGATGTCAGGATCCGCTTATCCAGCAGTACACCCAGGTTCCGGTCCCCTACGGCATCGACGATGCCCGGGTGTTCATTCATTCCAAGGTCACCGACTCCGGGTGGTGGGCGGAGCCGACCTGGTTCATCACCGACGGGGCAGACCAGTGGCTGGGCACGGTGAGCCTGCGACCAGATGGCGCCGGCAGTGCCGAAATCGGGTACATGGTTCAGGCAGGACATCGCGGGCGTGGGCTGGCCACGGCCGCCGTGCGATTGGTGTGCACATGGGCATTGCGCCAATGGGGGCTGGAGGTCATTACCTGGCGGGCTGTCGTGGGCAACGATGCTTCGGCCGCAGTTGCCAAGTCGGTGGGCTTTCGCATCATCACACCCGTCCTTCGCCTGGGTATCGCCGGCCGGGATGGACGACAGGATGCGTGGTTTGCCGACCTCACTCACAGCGACCTGCAGCGCGCCAACTCCCGGCGCGCAGGTGAGTGGTCGGCGGGACTGACCGCGCGTGAGTCGCAAGTACTTGCTGCTATGGCGGACGGGAGCTCGAATCGGGCGATCGCCTCCCGCTTGGGCATCAGCGAGAACACGGTGAAAAATCATGTGCGATCAATTCTGGAGAAACTGCAAGCGCGATCGCGCACCGAAGCGGTCGCCAAGGGTTGGAACGAACGGTTGCTCGAGCAGCCCTAGCACTTCCCCGCAATCCCAGTGCTAACTGGGATATGCCGGCCAGGTGCCGCTTCCCACAGGGATCCATGCGCCTTGCTTCAGCTCGAAGAGCCGGGCATCGGATGTGGCAATGATCGAGTATCTTCCCACCGCACCAGCGGCTTGATGGGTCACGTTGGGTGCGCCCATGCCGATGAGTTGGTTGTTGCCCAGGTCGAGTTCAAACAGCCCGGCACCGCCGATGCTGGAGGTGCCAAGGATCTGCAGCAACTGTCCTCCGGTCCATGTCACAGAGACAACCTGCGTCAGTTCCCGTGAAGCAAGGTGCGGGAACGTCAGACGTTGAATGCGACCTCGAGCCGAGGCGGACTCGGCGCTGGCGATGTACAGCCCGAACTGCGCTCCCATACGGACAACTAATGCCGCCCTGGCACGATCGGCTGCCGGAACCGCTGAGATCAGCACGGCTCCAGCCGGGAGCCCAGCGACCGAGATTTCCCGCACCGCACCTAATGCACTGACCGCTACCAGTCGATGATCGGCGGTGACCAGCCATAGCTCTCCGTCTGAGGCGAAAGCCAGTTGGCTTCCAGATGGCTGAACCTTGGCCGTGACCACCGGAGCCCCTGCAGTCATCGCACTGAGCTCCAACGATCCGGAAGGGGTGAGCCCGGCGATCATTGATCCAACAGTGCTGACAGCAAGTTGGTGGTACTGAGCGCGGCCTGCTGGCCCGGCAACGGCCCGGATGCCACCGCGGCCAAGGGTGACCACTCCCGCCGACGTGGCCACGTATGGACCACTGATGGAGATCGGACCGCCCGGGCTCACTGCCGCCCAGCCGGACAGCGGCAGCGGTTGCCCCGTGCCCGGAACGCGAATGAGCTGCCCTCCGACCGTGATGGTTATCGAAGCGACATTCAGCGCTTGTCGCAGGGTCCAGGCCACTTGACTGGCCAGTTGGACTTGCTGGCTGGGGCTCAGCAGCCCAGTCGAACCGGACAGGTGAATCTGCGCTACTCCCGCGATGACCGCTACCTTGCTGGTGAGCAGTCGCGAGCCTGTCGGCAGCGCACTACGCACACTGTTTGCCAGTGCGGCGCTTGGCCCCCGAAGCAGCATCTGCATCAGGGCAGTCACTTGATCGGTGACCGTTGCCGGGACCATGCGCGGGTCCCGCACCAGCATGGTCGATGCCCGGTTGTAGAAGTACACCGACGCTGGCAAGAAACTTCGAGAGGTGTCGGCCAGGGACAGCACGAGTCCCTGAGCTAATTGGGCGATGCGCCATTCCGCTCCTACGCGGACCAGGTGGAAGGTACGAATGAGATTCTGATCGGTGGGGGCGAGGGTGAATGCACCGTTGCCAGCGATCGTGGAGTAGGCCGGCGCCGCGAACGTCATGACATCGCCGTGGGCCACCAGGCTGGAGGCACCGTCGTAGACCCCAACACTGGCCGACGGGTCCCAGGTTGCTGCCGCCGATGCGGACAGATACTCACGTGCCACGGCGTGGTCATCGACAAATGAAGCCGAGGCATCCAGGAATCCCTGCACGATCTGACTTGGCGTCATGCCCGGCTCAGGAGGACGGGCAATGACGCGAACGATCTGGGCATTGCCCTGTCCATTGACTTTGGGCCCTAGGCGAATCGGCCCGCTGGTTGGCACGGTAGCGGTCAGCGAGCCGGGCAAATTGGCACATGCGCTCAGTACCGCCAGCGCTGCGGCGGTGATGACGATCATCGCTGGACGTCTCATCGGGACTTGCCTGTCTCGATGACCACCGTGCGCGGGGCCTTGCCGGCAACCATGCTCAGGTGAACGGTCTTGGAATCCAGCAGGAGTGGGCCGTGGTCGGATTCATCAGGATCCAGCGGGAGTGGGGATTCCACGATGGTGCCCTTGGCACGCCTGGGCAAGGTGAGCCGGAAGCTCGCGCCCTTGCCTGGCTGGCCCCACGCCTCAAGCCATCCGCGATGCAGGCGCGCGTCTTCAAGTGCGATCGCCAGCCCCAGTCCGGTGCCACCCGTCGTCCTGGCCCGGGCCGGATCAGTACGCCAAAACCGATTGAACACCAGCGATGCCTCGCCTGGGCGAAGCCCTGATCCGTAGTCGCGCACGACCACAGCGACCGCTGTGTCGTTGACCGCCATCAGGACATCGACGCCCTGTGTCTCTGAGTGTTCGATCGCGTTGTCCAACAGATTTCTCAGGATGCGTTCAATGCGTCGGTAGTCGGCGTCGACTCGATAGTCATGCGTAGCGGCGAAGATGCGCACACTGGTTCCCAGCCGATCCGCCAGCGGAATTGACCCCTCGACCACCTTGGTCACCAGGGCGCGCAGGTCAATGGTCTCGTTGTCCAAGACCGCAACACCGGCGTCGAATCGTGAAATCTCCAGAAGATCTGAAAGCAAGACCTCGAAACGATCAATCTGCGTCTGCAGAAGCTCGGCGGCGCGGGCGGTGGACGGATCGAACTGCGAGCGCTCCTCGAACATCACGTCGGCAGCCATCCGAATCGTCGACAGCGGTGTGCGCAGTTCATGACTGACATCCGAGACAAAGCGCTGCTGCACTTGAGACAAGGTCTCCAGTTGGCGAATCTGCTCGGAGATACTGGCAGCCATGTCATTAAACGAGGCAGCGAGCTGACCCAAGTCGTCGTCGTGGCGCACTGGCATGCGTTCGGCGAGGTTTCCCGCGGAGAATTCACGGGCCGTGGCCGCTGCGCGTCTGACCGGATGCACGACCTGACGTGTGACGAGCCAGGCAATGAAGATCAGGACACCGATGAGCACCAACCCCGTGCCGATGACCGCCGATCGCACCACGTCCAACGTCTGCTGGACTTGGGCGAGGGGGAAGAGATAGCACAGCTGATACGAGCCAATTGATGCAATCGCCAGCGGCGACCCGACGATAAAGCCAGGTTCGCTGGAACCGTCGAGGTAGCGAATCGTGGTGTACGTCCACGCTTGGCGCTCTGTTCCGCGCATCGTTGCCCGCAGCGAGTTCGGCACTGACTCAACCGACACCTGATTCGTCCCCCGCTCCGGTGCTCCCGATGCAGCATCAGCGGAAAGCAGGAGGACCTCAAACTGCCCCTGGCTGCCAGACTGCGTGGCCAGGGAACTCAGCAGGGTGTCCACGATCTGGTTTGGTGACAACGTTGCCGATCCTGTGCCGGCTGCTGCTACCAGGCGCTGGGCATCAGCAAGTCCGATGCTCGCCTCGCTCAGGGCGGCGCGTTGCTGGGCATCGAGCAGGCCACTGGTCACTCTGTTCAGGAGCGAGATCCCCAGCACCGTCATCACCAGGACAGACAGCAACAGCATCATCGCCGTGATGCGAAATGTGATCGACCGGTTCCACGCCCGGGACAGTGCGAGGAATGGTGCGCCCAGGATGCGCAGGAATCTCATGGACTACGCAGGACCTGCCTTGTAGCCCACGCCGCGAACGGTGAGGACGATTTCCGGGTGATCAGCATCATGTTCGACCTTGGCGCGCAGACGTTGAACGTGAACATTGACCAGCCGTGTGTCGGCCGCGTGGCGGTATCCCCACACTTCCTGCAGCAGCGCTTCACGGGTGAACACTTTGCCTGGCTTTCGGGCGAGGCATGCCAGCAGGTCAAATTCCAGCGGGGTCAGGGCCAAGGCCACTCCATTGCGCGAGACCGTGTGGGCCGCGATGTCGATGTCGAGATCGCACACCCGAATCTGCTCCTGTGCCTGATCATCGGTCTTGCGGACCCTGGCGCGCACGCGTGCCACCAGTTCCTTGGGCTTGAACGGCTTGACGATGTAGTCATCGGCGCCGGCCTCGAGGCCGACCACGACATCAGCGGTATCCCCTTTGGCAGTGAGCATGACGATGGGTACGCCTGATTCGGCGCGGATAGCGCGACAGACGTCAATGCCGTCCATGCCTGGGAGCATCAGGTCCAGCAGCACCACATCCGGCTGGGCGTCTCTTCGATCCTGCACCGCCTTGGCTCCGTCGACGCAGAACACCGGATCAAAGCCTTCCCCCATCAAGACGATGCCGAGCATCTCCGACAACGCAGCATCATCGTCAATGACCAAGACGCGAAGTGGGGCGACCATGCACCCATGCTGCCACTTCAGGGCTGGCTTTCACACCGTTGGGCCAATTCATGCACTGGGGTTGATGCTCCGGGAGGGGCCATGATGGACTCATGAGCATTCGCGTCGGGGTCGTCGGGACCAGTTACTGGGCAACGCGCGTTCATGCCCCGGCCGTGGCGACCGCCTCTGGAGTCATGCTGGCCGGCATCTGGGGGCGTGATCTGGCCAAGGCGCGCGCTGCCGCAGAGCAGCTCGGGTGCCCGGGCACCGATGACCTCGATGCACTCCTGGGGTCCTGCGACGCCATCACCATCGCCGTGCCACCTGAAGCGCAGGGCCCAATCGCACTGCGGGCCATCGATGCGGGAAAGCACCTCCTCCTGGAAAAGCCAGTGACCCTCGAGGCCGCCTCAAGTGCACAGATCGCCGCTCGAGCCAGCCGGGCGCGCCTGTCCACCCTGGTGTTCTTCACCCATAGGTTCATGCCCCAACAAGCGCGGTGGGTGCACGAATGCCAGGAACACCCGTGGCAAGCAGCAAGCGTGGAATGGACGTTCGACATCGATGCCCCCGGAAGTCGTTTTGCACCCGGGAACTGGCGCGGTGAGGTCGGTGGCCTGTGGGACCTTGGGCCGCACGCGCTCAGCCTTCTGGTCCCAATCCTGGGCGACGTGGTGGATGTGGCCGATGCCAGCGTGGATCGCCGCGGCACCGTACGGTGCCAGGTGGAGCATCAATCCGGGGCCTGGAGTCAACTGGTCCTGGGCGTGCAAGAACCTCGCGCGATGATGCGCGTGAGCGTCGGCGATCAGGTCGGCTGGTCGACGATGCCCAAGGTAACCACTGAGCGAGTCGTGGCCATGGGGATTGCCATCGACACCTGGGTTGACCTGATCAACTCCGGCACCGTCGAGCATGGCCTTGATGCCGGATTCGGTGCCCGCATCGACGCCATGCTGGCGGACATCGCGCAATGCGTGGTGTAGCGCTACGCCCAACGCTGGAATCCGGTAGTCGATCAGTTCCGCAGAGCCCAAAATGCCACTGCTGAGGCAGCCGCCACATTCAGCGAGTCGATAGATGCCGCCATGGGGATTCGCACGACAACGTCACACCGGGCAATCGTTTCCCAGGACAGTCCATCGCCTTCAGTGCCCAGCACTACCGCCACGCGCTTGGGTCGATTGGCCGCAAACTCATCGAGATTGACCGCGTCCTTACGTAAGGCAAAAGCCGCGGTGGTGAACCCAGCGTCCTGAAGGACACCCGATGGCCACGGATCGATGCGAGTCCACGGGACATCGAAGACAGCACCCATCGAAACGCGCACGCTGCGCCGGTACAGGGGATCAGCGCAGCGTGGGGTGATCAAAATCCCGTCCACGCCAAGGGCTGCAGCGGACCGAAACGCGGCACCGACGTTGGTGTGGTCGACGATATCTTCCAGGACCGCAATGGTCGTGCTGCCGGAGATCACCTGATCAACACTTGGCAATACCGGTCGATGCATGGCTGCCAGGACACCGCGATGAACATTGAAACCAGTGATCTGCTCGAGCATCAGGCTTGTGCCCACAAAGACATCCACCGACTGCGCTAGATCGGCAACGTCATCGGCGAAACGCTCGAGCGCGAGCACTGATCGTGGCTGGTGCCCGGCCGCCAATGCACGACGCAACACCTTGGAAGATTCGGCGATGTAGATACCTGCGGCAGGGTCAGCACGGCTGCGAAGGGCCACGTCGGTGAGATCGTAGTAATCGCGAAGACGAGGATCACCGACATCGACAACGCTGACGAAGGCCATGGAGCGATTGTGTCGTATCGAGTGGTCCTGGCATCGCAGGCAAGAACACCCGCACTGTCTGCGCGTGCACTTGATGCTCGCAATGACGCAAACATCTCCTCGCGCGAAACAGGACGCAGGCCGCACCCGAACACGCAGGTGGCCCGCCTCAGTGATGAGGCGGGCCACCTGCGTACTCAGTACCGGTACTGATCGGCCTTGTAGGGCCCGGCCACATCTACCCCGAGGTACTCAGCCTGCTGCTTGCTCAACTCGGTCAATCCGACGCCCAGTGCGTCCAGGTGAAGTCGGGCGACCTTCTCGTCAAGGGCCTTGGGCAATGTGTACACGCCCAGCGGATACTGGTCGAGCTTGGTGAACAACTCGATCTGTGCGAGCACCTGGTTGGTGAAGGAGTTGCTCATCACGAACGAAGGGTGGCCGGTGGCGTTGCCCAGGTTCAGCAATCGACCT
>CAIKZY010000098.1 GCA_903832025.1 uncultured Actinomycetes bacterium
CATTAGACGTGGCGGTGAATTACGCCAAGGACCGGCAGCAATTCGGCAAAGCCATTGGTGCCTTCCAGGGCTTGCAATTCATGCTCGCCGATATGGCGATGAAGGTCACCGCGGCGCGTCAGCTGGTATACGCCGCAGCGGCCAAATCCGAGCGCGGGGACGATGATCTGACATTTTTTGGAGCAGCGGCCAAGTGCTATGCCTCCGATGTGGCCATGGAGGTCACTACCGATGCCGTGCAGGTTCTCGGTGGTGCTGGCTACACCAAGGACTGGCCGGTCGAGCGATTCATGCGTGATGCGAAGATCACCCAGATCTACGAGGGCACCAATCAGGTGCAGCGAATCGTGATGGCGAAGCAACTCCTAGGGCGTTTGGGCTAGTCCGCGCGGCTAGGCTGGCAGCGTGTCAGCCCCATTGCCTCTCGGCGTGCGCGTTCGCCGCCGCGGTCGGCGGTGGTCGGTGCGCTGCCTGGACGAGCAAAGCCTTGCCGAGTTGGCTGTGAGCAGTGTCGGCGTTGGCAATATTGAAGAACTGCACGTGGAACTTGCTACCCGTTCTGCGCCCTCAGGCTGGTTCGGCCCGGCACGGCTGTCAGGCATCGTCTCATTCTCAGTTGACGATCGGGGATCGCGAGCTGAAGTGCGCTTGAAGGTTGGAGGGCCAATTGATCCGGCCCTGCTGCTATCCGCGGCCTATCGAGTCCTGGTCCCGATGGATCAGGCAGGTGACCGAGAGCTGATCAGCGTGGCACCGAACGTACCGATGCAAGCCCGTTCATTCGCAGGGCACTTCCGGGCGACGGCCGGATCGGGCCACCCAAACGACAAGCATTTGCGCACCACCGATCTGATCGTCACTGGCCCCGATTCTCCCACAGTGGCCGATACCCACTTCAGGGTTGTCGAGGTGGCAAACCCATGGGTGGTCGGCGGGATCGCCCACCAGGTCGACGTCGATCCGCGCGTCCACCGGCCAATGGGTCGAAGCAGCATCAACACCGCCACCAGTGTTCGAGCCGAGTCCGTGGGCTCACGGTGGGTCTTCGGATCGGTTTCCTGCCAGGGGGAATTGCGCGCTGCCGACGTGTCCGCCCTCACCTCGGTGACAGCGGTGTATGCGCCGGAGAACTTCCCCTCGGTACTTGGCCATCAGCTCACTGCGTGCGGGATCGATGTCCTGCCATCCAGTGAGGCCGGGCAGCACCCCGTCACGTCGGTGGACCATGATCAGTGGGCAGTCCACCGATCCGAAGCGGCGCAGCAGGACCGGCTGCTGTCGGTGCACGCAGCTTCGGTGCGCGCCAGTCGTCAGGCATTGCGCGCATGGACGCCTCAGGCAGCCCTGGCAGATTGGCCCTCGGTCAGTGCTGTCCTGCTCACGCACCGCACGCAGTACCTATCGTCGGTGCTTTCCCAAGTTGCCCGCTGGCAATATCCACGCCTGGAATTGGTGGTAGCGCTCCACGGTCCACAGCAGCTCGATGACGGGATCAGCGCGCAGCTAGCCGAACTTCCGTTCCCGCACAAGGTGGTGCGTATTGACGGGGATGTTGTGTTCGGGGCGGCGATGGGCATGGCCTGTGACATGGCAGATGGAGCCCTGATTACCAAAGTTGACGATGATGACATCTACGGTCCTGCGCATATTTGGGACTTAGTGCTGGCCCGAACGGTCTCTGGTGCGCAGATTGTCGGCAAGACACTGGACTGGATCCGCGTGGAATCAGCTGATGTGACCGTATGGCGGCCGGAGTACCGCGCAAACGAGTACTGCGATTTTGTTGCCGGCGGCACGGTGTGCCTGTCGGCTGAGGACTTGCGCGCCGTCGGCGGCTGGCGGCCGGTGCCCAAGTCCATTGATCGTGCGCTCTTGGATCGGATGTTGGGCGCTGGCGGACTGGTGTATCGCACCCACGGTCTGGGCTACGCATATGTCCGCCGTGGCATGGGTCACACCGCGCAGGTTTCCGATGCGCACTTCCTCAAGCGCACCATTGCGACGTGGCCCGGCGTGCTGGCACATGCGGAATTCGGGACCGGCGATGACTAGTGCGCCTGTGCCAATGGTGTCGATCATCATGCCTGTGCTC